>CAYGSW010000295.1:3400-7114 GCA_964352535.1 uncultured Granulosicoccaceae bacterium | reverse complement strand
TTAGGCCCGCTAAACTCCTCAAACGAGCGAAAAAATCGACTCAAAATGGAATCACTCTCGCTCGAAAATTTCTACCGCGCAGACTCCTAGCCTGGATTATTCATGAAGCCACCAGATGCTTCCGCATCCCCTTTTCCTGTAGCGAATTCTGCTCAGGCTGCGCGCCCCGGTCGAAATACTGTCTGTATTCCGCCGGGCTGCGATCAGCTCCTTCTCAGAATCCGCTACAGAAAAAGGGTCTGGTGGAAGAATAGGCGTATCATGATTAGTCCAGGCTAGAAAAATGGCTTAGGATGTACATGATCGTGCTTGTAAAGCAGCAACTACGAAGATATTTTCACACGTACTGAGAACTCACTGCCGGTGAGGATTCAGCACATTGTTTTTTATGGCATCTTGTCGGGTAAGTTCGGGCTGGGTAGAGATAAAATGTCTGTGTGAAAAAGCATGTTCAAAACAACCCAACCCTAACGATAAATCATAGCAGAACAAACGTGTGATACAGCTGGACCTCTTCAAGGCGTATAACTTCAACTACCGCTACAAGGTCATCATCACCAACAAGACGACGCAAGCCAAACAGGTTGTTGAATATCATGAAGGACGTGCCTGACAGAGGAGACGGTTTGCCGAATTGAAAACAGAGGCGGCTATGAGTTACGTGCCGTGTGCCGGCTGGAATGCAAACATGCTGTTTCTGTTGAGCAACGTTATGGCACACAATCTGACGCGTGAGCTACAAATGCCTCACCGGGAAAGAGATAGAAATACGACAGTGAAGCGTCCAGCGTTATGGAAGTTCAGCAAAATCGGTACGCTGTACAAACAGATTATCCAACGAGCTGGCCGTCTTGTACGACCTCAAGCAATCTTGCCCCTGTCAATGGCAAACAATTCGGCAGTAGAACCATCATTCCTCAGTTGTCTACCATCGTAGTGGGCTCAGTGTCGAGCAGAACTACTGAATTTATGCAACACTGGGGAAAACTACTTAAATTCTATGCCAATTCTATCGGCAACCTGGTCTACAGTGCTAATACGCTTGTAGAAAAGTCTGGTTGTATTTCAGCTTATTGAGGATTTTGCACCAACCAGTGAAACGCATATCAAGCGCGACAGAATACTATCGATCACAAACTGACCTTCAATACTGTCAATTATCTGGGAAGCGTTGTCTTCATTGAGCCGCGCAGTTAAGATTGGAGAGGGCATTTACATGCCCTCCTTCATCATTTCACAGTATTATGCGTCGACTGGCACATGACTGATTGTAGAGTTTACTTAGTTTTCAAAAACACCGAACGTAGTACCAATCAGTGAATCATCTGGCTGCATTATTACAGGGCAATTAATGATTGCATTGGTTGGCATCAAACCAGCGATAAAGCTATTTTCAGGACCGCTGTTCGGAAAAAAGTTAACCACTAGACCTTCATCAAACAATCCACTCAAGTCGGAAATGCTGGTCACAATTCGACGCTGATCATTTGCTATGGCATCTGCAGTCCACATGTAAATATGAGCATCCCACATTGGCGTGTAGCGTGAATCAGTTGGCTGAATAGGAAACACGTTCACAGGATCAATTGCCTGATCGATTGCTGAAATATTAAGCCCTTGTCCAAGATTACCCGTTGGATCAAGGATGCCGTTGGCACTTGGAGCAAATCCAAGTCTTGTGCCGTCGGGAAACACGCCCGGGGCTGGCAGCAGTCCGACAGACGGCGCGAACACACCCAATTCTATTGCTGCTGCATCAGGTACTGACGCATCGGTTACGAAGTGAAAGTAGTTACGTTCGCCACCTTGCCAGCCATCAAGCAACTGCATTACTACAAATCGATTAGTCCGATCGAGGTTCGGATTGCTTTGGTCGTCCTGGCCGCTATCTGGAATTCGATCATGTATGCCGGTAGAGTTTGCAACCGCCTGAGCATTAAGCACAAGACCACTTGGCAGAATGACATATGAGGACCACGCTTCATCTGCAACAGCACCTGGCGACACGTCTGCAGGTGGGAACGCTGAACCAGTTATTTCATTAGGCGAGCCCGCCACAGTGGGGTCACCTGGTGTGACGAAACGCGTAGGGCTAAAGTCAACAGTTCCGGCGAATTGCATGATGCCGTTGTCCAGAGTGACGTCTTGAGTTCCTGGTGTACCACTTGGCACCGCCATTCGAGGCGCATGGATTATCCCCATAAGCTCGGCAACGTTACCGTCTGATGCTTCAGTGATGACGTAGTCGACGCTATTACCTTGTGGGTCAAGACCACGAAACATGGGTAGGCGAGCTGTAGGTCCAGATGGGTTTTGCTCACTGACCAGGTTTAGGTCAACACCCGTAACACTTGGGATAAATATATTGAATTCTTCTGGATAAGCAAGTGAATTGTCGACGTCAAACGGGGTGCCACCATCAGCTTCAAGAGCACTCAACAAGGCTCTTGCTTCTAATACCTCTGCGGTATCAGGTATGCTTGCGCTGACACTATCAACACCATCATTGTCGTTGAGAACATCGACTTGGTCAGAATCATCGTCGCTACTGCAGGCAGCCAATGCCAAAAGAACCGGTAGCGTAAATGCAATTCGTCGTATATATGGTTTTCTACTCATTTGAAGTTCCCTGTAAATTGGTTAATTAGGATTATATTTTGTAAGCGACATTCAGTATGTGCCGATAAAACTGCAGGACGAAAAAATATCAAACTTAAAATACGATGAAGCAAAGATGAAATCTTGATCAACACATACTGAAACTTATAGTCAGTGTGCACTGCTATAAGTTCACTCGTCTATCGAAATTCACTAATGCTCGAATCAAACATGGGTATAAAATCAGGTCGGAGGCAGATTCCCACCTGCCGTCCGCCCACACCACCGCACGTGCGGGACTATACACGGCGGTTCAAGTGCATCGCTGCCATGACTGAGATTGAATGAGAAAACCCTGTAAACTCCATTGCGCTAATTACTTTTTGGAAACCTCCCCGTGCATGTGCGACGCCCCCGCATTCCACCAAGACTTTCGGCCCGTGGCAGTGGCCCTGCGAGCACGTACCGCAATCAATCCAAGCGCAACCAGCTTTCGATAACGGGTCTTTGGCTTTTCCACTGCTCCCACAATATCTTACGGAGCCGTCGTAGAAGCCATTGATCTAACGACACAAATGCTTTTTTCACTGTGGAAAGCCGAAAGTAGCCGCCCCAACCGCGCACAAACCCATCTACTTCCTTGTTCGCGTGCACGATGTTTCGGCCACGACCTCTATGAGTGATTTCCCGTTGGTAAAGGACCCATACACGAATGTGGCCACTCGTCCCAGCCAGTGCTCAGCACGTCGCAGGTGACGATGAAGTTTCTTAAACTTGCGCATTGCCCACCATACCAGGTTCGAGTTGATGTGCCTCATTGTCCATATACATCAGTGAACGATAGAAACGACCATAGCCAAAACTATGAACTGAGATGGTGCATCGTAGTCTACTTCAATGAAGCTGAGCAGCACTTGGAATTTCTGAAAGAACAAACACTGAGCTTTCTTTTCCATACAGCCTCAATACACCCGTGCACTATCCGCTATCTACTGCTTGTAGATGGCAAGCTGAGCAGTAGCGGCTGCGTTAGTGTTTGACAAATACGCCACCAGATACAAAAACAGTTGGACAGCTTGAACTTTGAGACCAGTCTGTGGCAAGTCTGTGGCAAGT
>CAYGSW010000295.1:0-3300 GCA_964352535.1 uncultured Granulosicoccaceae bacterium | reverse complement strand
AGTCTGTGGCAAGTCTGTGGCAAGTGTTTCGAGCTCTTGTTTCCGAAAAGCTAGAGCAGCTGCGAAAAAAGCTGCGTTGCCCAGTTACTGCATCATACAGGAGATTGATGGTGCGGTTACGCAATTCTTTGTTCATGCGCTGCAGCTTGGCGACTTACGTTTGTTGAGAGAGCGGGTGTGATATACATAGATTTGTGCTCAAATGAACTCCAAAACTTGAGCCAATAACTCAAATTGATGCGCTTCTAGTGGCACTACCTGCAATACTGCCATGTAACCGGTAGCGTTCGGCCACGACGCTGCTGAGCTGGTCGCCGTCAGAGTCTGCTATTGTTGCGAATGAGTGATCGCCAACAGGCAGATTTCAGATATACAAGGTTAAAGTTACTCGAAGGAACGGGTGCTTGGCCTTGAAGTTCTCAGATCGACAGTACGGGTTCAAAAAATCTGTCGGCCGTCGTATCAACAAAACAGGAGCAAACGGTCAAGACCGCCACTAACCAGTTCCGGCGAGATTCGCAAGGCCATCAACGAGTTGAACGCCTATTCAGATCGCGAGCTGACAGAGAATGGTATTAATCACGGCAGTATAAAAGACGTGGCTTGCTACGGACGTACAGACGTTGAGCTTTCACCCAAAACTCAAAAGCGCGCCGCATAGCAATACACACTACACAATCTTCAGTTTTGCGGCGGATCGACCCATCACATTGTCGTCTCCGGAATAGATTGTAAACTGTTGTACAAGCTGCTGAAGCTGGCTGGAGACTTCGGAAAGATCTGTAGCTGCCTTGTTTATTTGTTCTGAAGTCTTCTGACTGGTACTTGCCTTATCGGATACCACGTTAATGACTTTGGTTATCGCTTCAGTATCCAATGATGTTGAGGTTATGGCGTCACTGATGTTATCCGATATGGATTTTTGTCCATCAATTGCGGTTGTAATGGTCGTCTGCGTTTCATTAAACTGTCTGATGATATCACCAATGGCTTCGATGGCGGCTACAGCACAACCGGTATCACTCTGAATTTCACTGATACGATCTTCAATCTGTTCAGTGGCGTTGGCGGTTTCTTTTGCAAGCTCTTTGACCTCATTGGCAACAACAGCAAAACCCTTTCCCGCATCGCCCGCTCTCGCAGCTTCAATAGTGGCGTTGAGCGCCAGCAGGTTTGTCTGCTCTGCAATGCTGGTAATCACCTTGATTACCGAACCAATGCCAGCACTACTCTCTGCAAGTTTTCGAATGGAAGCATCTGTGGTTTTAGCCAGAGTTACCGCTTTCTGGGCAATCTTCTCCGCCTTGGATGTGCTATTGGATATTCCCTGCATCGATGAGTTCATTTGCGTCGTTGATGTCACCACCTTACCTACACTGTCCTCTACGTTAATGGCCAACAAGGCAGCTTCCTTCGCACTGCCTGAACTTGAAATAGCCATATCGTTAACGTCAATTGATAAATCATTCAACGAATCAGACGCTATGGATAACCTCGAGGCATTATCACTTATCTCGGCCATACTGCTTCTGAACGCTGAGAGCAATTTGACCAAAGCCTTGGCCATTTGCCCTGCCAGATCATCACCTTTGACTTGAATAGGATGATTCAAGTTACCATTTGCTGCCATGCTTACAGCAATAAGCAGTTCGTCGACTTTATCCTGCAGCTCCTGTGCTTCCAGCTGTTGCTTTTGAGCCTTTTCCTGTTCTAATTGCATCTGCTCGAGCTCTTTACGTTGATTCAAGCGCTCAAGCACTTGTTGTTTTTCACGCTCTTCAAGCTGTTGAGCCTCCAGCTCCCTCTGTTTTATCCGCATATTTTCTGCGTCGAGTGCATTGTTTCGAAAAACGTCTACTGTATTAGCCAGTAGTGACAATTCATCATGACCATCCGTTGCAACGGAAACCTCATAGTCACCATTGGCCAAAGAGCGCAGCGCTTCTACCGTTTGAAGAAGTCTGTCCAGAATATTTCTGGATACCAGCAACCAATAAACCAACGCTGTAAACGCAATGCTGATCAACGACACTATGAGAAGTTTCCAGATACTCTTTGAAATGAGCGCCAGAACCTGATCACCCGCATCAAACGTCGACTGCTTGATCGCCTCAACGTCGTCAATAAGGTGCTCAATCATTTCAGCTTGTACATCATCAAGATTATTGACGATGATGGATACAGCCTCTTCCAGAGCAAGCGATTCTTCACGAAACTGGAAAATCCCCTGGTTGCCAATTGCCGACTGAAGCAGCTCTTGAGTAGGCGCGCTTACCGTATCGAATTCACTGATCTGGTCAATTGTTGGAAGTAGCTCTTCGATAACATTATTCGCAGCAGAAAAACGTGAATACAATAACTCCAGAGAATCAGAACGAGCATCAGGAACCTGAGACAGTAACCCTGCTACCGTATTCATCTCTGCGCGTAGCTGAATCAGATTTACAAGTCTTTTGGTTCCGCTATCCAACAGTTCCGGCAGCGTTTTTGTAACACTCGTGTTCAACCAGCCACCGGTGAATATTAACATGTCGCGGCTGCCATCTATAGCCGGGTCGAGTGCTTTGAATATTATTCTTCGAGCTTCTCTTATGGACTCATCAAGCTCTGCACGTCTCTGATTGGAAATCGTCCGCAATGGTAACGAGTAAATGCCGCTTGCAGAGGATATTTGAGCACGAAGAACATCCAGTTGTTCGTCAATCAGATTGATTCTTGATGAGGATTTTGGATTCCATTGCTGCCGATAAAGGTTCATTATCTGCACACTTGAGTGCGCAGCCTTGGCGTCCGATGTTAGCTGCTCAACCGTATTGACATTCAGCGAGCTTAATAGTGTTGATGTGACATCAGCAATCTGGACTTTTAGCCTCAATCCGTTGAACATTGATTCCATATGCTCTTTGAGCATGGAGTCTATCAGCGAAGCATTTTTAACAAATGATTTATCAGCCAGTTCGACAAACTTTGATGACTCCTCCGCGATAAGGGCTTGTATCTTCTGATCAATGTCATATTGCAGGTTAACGGCTGACTGTAAGTACACTCGCATGGATAACCGTGTATCAATCAGCCTGGAAATTCGGCTATCCAGCTCGCTCAAATAATTCTGCTGACTATCCAACAGAGAAAATGTAGCAGTGCTAGTTGGCGTATTCACTGTTACCGATGCGTGATCTGTCTCACTATGTATATTTTCCAGTTCAACCTGATGTGTAGAGCGAAGTCGCGCAATTAAATAGAAAAAATTATTTACACTCTCCAGACGTTCTTTGTGTGTCTTTGCCGACGCCAATAAAC
>CAYGSW010000294.1:0-7149 GCA_964352535.1 uncultured Granulosicoccaceae bacterium | reverse complement strand
AACACAGACAGGCCCGCTGAATCCTAATATTTCGGGTTGACGGACTACTAGCTACATTGTTTTTATTGTAGAGCCGAATAGTAAACACCGCCGAATTTGCGTAACCGTTTTGGTGGCACACACGTATTCAAGGACACTAGACGCTGAAACTTTTAAAAGATCACAAGAGCGTCCTCGAATTGGTTATGATCTGCAACAGCGATCGACTGGCGGCTGGATTCACCAGCCGGAATCGGCAAACAGAATGAACGCGGGAATTTCAGGTGGTCTGGTACATGATATTCCGTGTGATATGGTCGTCGCACTGACTAAATCCCAGGATATTAAAGGTCTTTAGGAAAGCCTTACATCGATTGCCCGGAATGAATATATCTGTTGGGTGGAAGATCGAAAGCTACTCAAGACGTGTGTAGGGCGAATAGATCGGGCAGTGGAAAAGCTCCGAGAGGACCAGAAGCGTCCATCCTGTAGGGCAGGCTGTGTTCATAGCACCGATAAGGAGCCCGGCAAATGGCAGCAAGATGTGTTGATTGATAAAAAGGCAAGCTGATAGAACTACGTTAGCCGTTGTAAATCCTTGCTAAGCACGTTCTATCGACGACAACGTTTGCATCAAATTACCGAATTCAACTTAGGGGTGCTAGAGATGAAGTGCACTAGATGGTTTTTGGCCAGTATATTGGCCAGCTGGCTATTTGTTTACGGCTGTTCTTCGTCGGGAGATCGGGTGAGTGATGCAGCGTTGTCTGGTAATCCCATTGCCATGGAGAGAGATGGGGCAAGGCTTAACTCCCGAGGCGCTGAGCTTGTAAAGGATGGCGAAAAGATGCTGGCACGGGGGCGCAAACAAATTCGCGAGGGTGAGGCGTTTGTGCAAAGCGGCGGTACACTTGTGAGGAATTCAAGATTTGAATACAGAGAGCAATCCAGTGCTACTGGTCGCGCCTCCACTCCAGAATCCGTTGCGAAAGAGGCCAAGAGACTCAGGGCTATTGGTAAAGACTGGGAGGATGGTATTGATACGATCCGTAAAGGTAATGCGCTTGTTAAAAACGGCAACAAGAATATTGAGAATGGACAATCTGCTATTCGTCGTGGTCGTGAAATGTTGGAGCGTGGAAGCACTCTGATTCGGAACAGCCAGCGCGCTCGGTTTGGTGAAGATTTGCTGCCTGATCGAAATTAAAACTTCAGCTACGGTGCATGACCACAGATGGGCAGAGCGGCATTTGGCGATGGGCTCAGTTCACTTTGGGGTCCCAATCAATCCGCCCTGTCAGAAAATGGCCAAAGGCGGCCCATCCTTGAATGTGATCGCATATGACTTTTATCACCACCAGGATGGGTACGGCCATTAACACACCCGGGATACCCCACAACCAACCCCATATTGTCACACTCAGGAAAACCGCGACAATGTTCAGTGACATACGATGGCCAATGATCAACGGAGTTATAAAGCTGCCTTCAATTAACGAGCAGATGTAATAGAGCAACGGGGCTAAAAGCGCTTGGCCAATTGAATCGAAGGTGGTGATCGATACAAGCCCCACGGCCACAGAGCCTACAATCGCGCCGACGAACGGGAGAAAGTTCAGAAACATAGCGACAATACCCCAGATGATGGGATTCGGCACGTTCAACAGAGCCATCACAGCGGCGATGACAGCGCCCAGTCCAGCGTTGATAATGGTAATGGTCAACAGATATCTGGAGACTTGATTTTCGATGTCATAGACGATTTTCAATGCCTGTTTCTTCTCCGCAGGCCCAGACATCAAGTCCAACAGTTTTTCGTGGAAGAGCGTCCCTGTAGCCAGCAAAAAAAGCGCCATGAACAGGGCAATCGCAAAGGTGGTGGCGCTGGTTGCAAAGCTTGAAGCCGCAGCAGTTATCAGGTTGGGTTGCTCCACGGCAACCGTGGCAACTTCCTCGCCATTAATGGATTCAACCAGCGTACCCAGTTGATCGGAAGCCTTCTTGACTGAGTCAATGGGTTCTTTGTAGTCCAACAGTCTGGCTTCAATTTTCTCTTTGACTATCGGCGCTGAGTTGACAAGCTCACTGAGTGAATCACTCAAGCTGTAAGCGCCCAGCGTAACAACTAATCCTGCAATGCTGATCATGAGCACTGACACGATAGGGGCTGAAATACGATAGTTTGAAAGACCCCGAACAACCGGGCTCAGAGTCATTGCCAGTAGCAATCCCAAAACAAGTGGCATGATCAAATCACGCCCAAAATACAGCACGTTGGCCCCAAGCATGAGTGCGATCAGAACCAGAATTCTGTAGATCGCTTTGAGCGTCGGATCTGATTCATGGTCTTTGTCGGCAACACTATCTACGTCTGTGCCTGCAAGACTATCTGCTGGTTCGATGTACGTTTTTTGTTCCACTTTTGCTATCCGATAGAAACAGAAGGATGTAACCAACGGTGTGAACTTGCGTTGGATGCACAATTTGTGCTTACGCCGTTTCGTTGGATCGTATTGCTGAGTCAGCAGAGACTAGCAGTTCCAGTCCAAGCCGTAACACACTTTGCGTATTTCATTGTAATGTTAGATACATTACATGTGATGTCGGCTCCGCTTAGTTTTCATGACATTGCTTGTAGGCACGCAATAACGTCGATGTCATCTGACACATTGTGCTGTCTGCTACTGGCAATATTCTGGGAAAAAAGTGCTGGTTGCCTAGTTGATTTACACCAGAGCGAGTCAGGGAACTCACTTTTGACGGCAAAGGCCTGTGACTTTCCATTAGTATGTAAATTTTACAAAAAAGAATTGCATGTCATCACCATCACCCAGACTTCGAAGTTGTTAGTGGCTGCAATGAGTCTGATGACGTTTTAGTTGCGCAATAGGTACTGATAAAAGTATGTACCTCGAAGGTGGAAAACAATCAATGGCAGGGAAGCATTCGTGGTTGAAATCAAATGAATCGTTAACTTATAGAGGGCGTTATGTCGATAGAAGTATCAGGTATTTTGGGTTTCATTTGGCTCATTGTTAGTGTGTGGGCTATCGTGCGAACTGTTCAAAGCACAGCCAGTTCGGGCAAAAAGACATTGTGGATTGTTTTTATTCTATTGTTGCCAGTCATAGGCGTTGTTGCCTGGTTTTTTCTGGGTCCCAAGCGGTGATAAGGGTACCCGACTCTGCACGTCGTTGCTTGGATGCTGATAGTCCCACCTCCATCAGAGTTCTTCATGGATAGTGTTGACGAGGTACAACGTACTGTCTTCGAGACCTTCTCGGGGATGCTAACGAGCTTTGTAGAGCATTTGCCGTTCGTGTTTGGCTCGATCACCACCTTGTTATTGACATGGACGTTAACCACACTCTTACGGCGATTTGGAACACGTATACTAAGTGGCTGGAACAAGCGTGAGTCTGTCAAGGAATTGATAATCCGGCTTGTGACTATCGTAGGATGGGTGCTGGGATTGCTGCTTTCTGCCATCATTCTGTTCCCGGGGTTGACGCCAGCAAAGGCTTTGGGAGGTCTGGGGTTGGTTTCGATTGCTGTTGGCCTTGCCTTTAAGGACATATTCGAGAATTTCTTTGCCGGAATTCTGATTCTGTGGCGGTTTCCGTTCGAGCGAGGCGATTTTATTGAGTGTGAGGGGTTTGTCGGCAAGGTTGAGAAAGTGATGATGCGGATGAGCTACATCCGTGAGACAAACGGAAAACTGACTGTTGTGCCTAATGCGTTTTTATTTAAAAACCCTGTGACAATTCTCACTAGTTTACCCAGCCGACGCGTGATGATCACAACAGGCGTAGCCTATGATGTCGATGTGAACGAGGCGGTAAGTGTTATTTCTGATGCCATATCCCAGTGTGACAGTCTCACGCCCGACAAACCGGTTCAGGTGTTCCCGTGTGCGTTCGGAAGTAGCAGCATCGATATCGAGTTGGCATGGTGGACTGATTCAACACCGTTGGGCGTACGCAAGTCTCGGGCGCAAGTTGTCACAGCCGTAAAGGCAGCTTTGGATAGTCATGGAATTGAAATACCTTTTCCTTACCGCACATTGACGTTTAAGGAGCCACTGAGCTTCTCCGGGCAGGCACCGGGTGGCGAAAACTAATGATTGACACAGGCTTGTTGTAATTATATGTATGCTCAGCTGATCAAGGCAGTGGACGATCTTCGGGCCAGCTATTGGTTCATACCTTTGTGCATGCTCTTGACAGCTATCATGCTGGCGCTATTTACACGCTGGCTCGATGAACATTCACTGATCAATCAGTTTCTCTATGCGTCTTCTGTTGTTGCCTCTGGTGCGACAGATGCGAGGACCATATTGAGTGTTATTGCGACTACCGTGATGGGGGTAGCAGGAGTAACTTTCTCCATCACTATTGTGGCAGTATCTTTTGCAAGCTCAAATTTCGGACCAAGGCTGATCGGAAACTTCATGCGTGACCGTGGCAATCAATGCACATTGGGTATTTTTGTCGGAACATTTGCGTACTGTCTGATCATTCTGGCCACTGTTCACGGTCGATCTGTGGCCGAGTCGGGAGACATGGTAGATTCTTTTGTACCCTATCTCAGTGTTATCACGGCCGTTGGGCTAGCGCTGGTCTGTATTGGGGTGTTGATCTACTACATTCATCATATTGCTGAGACCATAAATATCGAGAATATCATTGCTGATATTGGTGGCCGTCTGCAAAAGCGCATTGTTGAGATTTACCCCGATTCTGATACGGACAAGACGCAACTGGATGAAGGCAACTTTGACGATACCATTAGTGAACTGACCGCGTCCCGCGTATGTTGTGATGCGATTGGTTACGTTCAGGCAATTGATCACGATACGTTGGTGGAATTGACTCAATCGAAAGAGCTATTTGTGCGCGTACACTATCGCCCAGGTGATTTTGTAACACCGCACGATGGCCTACTCAGTGTATGGCAACAGCAACAGGATGATGTACCCATTGATGAACTGAAGCGATGTTTTGCTATGGGTCCGCAGCGTACCGAGCATCAAAATGTACTGTTTCTTGTGGAGCAATTGGTTGAGGTAATTGGCCGAGCCTTATCACCAGGTGTTAATGATCCATTCACCGCGAAGAGTTGCCTGAATTGGTACCGGGTGGCAATCCTTGAATACGTGAAGGCCAACCCTCCCTCTGGTGAGGAGAAGAATCAGGCTACCAAGAGAGTTCAGGTGTCGCCCGTGTCATTTGAACGACTGACCTCGGTTATGTTTGACTCCGTGCGGCAGTACATCGTGACGGATCTGAATGCTCTCTTGCATTGCATGGGCATACTCGCCGAATGCGCCTGGCACGCGGGCCCAGGTATCTATCAACAGAGCCTGTTATTTCACCTTAAGCGCTTTCACGATGCAGGTCTGCAGGCAAATGAAGGTTCTGTGGGTGCCACCGATATCACGACGCGATTTAAACAGTCTGTGAAGATCATTGAGAAGCATGAGCAGTATCCGATCGAGCAATATGAACTGTCGTGGTTTGGTGGTAGTGCGTAAGTATGCGAGACGTGTTATTGCTTATTAAGAATAGTTAAAAATAGGGCATTATGGTGTACTTACAGTTGCAATGGAGATCAGGAAAATGGCGAGTGAAGAAGGTTCCGGATCGGTTGATAGTGTTGTGCAGAGCGTCTTGGAAAGCCTCAAAGCCCAAATGGCAAGCTTGTCAACGGGCGTACATCTGGCATTGACCGAACTTAGGGTCGTAGTCAGTCATGCTGGCCTTATCATCTGCTTGTTATTAGTAGCCGCCGGGATGATGGTCGCGGGATGGGTTTTGATTCTCGTGATAGGTGTATTACTGTTGATGGGTATCGGATTGCCCGCCACCTTGGCATTGTTATGCATGTTTCTGGTCAATATCATCGCTTTAGTAGTAATCGGGATCACTATTCGCTACACAATTGAACACTTATCATTCAGACACACTCGGCAAGCCTTAGCGCGAGAGAGCTCTGAACTTGGCTATACCTTATAATTATCACTTCTGGAACGCTCGAGCACGTACGAGTGTATAAATATGCCAACGTTAATTTCGTTGGTTTTTATTCTTAATCATTGAAATATTCAGCCACAGAGTAAGGAGTCATTAAGATGGGACAAGAAATACACGATTCAGTAGCCAAAATGGCAGATCAAGGTATGGACGTGATAGAAGACAAAGTGCTCAGCGGATTGGATGCAACTAGAAAAGCCACCGAGAACGCTGCCGACCAGACGGCTGAGATACAAAAAAAAGCGGAAGATACTGTAAAGGAGGTATCGCAGACGGTAGCGAACTATGTACAGGAAAAGCCGTTGCAAGCGGCGGGAATTGCTTTTGCCGCTGGTATAGTTACAACCCTGTTATTGACTCGCCGGTAATAAAAGTCGGATATTGATGTGTTCAATTTGCAAAAACAACAGCTTGCTGAAGCGAGCTTAATGCATAGGGCAGCGATACAGCGCAAAAATGCGGCTCGCCAAAAAATTGTTCAAAAGCGTCAACAGTTCTTAAGTGAGCCGCTCAATCTGCTTTATCCGTATTCGGCCGGTATTCTAGTTTGTGCAAGTCAATTAAAGAACGAGGCGACGGGATTGAAACGCATTCCATTTATGAACATAGCCAAGGCTGGTATAGGCATATGGACGTTAATTTATCGCATCCGTAGAATAATTGATTCACGATCGACCCGTTCTGTCCAGTTGGACTCTAGGGAAGAAGAACAAGTTAATGCTGAAGCAGAAATCCAAGTTCCCAAGACGTAGTCAGATGCCTGAGGCTGCGTCGAAAGCCGGACTATAAGGTGTCCTTAATGTGAACTGCCCCAAAGCCTGATTCGAGGACAGTCTGTGAGTTGACTAGGGAGGTAAACACACACTAATCGTTACTGTTATTATCATATTCGTGGATGCCCCAAATACAGATTCTGGTCATTGAATTGCCAGGTAGGACAAATGGCTGAAGATGGCATCAAGGCTTTTTTTTGTAAAGTCTCCGTGACATATGGGAGCTGTATTTAGATAGAGACCGTGCTCTTGCTAGCGGCATTTTTACTGGCAGCCTCATGATGTCAGCTTATTCTCGGACAGCCTCCTTGGAGCTTGTCCGAGAATAAGCTGATCGAGCGAAAGCGCGATATTTCGGCCAGATT
>CAYGSW010000293.1:0-7168 GCA_964352535.1 uncultured Granulosicoccaceae bacterium | reverse complement strand
CGGCGGCTGGTGAACTCTGAATCCTAATATTTCGGGTTGACGGACTACTAGCGTCGACGACGATAATTAACGTATCGATGCAGCGCATAAGGCCACAGGAAGACGGTGAATAGAGCCTCCCATGCCATGTATTTGACAGACTGACGGACGGTACGGGTCAACTCTTTTTGCTCAGGAGGTCTGAGCATGTACACCAGCAGTGCCGGGAGTGTCCCGATCAGATACATGACGACCAGCGTATGCATGAAATCACCCATGCCGTTATGTTATCGCTTATCGACCAGCACTTGAATGACAACCGGGAATTCTGGGGCAGGCACTACTGCGTGGACAGATCATGCGAACGGGTTTCTCGATGCCCCGGTTCAACCATTCGATATTCAACAACCTGGCTGTCTTCTGCAATTCCTTGCGGATGGATACGGGGATGGTTGCAGCTCCCCCATTATCGTAACAAGCCTGCTTCAGACTTTGCGCGATGGAAGCTGCGTCAGCACCTTGCGCCTCAAGAGCAGGGTTGACATCAATACCTGCACACAGAACATGATTGCTCCCGAACATGTCATCAACTCTGACCGATTCGCAGGAGAATATCCTTGGCTCGGAACCCACATCCATCACGGACACCTGAGAGCTGCTTTGTTCTGAATCGGAATTGATCATACGAAACACTGCCCAGTGCTGGCAGGGATCCTGGACCATGCGCATATTCCCCCACGGCAATGGAATACCGTTCCCCCGATATACCGCCAATAGTCTGCCCGGTGGATAGGCATCAAAGTAATGCCAATGCGGATACGAGGAGACAACCGTCATCCGTCGCATGACAACGGAGGTGGTCACATCCAGCATATCCCCTATCGTGACATCATGCGCTCGCTGTTCGAGCAGGCGGCGAAACGGCACCTTCGGGCACAACAAGGCAGCTGCAAAAAAACTGCATTCAAAATCGCGCCAAGCGTGCACGATGTCGTGGGAATCAATAGCGCTTGATGTCTCCCAATCCAGCGTATCGCGAGTATCCGGACTGAGTACAGGTGCAGGCCCCGTCACAGCAACACTCTTTACTCCATCACCGTCATGCAAAACCTTGTGACCGATGTACAACGCCAGATCGTACTTCAGGCGAGCCGGTTGAGCCTGCATCAGCTTGTTGACATAGATACAGTCAGGCGCTTCAAAAAAGGAACGCACAACCGATTGATCGCTGCGTGCCATGGGCGCAACGATGTGTTTGGGCGGGCGTGTAAACCACTTCACTTTCAAGCCCATGCTTGTGCATATATCCATTAGCGCAGTGAGACTTAAGGGCATTTGCTTGCCACCAACACTTTCTGCTGCACGTTCAAGCTCGGGAAAATGGTTCTGATTGTTTTCCTGATGCGCACGGATCAGCAAGTGAGCAAACTGTCGACCGGACACACCCGTCTGGGACAGCATCTCTGGAATGGCGTTTTGCAAAATGTCCTTGGAGAACAGAAAACCCGGCTCAAGTGACATGCCACGCATGCCACCCCTGTTGCCCTTATCGGGTGTGATCGCTGATTCATCCGGTACGTTATCCAGAAACCAGCTGACCTCCTTCTGGAAAACCTCTGCAACCACGGAGAGCATTTTCGCACTGGGGTGCCGTTTGCCACGCTCGATCATCGACAGATAAGACACTGACGGCGCAGACTGCGCGTCCAGCTTGACACATCGTGCAGACAGATCGTCCATGGTCAGGTTGTTGCGCTTGCGCAAGTTCCTGATTTTTGTTCCCAGAAAATGAGCGTTTCTGATGGCCGAAGCGGTTGTCATGGTAAGTCTGGTTAATGTGAGGCCGCGTTGAGCAGCCGCAGGAATTCTGAGCGAAAGGCGCGTCGGTATAACACCAGGACAACCCAGAGCGTTGCTATCATGAATAACCACGCGTTAACGAACCAGGCAAATGCTGCCAGCGCGAAGAAATAGGCATTGAGACCTGTCGTGAAATGCTTGGCGGCCAGTGCATGCTGCAGTGAAAGTTTTTTGGCGTAAGTGGTTAATTCAGCTTCATCACTGCTTTTTTGTGGTGCTGCACCAATCATGATAAGGATGTAGTTGTACAGCCGATAGCTCCAGGCAAATTTGAAAAACGCCATAACGAAAATGAAGATCACCAGCAGTATTTTCAGCTCCCATTGCACAGCATTGCTGGTAGTTGCCAAAGGGATGGTCTGCAACACGGCAACACCCCGATCTGCAGCCCCCAGACCTGCCACTAGTCCGCCAATTAACAGCACCGTGGTTGAGGCGAAGAACAGAACCCCTTGCTGCAGGCCGTTTTGAATGATGGCATCCACGGGCGAATCGCCACGCACCACAACGTTAAGCATCCACCTTTCGCGCATTTTTGTCATCGCAGCCGTTATCGTATGAACTCGCCACCTTGAGCGATTGGTGACGTAGTAGTGTCCCAGCCACATCACAAAAAACAACAGCAGCGCCAGAACATCCATCCCAGTAAATCCATAAGGTATTTGCATGAATAACCGATCTAGTCAATAGTCATGAACGTTGGCTTGAATAAAGTAGGCTAAAAGCCTGCAACCACCAGCCTAACACCTGCTGTGAAGTTACACAGGCGGCAAGGGGTACGCAGACCAGACTAACTGTTGTGCTGTTGCACACTTTACGCGCCTGCTTGCGCCAATACAGTGCGCATATGCACCGACATTGTTATGATTGAGCATCTCAAAATAGCAGGCAAGGCCTTTATGGAATCATTGCAAGCTGGCAGTGACGTACTATTCGTTCTTCTGGTGGCCATTCTTGTCCTATTCATGCATTCAGGCTTTGCGTTTCTAAAAGTCGGCACTGTCAGAGAGAAAAATCAGGTTAATGCACTGGTAAAGATCTCCTCGGATTTTGCGGTTTGTACCATCGCTTATTGTTTTATCGGCTATTCACTTGCGTACGGAGTTGACTTCTTTGCACCCGCCAATGAATTGGCCATCAACAATGGCTATGAGCTGGTCAAGTTTTTCTTTCTTCTGACGTTTGCGGCGGCCATCCCAGCCATCATCTCGGGCGGAATAGCTGAGCGTGCACGCTTCTATCCGCAAATTGCAGCTTCGATCATTATCGTGGCTCTGATCTATCCCTTTTTCGAGGCAATCGTGTGGAACGGCAACTTTGGTTTCCAGGCTTGGCTGGAGGAACTTACTGGTGCTGCTTTCAACGACTTTGCAGGATCCATCGTGGTGCATGCCATGGGCGGCTGGCTCGCATATGGTGCAGATTTGAGCATCCACAAGATTTCATCCATATTGTCGCGATAGTTGAGCCACACTGCCAGCATCAAGGACTGATTGAGATAGACACAAACAACAGACTTTGGCTGGACAAAAACACAGGATAACCATCATGAAACGAATCACAGCCATTATCAAACCCTTCAAACTGGACGCTGTTCGCGAAGAGCTTGCGGCAGCGGGAGTTGCCGGCATTACGGTCACCGAGGTGAAAGGTTTTGGCCGACAGAAGGGTCACACTGAGCTATACCGCGGCGCAGAATACGTTATCGACTTCATCCCGAAGATGAAACTGGAAGTTGTCGTCAGCGAGGAAATTATGGATGCCTGCATTGAAGGCATCATCCGCGCGGCCAACACGGGCAAAATCGGTGACGGCAAAATATTCGTGGATTCCGTGGATAGGGTGATACGAATACGTACTGGCGAGGAAGGCGAACAAGCGTTGTAGATTTATGGTCAGCGTTCATCGCCTGGATCATGGATACAACAGTGACTCAGTTTCCTGAACCGACGTCTGCACTCTACGAACAACTGCTGGCATGTACAGGAGCCAGCGGCATTGAAAGCTGCCAAACGGTACAGAGCTTGTGGAGCGGGTATGGAAAAATCACCCGCTGCCACCTTCGCTACGCTGACCACCAGCGAACAAACACCGTACCCTCAGTCGTCATCAAGTATATCCAACCACCAGCTTTGTCCGACCATCCACGCGGTTGGAATACAGACGCCTCACAACAGCGCAAACTGGAATCCTACCGAGTGGAAGCAAACTGGTATCGCCGGTATGCAATACACAGCACGGCGCTTTTGGCCATGCCCAGACTCTACACCAGTCATGCCACCGGCAACGAGGCCTGGTTGATTCTTGAGGATCTTGACACCCGTTTTCCATTAAGAAAAACATACCTGAGTGCCGCTGATTGCCAACCCTGCCTGCAGTGGTTAGCTCGCTTCCACGCTCACTACCTTGAATCAGATGGAGCCGGCCTGTGGCCAATCGGAACGTACTGGCATCTGCAAACTCGACAGGACGAGTTTGAGGCAATGGCCAACAGCGACCTGAAACTCGCAGCCGTACGCCTTGATGAAAGACTGAACAGCTGTCGATACCAGACACTAGTGCACGGCGATGCCAAGCTCGCTAATGTATGCTTTCCTGCCATCGCTGGCGATGTTGCCATGGTTGATTTCCAATACGTTGGCCGCGGCTGTGGTATCCGCGATGTCGCCTATTTTCTGGGTAGCTGCCTGAATGAGGCTGAGTGCGAACGCTATGCCGATCATTTGCTGGACAGCTACTTCGACGAACTCAAACGCCACGTACCAGACTCTGTCAAATTACCTATAGAGCACGAATGGCGAGCGATGTACCCAACAGCATGGGCAGATTTCCATCGTTTTCTGGCAGGCTGGATGCCGGGGCATCAGAAGATTCATCGCTACACCCGTTCAATGACGCGCCAGGCATTGGCTGAACTGGAGTGATTTGCAGATATCGTTGAGTTTAACGACTCTTGAAAAATGATAACTGCTCTACCAGCATTTCAGATTGCTGTTTCATCGTCTCACTGGCAGATGACACCTCTTCCACCATCACTTTGTTCTTCTGAGTAATGCCATCCATATCCACCATGGATCGGTTAATCCCTTCAACACCAATGGCCTGTTCTTGTCCAGCAGTTGCCATGGCATCCATCAGGTTGCGCACCTCTGATACAGATGCAACGATATTTTTAAGCGTCTCACCAGAACGACCCACCATTTCACTACCCGACTCAACCTTCTCGACACTGCGCGTAATGAGTTGCTTGATCTCTCGGGCTGCCTCGGCACTGCGTCCAGCGAGCGTTCTTACCTCGGATGCAACAACTGCAAAGCCGCGCCCCTGCTCACCTGCCCGGGCTGCTTCGACAGCCGCATTCAACGCTAGCAGGTTTGTTTGAAAAGCGATGTCATCAATCACCGATATGATTTCCGCTATTTCGCGACTCGACTCGGTAATCTGGTTCATGGCCGCAACGGCACCGTCAACGACGCTACCGCCAGTTTCAGCATGACCGTGTGCTGCGTGCGCCAACGATTGGGCCTCACTGGCTCTTTCGGCGTTGTGCCGCACCGTGGATGAAATCTCTTCTGTGCTGCTGGCTGTGTTTTCAAGTGAAGCGGACTGATCTACAGTGCGTGCTGCCAGACTGACCGCAGAAGAATGAATACTTTGCGCACCAGCGCTTATGTTGGCTGAGACAGTTTGTGTATTGGCTACAATGCTTTGCAGATTTTTTTGCATATTGTCAAGCGCATTGACAAGCTCGCCGACTTCGTCGGTGGACTTCACATCAACAGACGTGTCAAGGTACCCATTGTTGATAGACACTGCAATGCTTCTGGCCTGAGTGATCGACGCCAGCACTTGGCGTGAGATCATCCAGCCGAGCAACATGGATACCAGCAAGGCCCCGATTACAAGTGCAAGAAAGCTGTTTCCTTTTAGACGTACGTAGGTTTCCTGATCATCTGCAGCTTGCAGGACAATCGACAGCAGCAAGTCTTCTACCTCTTTAAGCTTACCTATTTTTCGCGTAATAGTGCGGAACCACACTTCGGGGTCCACAGTAAATTCACCAGATACATATGCCTCAGAAGCCACTCTACGCATACGCGCAACATCGTCAAACGCCTGATCACGCTGTGCATCAACAAGAGCGTTTAGCATCTGTTCATTAGCGCTTGATGAAAATACATCCAGATACACTGTTTGCGTATTAACAAGATCGGTAAATTTCCTGTAACTGCCTTCAGTAAATTCTTTCCGTGAAAACGCATTGCTCAATGTCGCTCTCTCCAGCCCTGCTCGCTCTTTACTTTGTATAAATGTGGCGAATGCTGCACCGGTGTTGGCAATCGCGCCCGTGGGGCTGTACCGTCCCAGATTGTCTGAGACACCCAGCAATAGTGCATTGATTTGAGTGTAAAAAGCTACCTGGTCAGACACTTGGACACTGAGCCGATCAACCGAACGACGCATATCTGTCAGTTGTGACAACTGCGTCTGGAGCCGATCCAGGACTTCCTTGAATTCGGCCTCATACGCAGCGTCATCAAACCTCAACAGATAATCATTGAGAACACTGATCTTGCGATCTGCCTCTTGTCGCTGTGCAGAAAGAATAGATTCGAACTTACTGCCTCGACTGCCCAGATAACCCGCCGAAGCTCCCCTCTCCTTCTGAAGCTCGTGCAACGTCTGACTCGTGTGCACACTCAATTGTGCGAGGGCGCTGAACCGCCTTGCCTGATCGTCTTCGGCCTTTATGGACACACCTTCAAAGCCAGCCAAGGCCAATAGTGCAACTGTCGGCACACCAACAAGTAGCGTAAATTTCTTACGCAGGCTGAGGTTGGACAACGTAGGTACTCGCATAATAAGGATCGCCGGAAGTTGGATAACACGCAATATTCACAACTCATGGCTCATACCATGAAGGAAATTGTCAGGACGAACAGTTATCGACTCAAAGCGGTTATATCTGAATCCCAGATCGGCAAAATGTTACACAGAGAACTCCTAACCATAATTAAGGTCCACAGTGATGTCCTTTCCACAGATAAGATTCGTTGCAACATCGGTCTTTAGTTGACACGAACAGCTCAAGAATTTCACCCAATATCTCCCGTGAGAGGGTTAGGCGGGTCGGAGATAGTTACATGCCATCGGTTTGCCGTCGCAATACGCATTGACAATTCTGAGCCACAAGCTGCATTGTTGGTAGAATGGTGAGAAACCGCTAGGAGGCTGTCCGAGAATAACGATCGAGGTAAGGGTGTGAGATTTTGAGTCAGATTTTCGTGTCAATCGAGGTTAATAGTTGTTCTATTCGCCGAGATTTACG
>CAYGSW010000292.1:3930-7186 GCA_964352535.1 uncultured Granulosicoccaceae bacterium | reverse complement strand
GACGCATACCGCCTGATAGCTCTGCAGGTCTTCGGTCACGCGCATGGCTCAGACCCACCATATCGATGTAGTGATCCACACGCTGGCGACGTTGAGCTCGGGGTAGGTGTTTAGCGACCTGATCAACCGCCAGCGCGATATTGCCAGAGACCGACAACCAGGGCATCAGTGAATAGGATTGGAACACAACGCCGCGCTCCGGACCAGGGCCTGGGATTTCACGTCCCTTATAGATGACGCCCCCTCTGTCAGGTGTAATCAAGCCTGCAAGTAACGAGATCAAGGTGGTTTTGCCAGCACCGGAAAAACCGACAATGGCAACGAATTCTCCAGTCTTGACCTGAAGGTTGATATCTTTGAGAACGATGTCAGCAGGGTTTTGCAGCGATGTATCGGTGTAGCTTTTAGACACATCAGACAGCTCGATAATGGGTATCTGGTTGTTCATGTTTTCATCATCGGTTAGCGCTGAATGTTGCAGCTTGCTGAAGTGCAAACATGATCCGATCAAGCATGAAGCCAATAAGACCAATGGTTAGTACAGCTACCATGATTCTGGCCAGTGAGTCTGATGAGCCGTTCTGGAATTCATCCCAGACAAATTTGCCAAGCCCCGGGTTTTGCGCCAGCATCTCTGCGGCAATCAGAACCATCCAGCCCACACCCAGTGACAGGCGCAGGCCTGTGAAGATCAATGGCATGGCAGAGGGCATGACCACTTTGGTGACGGTTTTCCAGGTAGGCAATTGCAGAACCTTGCCAACGTTCATCAGATCCTTGTCGACGCTTGATACCCCCAATGTAGTATTAATCATGGTGGGCCATAGCGAGCACAGTGTGACCGTTACAGCCGATACCACCAGTGATTTGGGTAACCAGTCGGAGCTGTCAATGTAAAGTGCCGACACCACCATCGTAACAATGGGAAGCCAGGCCAGCGGTGAAACAGGTTTGAACAGTTGTATGAGCGGGTTAAGCGCGCCATTGACCGTCTTCGATAAACCCGATGCTATGCCAACGGGTATCGCAATAATCGTTGCAATAAAAAAACCAAGGGCGACTGTCAGTAGCGATGTGCCTATCTGATCAAAGTAGGTGGGTTTACCTGTGTAGGCCCTGTCTTTTATCCTATCTGCCTGGCCATTGGCGCGAAGCTTCTCGTTTCGCGCTTCAAGGCGCTCATAGAATGCATCTTCCTTGGCGCGTTCCCGACGGTGATCATCAACTAGTTCTCCCGCCTGCTGCCATACTTGTACAGGTCCGGGTATAGCGCCCAGCGACGTCTTGACGGTTGGAGCCAATACAGCCCACGCCACCAGGAACACGGTGATGCCCAGCATCGGGATCAGTACACGATGCTTGAGTTCACCCAATTGCTCTTTGGGGCTGTCACCTGCAATGATACGCAAAACAGGCAAAAGAAAGCCAAGGCCGATGGCATCGAGCGTGAACTGGCTACGGTTGATCAGTCTACGAAATCTTGAGGGACCTACAGATGCAGGCATGCCCAGTGTTTGAGTCTGTGTCATGACTAACTGCCAGGATTGGGGCTGGTTTGTTTCAACCCGATGTCCAATGATTCTATGTACGCGTTGGGTGTGCGCCCGTTGTAGGTGATGCCATCAATGAATTCATCGGTGGGCTCGCGATACCCATCGGTATCCCACGGAAAGTCAGCCTCCTGAACCATGCCTTCATCAACAAGCAAGCGTGCAGCTTTAAGGTAGATGTCTGGCAAGTAGACCGACCTGGCTGTTTCGTCATACCACTCATCGCTTCTGTGCTCATCAATCTGCCCCCAGCGCCGCATCTGCGACAGATACCAGACAGCATCCGAGTAGTAGGGATAGGTGGCGTAGTAACGAAAGAAAACGTTGAAATCAGGAATGTCTCGAATGTCGCCTTTTTCAAATTCAAACGTGCCCGTCATCGATGCGCCGATGACCTCTTCATCGGCACCTACGTATTCGGAGCGTGACAGAATTTCTACCGCTTCCGGCCTGTTAGCGTTGTCGTTCTCATCTAGCCATTGCGCAGCGCGAATCAATGCCTTGGTTAATGCCAGAGTTGTATTAGGATTTTCGTCAACAAATTCTCTGGTCAAGCCAAATACTTTTTCCGGGTTGTTCTTCCAGATCTGGTAATCTGTAATCACGGGTACGCCAATACCTTTGGCTACAGCTTGTTGATTCCAAGGCTCACCAACACAATAACCGTGAATGGTGCCGGCCTCCAGTGTTGCTGGCATCTGCGGTGGTGGTGTGACCGACAGGAAAGCATCAGCATCGATCTGCCCCGACACATCACCGCTGGAATAAAAGCCCGGATGAATACCACCCGATGCCAGCCAGTAGCGCAGTTCGTAGTTGTGTGTTGATACAGGAAACACCATGCCCATGTTGAAAGGCTTGCCTTCGTCCTTGAAGCTCTCCACGACAGGTTTCAAGGCGCTGGCTTTAATGGGGTGAATGGGCTTGCCGTCGCTGTCCATATCAATATGCTCTTTCATGGCAGCCCACACCTCGTTGCTGACGGTGATGCCATTGCCGTTGAGATCCATTGAAAAAGGCGTGACGATATGTGCCTGTGTGCCGTACCCGATGGTTGCTGCGATGGGTTGCCCTGCCAGCATGTGTGCACCATCCAGCTCACCGGTGATGACGCGATCAAGCAGCACCTTCCAGTTGGCCTGCGGCTCGAGAGTGACGTATAGGCCTTCATCCTCGAAGTAGCCATTTTCAGAAGCAATGGCTAATGGTGCCATGTCGGTCAGCTTGATGAAGCCGAACGTCAGTTCGTCTTTCTCTACGTCAAGCATCTGAGTGTCAGCGTTCGCTGAGACGGATACTATGCACGATAAGGTGGCAATAAAAACTCCTGCGCACCATTGAGGGGCGAGGTTTTTACTACCTGCGTTTATTGAACGAATTGCCATGCGCTTTGCCTTGCTATCTATGAATACCGTGCGATAGTAAAGATGCGGCTTATGTTGCGCTTCTGCTTATTTTGCAGCGCAAATATGCAGTTTTTGCAGCACAATGCGCAGTGTTTGTTTTAGTGATGTGACATCGCAGAGATATGCTGGTTTTATTTGTAAATTGGCATGTCTTGTGAGGCACTTGAACTTATTGTGCAAAACAGTTTGTTTGTGCTGAGTGCAATAAGGTGTGATGACTCTGGTCTGGCATGACCAGGGACTGCTTATAGTTTTTATTACTGCTGTGCTCGATATGTACTAACGAGAGCTCTAAAAAAA
>CAYGSW010000292.1:0-3830 GCA_964352535.1 uncultured Granulosicoccaceae bacterium | reverse complement strand
ATAAATAGAAACGACCTTATAAATAGATAAGACGATGCGCCATCTTCAACAACTGGTCTATATAGACGCCGTAGCGCGAACCGGTTCGATCCGACGCGCAGCGCAATCATTGGCGATAACTTCAACGGCGTTGAACCGTCGCATACTCTCTGTTGAAGAGGAGCTCGGAACGCCCATTTTTGAACGTACCGGGAAAGGGGTACGGTTGAGTGTTGCCGGTGAGATATTCATTCATCACATCCGCCAACAGATATCAGATCTCGAACGGGTCAAATCGCAGATTGCTGATTTGCATGGGGAGCGAAGAGGGCGAGTGTCGATAGCCTGCGGGCAGGCGTTGATGCACAGTTTCCTTCCGTCAATGGTGTCCAACTATCGAGACGAGCATCCGTATGTCGATTTCAGTTTACGGGTGTGCGGGCGTGATGAAGCAACCGATCGGCTGGCTGATTTCTCCGCAGATCTGGCAGTGATCTTCGAGCCCGATGTGACAGCCGATCTTTCCGTGTTGTTGAAAGTGCCGCAATGTGTTTATGCCATCATGTCCAACCAGCACCCATTGGCAACAAAACCTGCGCTGATGCTTGGCGACTGTATTGAATACCCCTTGGCACTGCCAACCCGTCGATCCGGACTTCGCGCACTCATTGAGGTGTCCGCAGCCAGGCAAGAGCTGAGCCCCTGGGTCGCGGTCGAATCCGACAGTGCTGATTTTCTGCTGAAATGTCTCGAGGATCAGAGGAGCGTAGGTTTCCAATTACCCATAACGTTTGCCAGATCCGGGTTGCCATCAGGCACCACAGCCGTAAAAGTCTCCACTCATGAACTGGCGCTGGGCTCCTTGGTGGTGCTTACACAAAAAGCGCGTGTGTTGCCTGTCGCTGCCGCCCGATTTCTGGCCATTCTCATGGACCAGCTGGCCGGACAGGCTGATGAGCTGGGGGCAGTAGAGGCAGTAGAGGCGGTAAAGGCAGTCGGGGCTGTGGAGCGGGCGGGCTAGGCAGAGCGTGACGTGAAATGCAATTTTGGTGTCTGTAGCGGCTTGACACGAGAGCTGAGCATGATCATAATTGCTGGCTGGTTTGCATGGCTACATAGCTCAGTTGGTTAGAGCACAACACTCATAATGTTGGGGTCCCTAGTTCGAATCTAGGTGTAGCCACCAGTTTTTATATTTATTTTCGATGGCTTGCAGCGTTCTACCTTTTTGTAGCTCGTGCAGAAATCTGCTTATGTCGGCTATATGTCGGCTCCAGAGTGATTTCATAATGATACGGGTGGTTTGGTTGGCTATTTCTGGTGCACTGCTTTTGTCAATGTGAGCTGTGATTTGACGGTGGTCTGCCGATAGAGTCAGGGATGCAGATGAACATGTGGATGATGTGATGCCCGGATACGCAGAAATTAAATTCAGGTTGCCATTCGTCACCGAGCTGGAAGGTGCTCTTTATGTGGCCACCTGCCATTTGCTCGACGTTGCGTCACAGGGTTCTTCGGTTGATGAAGCCCGGGACAATCTGGTAGAAGCCCTTCATCTGTTTCTGGAGTCATGCCACGATATGGGTACTCTGGATGCAGTCTTGAAGGAAAGCGGGTTTACATCTGTTGCTTGCGACTCTGATATGGACGACGACGGGGCCGACTACTTGGAGGTGCCGTTATCACTTCTGGCAAAGGATGCTGGACATGGCGCGCTTACGCAACGTTAAACCGCGACAGGCGATCAAGGTGTTCGAGCAACTTGGATACGTTAAGGCTCGGCAGCGAGGCAGCCACATATCGATGCAAAAGCCTGGCACCCTCCGTCCATTGGTGATACCAGATCATGATGTCATGGCAATCGGAACCCTGAACCAGTTACTCAAGACAGCTGGAATTTCGAAAGACGAATTCGAAGGGCGTTATAACAACCTCTGAAGAGTTTCAGATGAATTGCGCGACACACGATAAGATTGATACTCGTCGAGCGTTTAAGTCCACTGCACCTGTGAAATCTCACGTGCTCTCGGAATTCGGCTAGATGAATTACTTTCAAACTGTTATTGCTTCATTGGCGTTTTGTTGCATGTGCAGCTCTTCGTTTTCTCAGACCGCTGACTTAGATATTTGGTTATCCGCTGGTGAATATCTTGGTGCTCATGATCTTCTTGAAAGATTAGGTGAATCGCCTTGCGGGTACGTCTTAAGCAAACAGTATTCTTTGAATGAAGCCGCCGATGTTGTACTGGATCATCTGGAATCGTCCCTAAATCTTGATCTTGTCAGTTTTCTCAATGGAACAGTGGGGAGGGCGGAATTCTAAGAAAATAGCAAATTGATATCAGACTTCCTAAGTGCTGCTGTTAATGACAAAATCGATGAGAAAACAGCATGTGGCATACTCATTGGTAATGCTGTACGGCTTCTTGATGACGCAACCGAGACTTGGGGTCCCTAGTTCGAATCTAGGTGTAACCATCATCCTTTCTCTGCACATCAATCCTCTAGAGAATAGCAGCCATTCTTGGCTGTTAGAAGCCGAGCTCAATGCCTTGGCAAATTACCCCACCCCCATCAAGATCTCGTGAGGCAATAGCGCCAGCACAGTTGTCATGCGTGTTTGTGCACTCAGCTAAGAAAACTTCATCAAATTTGTAATGCTGCATTGGTCCCAAGCGTGTCTTTTTGCACATGTCATTAAGGCTCATCTGGTGCCCAAACCTATGCTCAGCGTTTTACCTACTCTATTGGAAGATCTGCGGTTACTCTTCTCTTCTGTGACATAATTTTTGACGAATCAAAACGGTGGTTGTCCCTGGTTTGCAATTACACTGATGTTGTCTACTGAAAATGAAGGAGGACTCCCTATGATGGGCTTCGATATGAACTACCTTTTGATGGTAATGTTGCCTGGCATGGTGTTGTCCGGCCTTGCCTCGATGATGGTCAAGCGCACATTTGCAAAATACGAAAATGTGATTAGTCAGAGTAACCTAACGGGCGCTGAAGCGGCTCAGCTGATGCTCGAACGCCAGGGTGTGACTGATTGCAGAATCGAGCCAGTTTCTGGTCGACTGAGTGATCATTATGATCCGCGGGTCAAAACACTGCGTTTGTCAGAGCCTGTATATGGAGCGCGCTCATTGTCTGCCATTGGCGTTGCCTGCCATGAAGCGGGTCATGCATTACAGCATGCACAAGGTTACAGTTGGTTGAAGATGCGTTCCACCTTGGTTCCTGTGACTAATATCTCGAGCAAAATGGCTATGCCGGTGATCATGATTGGTGGTGTGCTGCTGGCAATGGCACCCGTGTTCGGCACGTGGGTGTTGCTACTGGGCTGCATGTTGTTTGGAGCAGCGGTTCTGTTTTCTGTTGTTACCTTACCCGTCGAATGGGATGCCAGTGCACGAGCAAAAGAAGCCATGGTGGAGGCAGGTATTGTTAATCAGCAGGAAGTTGCCGGTGCAGGAAACGTTCTGAATGCAGCGTTTTTAACGTATCTGGCTTCAGCAATCGCTTCAATAATGACACTGCTTTATTATCTGCACAGAACTGGCGTGCTGCGCATGTTGCTCAACAGACGATAGTCGTGCATAACACGATCCTGGGTTTTCACGAACAGCCGTTTCTCAGCGTCCTGTTAAGCTTGTGTGCGAGACAACCTCGCAAGCACTACAAACGATGCCAAAAACCAGCACAGTATGCACATGCCCCGGCCACGCAACAAACCCTAGGAGGCTGTCCGAGAATAACGATCAAGGCGAGAGTGTGAGATTTTTAGTCAGATTTTCTCGTCAATTGAGGTGAATAGTTGTTCTATTCGCCGTTGTTACGCGGAAATCTGGCTG
>CAYGSW010000291.1:0-7191 GCA_964352535.1 uncultured Granulosicoccaceae bacterium | reverse complement strand
CACAGAGGAAGGTGCCGAGGTGGGTAGCGTCGGCATCTTGAGTGAGAAGCGCGGGGAACGTACTATTTTTCCATTACTATCGACCTGTTTGCGATACAACTTTCTATAGGCAATCAGCACGACTAATAGCATCGTGGCCGCCAATAATGCCATGCCCAAATCAGGATTGTGTTGGAACAAGGCAGTAAGGTGAGTACGCAAATTGCTCATGCGCTATCTTAGCCTAGGAGGCTGTCCGTGAATAATCTGATCGTACCGAAGGCGGCCCCCCGAAAGCGCGATATTTTGGCGGGGCTGCCTCCAGCCAGCTTTCCGCGTAACAACGGCGAATAGAACAACTATTCACCTCAATTGACACGAAAATCTGACTCAAAATCTCACACCCTCGTGGGGCCGCCTTCGGCCTCGATCGTTATTCTCGGACCAATAGGATGCTGGATTGCGACACTGCCACAGTTAAAACCCACAGGATCATGAACACGTGTGAGTGAAAAAAGCAGACAAGACCCACGGCAAGGATTTCCGGAAGCGGTGTTCAAAAATTCCACGCCTGCACAGCTGCGTCAGGGTGACTGGATGAGCGATAGCGCATTTCTGGACACACTGTACCAGTCCTGGCGAGCGCAGTATGCCGACTACATCGGAGAGAAGAAGGCAGCTCTTTATGTGCAGAATCTGCATCGGGAGGGGCGGCTCTATGATCATCATGATCCATTGACCCTTCACGCCTGGGTGGATGAACGCATTGTGGGTGTCACAGCGCTTCGATCGCTCGACGCTATTAACCTGATCACCATGCTGGAGATTCATCCCGATTTTCAGCGAAACGGCATTGGCGGACAATTACTTGAAGCGCTATGCTGTGCCAGCGACAAACTGATGGCGCATGTCTCTATCCATCGACCTGATGTTCTGCTGTTCTACAAACGCCACGGTTTTCACGTGCTGAACAGAGCCAACGTGCAGCATGGAGAACATGTACTGGCGTTCGATGTCGTAGCCAGGAGTACTTGAGGCAGTACGACTGCGACGTCAGCACACCCGTCAGACACGAGGCGCAAACGTCGCTTGTGCTCACTGATGTAAACTATTGCGCCGCCTCGCCACTGCGCAACCATTCAAACATCAAGCCTTTGGCGGAGCGGTTTTGAAATCCTGCCCAGTACGTGTGATCTTCTGCAAAAGAGCCATCGTCGTTAGCGGAGTACACGCCATCCTGGGCGTTAGGGACCAATGTCAAGTACGCATCTTTCGATGTGTCCTGTTTCAGATAACGATCCAGCCAGGCGGTTGAGAAATGCTGAGCGATGTTGTTCATCCGTGCGGTATCCCAGACTGCATCGGCATAGTGATCAAACACTGAACGGCCCAGATTTGGACTGATCCCGAAGCTTTCGGCAGGCGCAGGAAACGGCGCCGCCGCATTGTGATTGGCATTCTCGAACGTCAGCAATGCACGATCGACCCCTGTAGCTTCTTCCCAGATGGCGCGTATCCCGTCCTCATACAAGGAGACATCATCTTGCGAACCTGCGACAAACAGCATGGGTATCTGAATGCCTGCGTTGCTGGCCGCATCGAAGAAGCCGGAGTTACGTCCCCATGGAGCAAACGCGATAGCTGTCTTGATGCGTGGATCGGGCAAGGCATTATGCGTATCGCTGCCACTTTCATGAATGCCCAGGGTGGCAAAGGGTGGGCTGAAGACAAAGTCGACCGATGCCGCCGTGACACCGCCACCTGCCGTAATCACTGCACCGTAGCCACCCATGGAATAACCCACAATGGCTGTATTGTCTGTATCAATCAAACCGTTCAGAAAACTTGCCGGGTCATTGTTTAACCGGGCCATTTCATTGAGCACAAACAACTGATCAAGTGAACGATTGCGCAGCGTGGAGCCAAATGCTGCCTGCGTGCGATAGGTGGAATCGGTGTGGTCAATGGATGCCACGATATAACCTTTTGAGGCGATGTTCTCGGCCAGATGCGACAACAGAAAACGGTTACCTGGGTAGCCGTGGGAGACGATTACCAGTGGGAACGGGCCTGCATTAACAACCGGTGCTGCCCATTTGGTGGCTTTGCCGAACATGTCGACCTCGGTCTGACCATCACGCAGGAATACCTTCAGATCCTTACGGCCGGTGGCACCCGGAAACGAGGGGTACCACATCTGAACAGGCAGTGGTCGGTTGTAGATTGGTAACTCGGCGGGTTGTTCTTCTGCAGGGTCAAGCGCCAGTATGTCCACCTGACCGGGATTGGTCAGAGTGATGGGACGCGTACCAATTTCATACTCGCCGTAGGCAGCCAGTTCGGGTGCATCGGGGCGTTGGGTGTCAATACGGTTTTGTGCCTGCACGCTAGTGACCCATGATGCACAAAGCACCGCAGTGCCCAAGGTGGCAACGGTTGTTATTGAAATTCTCATCCTGTTCTCGCAAGTGAAAGGTTCAAGAGTCTTTTTTTTGTCAGCGCTTCTTCATAGCAATTGCTGCATCGTTGCGGATAGCCTAGCTGTGGTGATAGAACGCATTTAACGGTAACACAGGATTGTGATCACTGCTAACGCTGAGAGTATGTGGCATTTGTGTACGGGTTAACGCTGTAGCTGGCCTCGCCAAGATCGGACAGCCTCCTAGGAATCCTTGCAATCGATAGTCAGCAATTCTAAATCTGACGGATGTTAGTAAAGTCAGCCTGCGAATGCGATACTTGGTGACTCGTTACCACTAAGGATGATCACATCGTGCCAGAGTATCGAACGCGTCAAATCGGAAACACATCGCTGCAAGTGACAGAATTGGGACTGGGTTGTGCAGCGATGGCGGGCAATCATCGGCCTGTAGCTGACGCCGACATTGAGGCGGCTATAGAGCAAGCGTTAAGTAGCAATATTCGGTACGTCGATACCGCACCGTTTTACGGGTATGGCAGATCAGAGCATTTTGTCGGGCGTGGACTCCGGCATCGGGATAACTGGGTGCTATCAACCAAGGCCGGTCGCTTGCTCGCGCCGGGCTATGCTACAGATTCATCGGCGGCCGAGTGGCCCGGCAGTTTTCCGTTCCATCAGGTGTACGACTATAGCTACGATGGTGTAATGCGCTCGTATGAGGACAGCTTGCAGCGCCTGGGTGTGAGTCACATCGATATACTGTTGTTGCATGATATTGGAGAGATGCAGCATGGCAAGGAGCTGAACGCGTCACATTTTGCCGATGCGATGAGCGGCGGCTACAAAGCGCTTGACGAGCTCCGCAGTGCCGGTGATATCAAGGCTATCGGTCTGGGTGTAAATGAAAAGGAGGTTTGTCTTGAGGCCATACAACACGGTCAGTGGGATGCGTTTCTACTGGCAGGGCGCTATACCTTGTTGGAGCAAGGGCCTCTTGATGATCTGTTTCCAGAGTGCGAGAAAGCAGGTACATCGATCATTCTGGGAGGACCGTTCAACTCCGGCATACTGGTGGGGGGCGAGACTTGGAATTATGCAAAAGCGCCGGTTGCGGTTGTTACTAAGGTAAATGCAATTTCTGCTGTGTGTGCCGAGCACAAGGTTGCACTGCCAGCTGCGGCACTACAGTTTCCGCTGGGCTCATCAACCGTATCCAGCGTCATCCCAGGCCCACGATCAGGGGCGGAAATGAAGCAGATTGTTGAATGGTTTGATACCGATATACCGGCAAGCCTGTGGAGTGATCTGAAAACTGCAGGGCTGCTTCACCCGGAAGCACCGTTACCTTCCCGAGCAATACACAGCCACTAAAAAACCCGCAATGCCAGATAGCAGCATTGCGGGCCATGGGTGCACAAACAGTGAATGCAGTCAGCACTCCGGTTGAACGTTAGCTCTTTACCGACACGTACGTTCCCGGAGCATCCTCAATCACATCCAGCTTTCCGGATCCCGGAATACGCTTGGCAACCTTCTTGCCGGAGTGCTTGGATAACCACTTGTCCCAGTCATTCCACCAGGAACCCTTGTGCTCATCAGCACCCGCCATCCATTCATCCAGATTCTTGGGTTGTTCTTCGTTGATCCAGTGATTGTACTTTTCGGCCGCTGGCGGATTGATAACACCCGCAATGTGCCCGGAGCCTGCCAGCATGAATCTCACGGGTCCACTGTAAAGTCCGGTCGACTTGAACACTGACGGGTAGGGCGCAATATGATCTTCTTTCGCGGCCTGGAGATAGATAGGTATCGTGACCTTTGACAAATCAATCGGTACACCCTTGAGCGTTATGCCACCCGGCTTCGAGAGGTTGTTGTTGATATACATCTCTCTTAGATAGAAAAGGTGCGTCTCGCGTGGCATCCGTGTGGAGTCAGCATTCCAGTAAAGCAGGTCGAACTTGAGTGGATCCTTACCAAGCAGGTAGTTGTCTACATAGAAAGACCAGATCAGATCGTTAGCACGCAGCATGTTGAATGTTGTGGCCATCGACTTGCCTTCAAGATAGCCTTTGTCCTCCATCATGCGTTCAAGGTTATCCACCTGCGCTTCGTCAGTGAAGAGTTTCAGATCACCTGCTTCGGAGAAGTCTGCCTGTGAAGCAAAGAACGTAGCCGCCTTGACTCTATCGTCACCTTTCTCGGCCATGTAGCCCAATGTGGCGCTGAGCAATGTGCCACCTATGCAGTAGCCAATCATGGAGACTTCACGTACTCCTGTGGCTTCTTCAACGGCATCCAGGGTATCCAGGATACCTTCTTGCATGTAGTCTTCGAATGTCTTGCCACCCAGCGTTGAATCCGGGTTGACCCAGGAAATCACGAACACGGTATAGCCCTGTTCAACTGCCCACGCGATGAACGAGTTCTTGGGTTGCAAATCGAGGATGTAATACTTGTTGATCCACGGTGGCGCAATAACCAGTGGGCGCTCGTACACCTTGGCTGTGGTGGGCTCATACTGAATGAGCTGCAGAAGATCGTTCTGGAAAACAATCTTGCCAGGTGTTGTGGCTATGTTCTTGCCCAGTTCGAACGCATCAGGATCACTCATCATGATACTCAGCTGACTGGTAGCAGGGTCAAGGTCGCGTTGCAGGTTCTGCATGCCCTTGACAAGACTTTGTCCGTTGGTTTCTACCATGGTCCGCAGCGCTTCGGGATTGGTCATTAAAAAGTTGGAAGGCGAAAACGCATCAACCAGCAGCTGTGAGTGGAAAACCACTTTTTTCTTGTCAGCTTCACTGAGCCCTTCAATGGATGACATGGTACCAACCATCCACTTGCTGGTAATGAGATAAGACTTCTTGATGTAGTCAAACATCGGATTGCTGGCCCAGTCTTCGTGCCTGAAGCGACGATCGTGTTCTCTAACACCCGCTGCATCGTTCTTTTTCATCAGGTCCATCATGGCCTGCTGCATAAGGGCAACATGCTCTTTCCACAACTCGTAGTTAGCTTGCATCAGCTTGATGGGATCGCTGGCCATGATCTTGGTAGCTTGGGAGAAAGCCGGACCGATATTCATGGGATCCATGCTCGATGGATCCATTTTTAATGGTTCCATGTTCTTTGTGAGCATCTGGTGAGACTGATTGAACAGTTGCGTCATCATGGTCGCGTTCTTCTGCCAGGCTTCAGAAAATGTCTTGGACATCTCTTCCATCTGCTCGTTGACTAACTTTTCTTGTTCGCTCACGTTATGGTCTCGCATTGCTCGTTCGTGGATCAGCCACATTACCTGGAATGCTGGCTGTTATTCCTTGCTTTTATCTTCTGGTTCTTTATCTGTATCTGCGGAACCCTTGAACACGGTGTCCCAGGTTTTCATGTTCTGCGCCATGAGTTCCCGCATGGTGTCGATAGGCGTATTGGAAAGCATGTTCTGCATCTGTTCCTGCACCGCGCTTTGCTGTTTCACAAAGGTGCCTACGCTTTTCTGTAGATACTGCGCCATCATGCCTTGCATGGGATTACCATAAAAGCGAATGAGCTGCGCAAGCAGTACCTCGGTCAATATAGGTTGACCCGCGCTCTGTTCCTGTTCGGCAATTATCTGGAGAAGAAGAGGGCGCGTAATGTCGTCGCCGGATGTGTCTTCCAGAATCTGGATATCGAAACCTTCAACGATCATCTTGCGAATGTCAGAGAGAGTAACGTGTTTGCTGGCCACCGTGTCGTACAGTCGCCTGTTAGCGTACTTCTTGATAACTCTTGTTTGTTTCACAAATACTCTCGTAGAGTGTTCCAGCAACTCCCTACACAATGATGTACAAGGCGGAGTTCGTCAATACTAACGAACTCCACCCGTCGGCTGACCGTGTTTTGGCCGGAAAGTTACTTCGCTTTGGCTGTACGCTTCTTGGCCGCTGCTTTCTTGGCGGCAGGCGCTTTGGCAGCAGGTTTTGCTGCTGTGCCATCGATGGCCGCAGTGGCCTTGACCATGTCGCCAAGCTCACCGGCGAGCTCTATGTATTCTGCAGCACGGGCGTTGACTTTGTCGGCGAATGCTTTGGTTTCGGCAACGCGCGTCTCGTAAACCTGTTGCAAGTCTACCTCGCCAGCCGGTACCTTGACCTGTGCAACCGCGTATTCCACCAGATCGCCCATAAGATCGTAGTTTTTGCGGGCAATACGCTCAAAAGCTTCTGCCGCAACATTGTTCATGTTTTGCATGGGCTCAAGGCTTTCCATGGTCTTTTTCTGCATTTCTGCGAACTGCTCATTCACTGGTTTCATTTTAAGACTCCACTTTCGCTGGGCGAAGGTTGTGCTGGTACTGTTGATGAAATTGCGCCTTGAAAGTGGTTCGCGGCGCTGCGAGGACCCGTTGGGCCCTGCGCAAATCCATAGTGCCTGACGCCATATTACTTGAAAGAAGCTGAAGCGGCTTCTGCTGCATCACGCGCCTTCGTGGTGAAAGCCTGCGCCATGTCAGAGTACTCTGTAGCGCGGGTTCCCATCAGCTCTGCAAAGGTAGAAACCTCAGCAACCTGTGCAGACGCAACAGTCTGCAGATCATCGCCCGACAGTGGCAGGTTGGCAGTTTTTGTTGCAAATTCCAGGACGTCACCCGCAACGGCGTAGTGTTGACGAGCAAGCTGCTCAGCCGCATCTGTTGAAAAGCTGGCAAGAACGCGAAGTGGCTCAAGGCTGCGAGTCTGGAGGTCAAACAGTTGCTTGAATTGTTCGTTCATTGTGTCAGTGATGTTAAGCATGATGTGAAACTC
>CAYGSW010000290.1:0-7215 GCA_964352535.1 uncultured Granulosicoccaceae bacterium | reverse complement strand
ATTGGTTCAAGGTAGCACACCAAAACGGCACTGTGGTTGATACACTCACTCGATTAAATGAAGACAAACCATGAGTGAGAACCCACGCAATCACTTGCGACAAACCTTGCGCGAAGCACGCAACGCTCTGAGTAAGTCCCACGTACGCAACAAGTCTTTCAGCATATGTACCCAGGCCACCAGGCTGGTTGCTGAATCACAACATGTAGCCGCCTACTTTGCCTTTGGTGCAGAGGTTGACCTTACGGTGCTGATGACTGCGCGCGACGCCTGCGGACAAAAGAATTACGTACCCATAGTCTTGCCTGAACACAGGATGCTGTTTGCGCCTGTTAGCAGCGACACACCCGTAACGGTTAACCGCTACGGCATCAAGGAGCCTGAATATAACGAAACAAGCTGCATACAAGGATCGCAACTTGATGCCGTACTCGTGCCATTAGTGGGTTTCGACCTGCTGTGCAATCGCATGGGCATGGGCGGTGGTTACTATGACCGTTGCTTTGCACGCGCCGACAACGCGGCAAGCACGAATAAAATCGCCGATAACAGACCTTTGCTTATTGGTGTTGCTTATGAGCTGCAGTGTGTGGATAGCGTGTTTCCGGAAGACTGGGACGTACCACTTGACTACGTAATCACCGAATCACGCATCATTCAGCGCAAGAACAACGAATAAGCTTCATTGGCCGACTCTTCCTCGGCCTTGTACCCCAGATCATGAATAAAGTCGTGCATCTGCTGCTCCTCACCTTCGGGTAACGTCATACCCACGAGCACTCGGGCATAGGCAGCGCCGTGGTTTCGATAGTGGAACAAGGTTATATTCCAACGTTTGCCCATGGCTGCCAGAAATGTCGGCAAGGCACCCGGGCGTTCAGGAAACACGAACCGGTACAGTCGCTCTTGTGGCACGTCGGCATGACCACCAATCATGTGCCGCAAATGTAGTTTGGCGGTATCGTTGTGAGTCATGTCAAGCACATGATAGCCATGCTCATTCAACGTCTTGATCAAGTCATCGCGCTCACTCTTACCGCCGGACAACTGAACACCTGCGAATACCTGGGCCATCGCTTTGCCACTGTATCGGTAGTTGAATTCGGTGATGCCACGCTTGCCCAGCGTGTTGCAGAATTTAAGAAAACTGCCTGGCTCCTCCGGAATTGTTACTGCCAGCAACGCTTCACGACTCTCACCAATTTCCACGCGCTCTGCCACGTGCCGGAGTCTATCGAAGTTGATATTAGCGCCCGTGTTAATCGCAATCATCGTCTGCCCACTGACACCACGGTCACGCACATAGCGCTTCATGCCAGCCACTGCCAGTGCACCAGCAGGCTCGGTCAGAGTACGAGTTTCGTTGAATATATCCTTTATGGCAGCAGACATCTCATCAACGCTTACCAGAATGACCTCATCAAGAAACTCCCGGCAAACCTCGAAGCAGTACTGTCCCACCTGCTTGACTGCAACACCATCAGCAAACAAACCAACCTCATCCAGCGTGATGCGCTCATCGGCCTGCAACGCGTCATGCATGGAGGCAGCATCCACAGGCTCCACACCCACAATTCTGACTTCCGGACGCAAATACTTCATATATGCACTGACACCTGCAGCCAAACCACCGCCACCCACCGGCACAAACACCACATCCAGATGCCCGGGATGCTGTCGACATAACTCCACGCCGACAGTGCCCTGCCCGGCAATCGTATTGGGATCATCAAACGGGTGGATGAAAGGAAAGCCTCGCTCTTCCACCAGCGTCAACGCATAGCCAAGAGCTGCGTCAAAATCGTCGCCGTGCAGGATCACTTCACCACCCAGACCGCGTACCGCATCCACCTTGATACCCGGGGTGGTCTGCGGCATGACGATAACCGCCACGATCCCCAGCTTGCTGGCAGCCAAAGCAACACCTTGCGCATGATTTCCAGCCGACGCTGCCACCACGCCTTTCATGGGCTGTTCCTGCATTAACTTGTATATGCGATTGAACGCACCGCGGCACTTGAATGAGAAGATACTTTGCTCATCTTCACGCTTTAGCAAGACATTATTGTCAAGACGTCTGGACAACAATGGGGCTTCGTGCAAGCGGGTTTCTATCGAGACGTCATAGACACGAGCTGACAGGATGCGTTTGATATACTCGTCGTGCAACGGACTCATCAAGCGTGCTTCGGGTTACGTTGTAAAATCAGTGCGCGTAATGTACCCCGTTTGAACGGCTCGTGCTTGATTCACCCCCTAACCTGGACCACCCGCTAGATCATGCACCCCGGAAAAAAAGCGGCAGCGCTCGCAGCCCTTGAACATGTCGAATACGATTCACTGCTTGGCGTGGGAACAGGCTCCACCGTCAATGTCTTCATCGAGTTACTGGCACAGTCCGGCATTCGGATCGAGGGTTGTGTTGCCAGCTCGATAGCAACCGCAACGCTGCTGGAAAAACACCATTTCCGCATCATGGACCTGAATCTGTCAGGGCAGCTGGAGCTCTACATCGATGGCGCGGATGAAGTCGACCCACAATTGAATCTGATCAAAGGTGGTGGTGGTGCCCTGACTCGCGAGAAAATCATCGCCGGTGCCAGCAACCGGTTTGTGTGTATTGCAGACAAGTCAAAAGAAGTGGAGGTGCTGGGTGAATTCCCTTTACCGGTTGAAGTCATTCCCATGGCGCGTAGTTTCGTCTCACGCGAGATTGTCCGTCTGGGTGCCGATCCTGAGTACCGGGAAGCGCCGCCTACAGACAACGGCAATGTCATTGTCGACTGCTACGGTTTCAGTATCACCGATCCTTGCGCGTTGGAAGCCGAACTCAATGCCATACCGGGAGTTGTCACCAATGGGCTTTTCGCTCGCCGACCAGCCGACACCCTCATCATAGGAGATGATGGGGGCAAAGCGTATACCCGCACGGCAAAAACCACTTAACCAAGCGCGCCTCGCAAGCAGTAATCTGTCCGCCAGAAATATCAGGGCCGGTGGACTGATACGTTAAGACAACGTCGGACCGGAGAGCTCGGCCAGCGCCAGCTCGGTACTGTCATCATTCAACGCGTCCTGATCCGTCTCGGCATTCTTATTTTCCAGCGGCAACTCAACGGTAATTCGAGTACCTACCGTTAAATTGCTGGCCCGAACCTGACCGTTGTGCATATTAACGACACGCGCCACCAGCGCCAGACCCAGCCCGATACCCTTGTGCGATCTTGCCGTAGTCCCATCACGCTTGAATCGGGTAAACAGATGATCCAGCATCTCAGGATTAATGCCTACGCCTTCATCATCAACCGTCAGTCTGGCCAGTTGTCCATCACTACCAAGACTGATAGTCACTATCGTGTCGGGGGCAGAGTACTTTATGGCGTTACCCACGATATTCGTGAACGCCCGTTCCAAGGATGCTGCATCACCAACAATCCAGAGATCATCATCTTCCGTGTTTACGGAAAACCGAATGCATCGATTGCGCGCCTGCGGTAATAGCTGATCCAGAGTGTTGTCCAGAACTGCATTCAGAAGTAGCGGTTCAAAACGTGACTCGGACAGACTATCCGCTCTGGCAATGTGCAGTAGATCATCCATCATGGTCAGGCTTTGCTGAATGTTGTTTTCGATGTTGGGATCTGCGCCAGGTTCAAGAAGGTACAGCGCGGAGATCAACGGCGATCGCAGATCGTGTGATAAGTAATCCACCATTTCCGCACGCGCTTTTTCAGCAGTTCTGATTTCAGTAACATCCACCACAGTGGCACAGATAAGTCTCCGGGCCAGCCTGTCACCCACTGCACGGATGCTGACAATCAGCTCTTGCTCACTTTTGCGAAAAACTATCTGCCAGGGCTTTTTATTGAGTATCAGGTTATTGAAGTGCTCGGCATTCTTGCCTTGATCCGGACTATGGCCAAGACAGGTCACAAACTCGAGCAGATCGCCCTCGTAATGAAACCCCTTAACCAGCTTGCTGACCAGTCGATTAGTGCGGATGCTCTCACCGGCGGGGTTCCAGACGGCAAATCCTGCGGGAGCTGCGGCCAGCATGGTGTCCGAGAACACTTTGATGCTTCGCAACCATTCAAGCTGCTCACTGACGTTGAGCACATTGGTTTGCAACCGCTCTATGGATCCAGTGAACACGGTGGCCTGCTCTCTGCCCCGAACTCTGGCCAGGGAGTCAACATACTCAGTAATCTGCTCTCCCATCGCCTCATCAGTGACTCGCATTTCGACCAGCAGGCCCTGAACCGCAGGATAACGACGCACATAAACGTCACGATTTTTTGCCCACCCATCATCGACACCTGCAGGCAAAGTCATTGGCAAGGTATCACCACCGGAAAACTGTTCCTGGCCTATCGAAAACCGCCACGCATCGATGGGTAGATGCCGTGAGGCACTATTGAAAAAATTCTCAAGCGCTGCGTTATCGCTGATCACGCGCTTGGGCAAGTGCTTGGAGGATAGTTGCTGTTCTTCCTCGAGAAATCGATTGACGTATTGCAACCTGTGCCGACTCCAGAAGAGGTAGCTGACGAGCACCGGCAAACTGGCTGCCAGAGGTGCTAACCATACATTGGCATATCGATAAAGCAGATAGCTGACGATGACAGGCACGAGCGATCCGACAGCTGCACCAACAGCGCCCCATTCTGGTGTTGCTCTGGAATACACCAGCAGCATTTGAGGCAACAGGATAAAAGCGACAAGCAGTGAAAAGTAAGGGTTTAACTTTGTCACCATGACGCCATCGCGTAATGCACCAAAAATATTGGCATGAATCTCTACACCGGGAACGGGCTGATCAAGTGCCGATACAGGAGTGGGCACTACATCTCCCAAGCCTGAGGTTGTCATGCCAACAAACACTATCTTGCCTCGCAAGGCTTCAGGAGGAACAATCCCGCGAATAATATCCGCGGCAGAGATTCGCGGAAACGAACCATTTGATCCGTAAAACGGGATAAGCACCTCGTTATTCAGCTCCCAGTTTCCGAACGATCCACTGACAGGACGCTGGCTGCCAGGCAGAGGGTCAGGTTCTTGGCCCAACAGATCAAGTGCCGCAAGCGACAACGATGGCCAGTGTGCCTGATTGATGCCCGCCTTCAGGAACACCCGACGCACAATACCATCGTCATCGATGGGTAGAAACACGTGCCCCAGGGTATCGACGTGACGCAGGATATCAGGCACTGGCAAGGATTCAAGTGACGAACGGCCTACGCCTCTCTCGGTCAATACCGGCAGCACTGACGATGGTATCGCGGCCAGCGATGCGCCTAGCCGAACGTCGTCCATTCGCCGTTCGGAAGCTTCGGTGTAGAGTAAATCGATGACGGCAATTGTGACTCCGTACTCTGCAAGCTGTTCGAAGAGTTGCGCCTGCAGTTCGCGTGACCACGGCCAGCGTCCAAACTCATTGAGACTATGCGTATCGATGGCAGCTATGACAACATCCGATGGCACGGTGCGTTGATCGTATCGCACCCAACTGTCGTGCAGTAGTCGATCAACTTTGCGAGTTGCATCACTCCACACCAACAATGCAGTAAGGCAAAGCAATGAGCAAAAAAAGAAGATGAGACCCAGAAGGGTGATGCGACTGCCATGGCGTGTAGAGCCAGAACGCGCAACGCGTGTTCGCAGAGTCATCAGGTTCATGCTAACGGGCAAAAGTTGCTATATTACAAGCCTGGTTCCTGCAGCTAGTGATTGGTGTGCTCTTCGAGTCGGTACCCATGCTGATATATGGATGTCAGTTTCCAGCGCTCTGACGCTAGCAGATTGAGTTTTTTACGCAGCCTGCTGGCATGGGTGTCGACTGTTCTTGTATTAAGCTCTGCGGATGTTCCCCACACCGTGGTCAGCAAGTGCTGACGTGAGAGCACTCGTCCGCGATTGCGGAACAGAAACAACGCCAAATCATATTCTTTCTCGGTAAGTTTCACGAGCTCGTCGTTAACGCGGACTTCGCGATTGGAAGTATCGAAAACATACGGGGGACACTCCAGCAACTCGGTTTCTGGTTGCGCCCGGCGAGCTAGCGCATAGAGGCGAGCCAGCAGCTCATGCTGCCTGACAGGCTTTGCCAGGTAGTCATCCGCCCCGGCACGCAACGCTGTCACGATATCTTCTTCTGCCTGGCGCGAGGTTGCAAAAATGACAGGAATGTCGCTGGTAAGGGTTTTTCTTATCCACTCCAACACATCAAGACCTGTGCTGGTGCCCTCAAGCATCCAGTCAAGCACCACAACATCGTAACTACTCTTGCGAAATCCGCGTTGAAACTCGTCCGCGGTATTAAACACGGAGCAGTGATATCCGTTACCTTCAATCCATCGGAGCACACGCGCCGCTTGTTCGTGATTGTCTTCCAGCAAAGCTATTCGCAGGTTTTGCTTGTCGCTCATGACTTACCATTACTCCGTATTATACGCAGAGTGTTACCTAATGCGAAGACAAGTGCAAACACTAGCAAACATACAGTACGACTGAAGCGCTAGCCGGTCACCATGGGATTGAAGTAATGACGCCCACCATCAAGCTCTGAGACCATTTTGCCAAGCCTCTCGACATCCTGCTCATTATCCGCCAAATTAATGTCAGATGTATTCACAATAAGCAGCGGGGTTTCGTTGTATGAATGAAAGAAACGCTCGTATGACGAGCTTAGCTGTTGCAGATAGTTGCTATCGATACGCTGCTCATGCACAACACCACGCTTTTCGATGCGCTCAATCAGCCTCTCCAGCGGTGCCTGGAGGTAAACAACCAGATCGGGTTTAGGAACATTACTCACCTGTCCGTCATACAGGTGTGAGTACATCCACCACTCCGTATGATCCAGCGTCAGCTCGGCAAACAGGCGATCCTTATCCAGCATGAAATCAGCCACAATAGGCTGTGCAGGGTTGATGACTGCCGGGTTGTTCAACACCTCAAGTCTCGACACCAGGAAATGCAGCTGAGTGTGCAACGCACTGGCACGTGGATCCTTGTAGAACGAGCTCAGATATGGATTGCTGCCTTGAGTATCGCTTAGGTAATACGCCTTGAATAATAGAGCAAGCTGTCTGGCAAGTGTTGATTTGCCGACACCGATAGGGCCTTCAATGGCGATGAACTGATATTTCATATAGTGCATTCTAGGAGTCTGCGCGGTAGAAAATTTCGAGCGAGAGTGATTCCATTTTGAGTCGA
>CAYGSW010000289.1:0-7254 GCA_964352535.1 uncultured Granulosicoccaceae bacterium | reverse complement strand
ACACAGACAGGCCCGCTGAATCCTAATATTTCGGGTTGACGGACTACTAGCCCGCCATACGATTGCCGCCCTTGTCATCATCTTCCGCAAGACTCATCGAGTTGGCAATCATTTCATCCACCGCTGACGAATTGCCACCGGCCAGTTTGATTCTCAGTCGCAAGTCGTTGACAGAATCCGCGTTACGCATGGCTTCTTCAATAGTAATAGCGTTGTCGTCGAGCAATTGAAACAGTGCCTGGTCGAACGTCTGCATACCCTGGTCTTTGCTTTTCTTCATCAAGGCCTTTATCTCGTGCACCTCGCCTTTCATGATCATATCCGACATGAGTGGCGTGTTGAGAAGGACTTCGACGGCGGCACGCCGACCCTTGCCGCTGGGCGTGGGCAAAAGACGCTGAGAGATCAGAGCCTTGATGTTCAATGACAAATCCAGCAGGAGCTGCTTGTGCCGCGCTTCGGGAAAGAAGTTGATAATACGATCCAGAGCCTGGTTGGTATTGTTGGCGTGCAATGTTGCCAGACACAGATGGCCGGTTTCAGCAAAAGCAATCGCATGCTCCATTGTCTTCTGGTCGCGTATCTCACCAATCAGAATGACATCAGGTGCCTGCCGTAGTGTATTTTTCAGAGCCACCTCGAAAGATTCGGTGTCTGTGCCCACCTCACGCTGAGTGACAATACAGCCCTTGTGGTGATGAACAAATTCCACAGGATCTTCAATGGTGATGATGTGCCCGTTGGAATTCTCGTTTCGATAATCAATCATCGAGGCAAGACTTGTTGACTTACCTGATCCAGTGCCTCCCACAAAGATAACCAGCCCCCGTTTGGTCATGGCTACCTGAGAGAGTATGTCGGGCATGTTCAGATCCTCAAATGAGGGTATCTCATTGGGGATGATCCGCACGACCAGACCGGCGCTACCACGCTGCACCAGAGCGTTGACACGAAAGCGCGATATCTTGGGTAGCGCAATGGCGAAGTTGCATTCCTTTTTGGTCTTGAATTCGTCGCGCTCGGCATCTGTCATGAGGCACTGAGTGAGAGCCAGCGTGTGATCTGCTGTGAGCTTCTTGTCCATCACCGGCGTCACTTTGCCGTGAATCCGCATCGCTGGCGCCGCGCCAGCGATAATGAACAGATCTGAACCGCCCTTTTTGTACAGACTGACCAGCAACTCGTCCATGAAACGCTTGGCGACTTTCAGATCCATCATCATTCCTCTATGTTAAGAACACTCATTGAGTATTGCTTCAATACAACCGGACTCACGCGAACGACGCCAAAAGGGCCGCTACTAAAATCATCACTTCCCAGAGACCACTGACCAATCTTTGTCATATTCCGAGATGGCATTCGGCCCCTGCCATCTCGGGTACCACGCTTCGTGCCGAATAACTCAGCTCGGCTCCTCTGAAGACAATGCGTTAATGCAAGACTCACCTACTGCCACTACATTATGCTGTCAGGGTTCTGTGCCTTCTTTTTAGCTTCAGCCAGATCAACAACACCACGCTTGACCAGCTCCTTGAGATTCTGGTCCAGCGTCTGCATGCCTTGCGCCTGTCCGGTCTGGATAGCCGAATACATCTGAGCAACCTTGTCTTCACGAATAAGGTTCCGGATCGCAGGGGTACCCATCATGATTTCGTGAGCTGCCACCCGGCCACCACCTTTCTTTTTCAGCAGTGTCTGAGAGACAACCGCACGTAGCGATTCAGATAACATGGACCGAACCATGGGCTTCTCACCGGCGGGGAACACATCAACGATTCTGTCAATGGTCTTTGCAGCAGAGCTTGTGTGCAACGTGCCAAAAACAAGGTGACCGGTTTCTGCAGCGGTCAACGCCAGTGATATCGTTTCCATGTCACGCATCTCACCAACCAGAATAACGTCAGGATCTTCACGCAAGGCGGAACGTAGGGCATTAGAGAAACCAAAGGTATCGCGGTGTACTTCTCGCTGATTGATCAGGCACTTTTTACTCTCGTGCACGAATTCAATAGGATCCTCGATGGTGAGTATATGCCCCAGCTCCGAATCGTTCTTGTAATCCATCATGGCTGCAAGCGTTGTCGATTTGCCAGAACCCGTTGGTCCTGTAACCAGCACGATGCCACGTGGCAAAGCGGAAATCTCCTGAAAGATCTTTGGAGCGCCCAGTTGCTCCAGAGTGAGGATTTCTGTCGGGATTGTTCTGAAAACAGCGCCACAACCTCGGTTCTGGTTAAACGCATTGACACGGAATCGCGCAGTGTCAGGGATCTCGAAAGAAAAATCTGTCTCCAGCTTCTCTTCATAATCCTTACGTTGCTTGTCGTTCATGATGTCGTAGACCATCGCTTGTACCGCAGCATGGTCCAGCGCCGGCACATTAATGCGTCGCATATCGCCATCCACGCGTATCATGGGAGGTAGACCGGCGGAGAGGTGCATGTCGGACGCACCATTCTTTACGCCAAAGGTTAATAGCTGTGCAATATCCATGAAACGTACCCTATTCAAATACTCTGTCGACAGGCATGCACGATATGTATGCCCGAGGCTATGCAGGAAGGCAAACGCATGGCTAACGCGCGCAGCTCTTCACTCGCCTACTGCACTACGTGTCGGCCGGTAGCGTTTATTTCTTAGCAACCATTGGCTGATGCACCTTAATCAAACAGTAAACTGCAGCTTGGACATTAAATAACGTGAACGAAAACACATTGGATATTGCGGACGCGCTCCGATCAGTCAGAACACAGATCAGTGACTTCGAAGACAGGTATCAGCGCGATACGGGCAGCGTGCAACTGTTAGCCGTCAGCAAAAAGAAACCAGCCAGTGCTGTTGTGGCAGCGGTGGCGGCCGGACAGCACGCTTTCGGTGAAAACTATGTCGATGAAGGCGTTGCCAAAATTCTCGAGATAAATAACCCGGCTCTTGTCTGGCACTACATTGGCGCTATTCAATCACGCAAAACCGCCCAGATTGCCGAGCATTTTGACTGGGCGCACGGCGTTGACAGGCTCAAGATTGCCAGACGACTGGCCGAACAGCGGCCCACACACTTGCCACCACTTAACATTTGCCTGCAGGTAAATCTGGACAACGAAGCGTCCAAGGCTGGCGTCACCCTTGCAGAGCTGCCTGAGCTTGCAGCACAGTGCGCACCCCTGGAGGGTATTGTGTTACGCGGTCTCATGGCTATACCTGCGCCACGCAAGCGGCTCGAAGAGCAGCGCGCGGTCCTGGCTCAACTGCGAGTCGGCCTGCAATCGTTGCAACAGCAGCTGCCACAATTGGACACACTATCTATGGGTATGAGTGGTGATCTTGAAGCTGCCATAGCTGAAGGTGCAACCATTGTGAGAGTGGGCACTGCCATTTTCGGTGCGCGAGATAGCTGAAACCGGCATGTTGGTAATCAGCTAAAACCAGCAAATAGTCGGCTACGACTCTGATTGTTGATAAACTTCACAATACCAATATGGACAGGATAATTATGAGCACAGGCACCTCCTCCAACGCTATGGCAGCAGCCTACGAAATCGGTCAGAGCCTTTGGCTGGACTACATTCAGAAAAGCCTGCTTGATGGTGAGCTACAGAGAATGATCAAGGAAGATCAACTTAAAGGACTGACTTCCAATCCGGCAATATTCGAACAGGCTATTGCCAAAACGAACGAATACGATGAAGCTATCGCCAGCATTGTTGCTGCCCAGAGCGATATCAGTGAGCTGGAGCTTTTCAACCAGCTGGCAATCTCTGATATCCAGGCTGCCGCCGATGCCTTTGCTGATACCTATGAGGCGACAGATGGCGTTGATGGCATGGTCAGTCTCGAGGTAACGCCCGAGCTGGCTCATGATGCAGCCGGCACCATCGAGATGGGGATGGAGCTGCATGGGCGAGTCAATCGTCCCAACCTGATGATCAAGGTGCCAGGCACCAGCGACGGCGTAAAAGCCTTCGAGGCGCTCACCGCACTTGGCATTAATGTCAATGTCACTTTGTTGTTCAGCGTTGCCAGATACAAGGAAATTGCGCAGGCCTACATCCGGGGACTGGAACGCCGGCACGCAGATGGACATTCCGTAGCGCGGATAGCCTCAGTGGCCAGCTTTTTTGTCAGCCGGGTAGATGTCAGCGCTGACAAGGCTTTGGAGGCCAATGGCAGCGATGCGGCAAAAGCACTGACCGGCAAGATTGCCATTGCCAATGCGAAAGTGGCCTATGGGCATTTCGTCAATCTGTTTGGCAGCGAACAGTTCGGCAAGCTGAAAGCGCAGGGCGCAAGGCCACAGCGCCTGCTGTGGGCAAGCACGGGCGTAAAGAACCCTGCCTATTCCGATGTCTTGTATATAGAAGAGCTCATCGGTCCGGACACGGTCAACACGGTGCCACCCAAAACGCTTGAAGCTTTCAAGGATCACGGTGTTGTTCAATCGCGGTTGACTGGCGGACTTACGCAAGCTCATAAAGATATATCGTCCCTTGCAGAGCTGGGCATTTCGCTCTCGGATATCACCGACACCCTCGAAGCTGATGGCATAAAGTCCTTTGAAGAGGCCTTTGATCGTCTGCTCAAAGTACTGGCTGACAAGCGTCAGACATTGGCAAGCTGATGCGCTGGCTGTTTGTTGGTGCAGGAAACATGGCCAGCAGTCTTATCGGTGGATTGCTGGGTGCAGGCGCAAATGCCGGACAAATTGCGGTAATCGACCCCGATGAACAGGCTTGCCAACGCGCTGAAAAAACCTATGGCGTACTCAATGCAGGCTCAATAGAAAAGATCATACCCGCGCTGTTCGCCAATGCAGATGCCGACGACAGGCAACTGGGCGTGGTCATCGCTGTTAAGCCGCATATTGTTAAACCTGTGTGTCAGTCATTTACGCACTACATGGGCAACACGGACGCACAGCATTTCATTGCCATCGACCCCCTGTTCATATCCATAGCCGCAGGTGTACGCGAGAGCAGCATGAGATCATGGCTACCCCCTGCAGCACCGCTGGTTCGTTGCATGCCCAATACACCAGCATTACTGGGACTGGGCGCAACAGCACTGTATGCAAACATCCAGTGCACAGAGCGCGAAAAGCAGCTTGCTGAAGAGTTATTGAACAGTGCGGGCATTGCAATATGGGTTGATGAGGAGTCTGTCCTGGATGCGGTCACAGCCGTTTCCGGCAGCGGTCCTGCCTATTTTTTCTATCTGATAGAGCACATGATAGAAGCGGGTGTAGAGATGGGTCTTCCGCGAGACACCGCTGAAACACTGGCGACACAGACCGCCTATGGGGCTGCAAGCATGGCACGACAAGGTGATCTCAGCGCTGCGGTGTTACGCGAGAATGTAACATCGAAGGGTGGCACAACTGCTGCTGCGCTACAGGTGTTTAACGATAGTGGTACACCATCAATCATCAAAGCTGCCCTGCTGGCATCACAACTGCGGGCCACTGAGCTGGGCGATGAGCTTGCCTGAGCAATCCTTATTCTGAGTAACCCCTGTCTGTCTTTTTCGAGTGAATTCCCTGCAATGGCTTTGTTGCCTGCCTGAATCAATCGAACCCACTTAATCTGCACAACGGAGAGCAACCATGGCCAATCCTGCGCTAAATGCCATCGGATTTATATTAGGCATTCTGTTCAATTTATACGCGACGATAGTAGCCGTCCGGTTTGTCATGCAGGTGGTGCGGGCCGACTACTACAACCCTCTGGCACAGGCAGTTGTCAAATTGACTGACCCGCTACTGATTCCACTTCGTCGTGTCATACCCAGCATCAAGAAGTACGACACAGCGTCGTTGGTCCTGGTTTTTGCCGTGTTATTTCTAAAAATGCTGGTTTTTAAATACCTAAGTCTGGGCGCAGTACCCGCCATTGGCGCATCGGCAATGATTGAACAACTGCCACTGGCCAAAATTGTTCTACTGAGCATCCTTGATGTCATTCATCAGTTTTTCAACGTTTTTATCTATGCATTGATCATTCAGGCAATACTCAGCTGGTTGCCTAACGCCGGAGGCAACCCGGTTCAGGCAATGGTCGCCGCCATCAGCGACCCAGTCCTGCGTCCGCTTAGAAAGCTTATTCCACCCTTGGGTGGAATAGACTTGACGGTGTTTTTTACGATAATCGGGCTGTTTGCCGTACGTATTTTTCTGATCGGCACACTGCGACAGCTCTTTGGTTTGTAAGCGATAAATACGCAAAAAACGCTGCATATACAGTCCGAAATGACATTGAAGGTCACTTTTTACTAGAAAAACAGTGTTTTTTCATAATTTTCCTCTATAACCTACTGACGTAACAAGCTTGTCTGTGGTAACTTTCGCGCGCATCCAAGGATGAGGTGGGTACTGATCAAGCTTGTGGCAGTGCTTGTATCAATGAACAAACTTCTCACTAACTTCAGTAACAACTTAGAGGAACGATCATGGCGGCGAAGAAAAAAGCAGTAGCCAAGAAAAAGGCTGTAGGCAAAAAGAAGGCAACGGCTAAGAAAGCAACAGCAAAGAAAGCCTCGGCGGCAGCTGCTGTAAAGAAGCCACCCACCAAGTCCGAGATCATGGCATCCATTGCGGAAACCACAGAGCTCAGCCGCAAAGAAGTGGCTTCTGTTTTCGAAGCACTCAATGGCCTGATTCAAGACAATCTCAAGCCTCGTGGTCCTGGCACATTCAGCGTTCCGGGACTCATGAAAATCCGTGTGAACAAGAAGCCTGCCACCAAAGCGCGTAAAGGCATCAACCCGTTCACTGGCGAAGAGACCACGTTCAAAGCCAAGCCTGCCCGCAAGGTCGTGAAAGTGCTGCCTCTGAAAAACCTCAAGGATATGGTGTAGTCAGGATTAATACAGCAGTTCAGGGCTGATCACTCGAAGGCCCTGAACTGCCCATGACCTGACCGAGTGGTACATCGCGGTCAGATGCGCAGGCATTCTTCTGTTCGCGGTGGTGATGGTCCGCCCACTGACACGATACAAGCTCCATGAGTCAACCCACTGACACCTGAAAGGTTTATCCGTGTCACTCATCAGAGCCGGTAGCCAGGACTCAAGCTCAGGCACCACGACGCCGCAATAGGAGAGGAGGCTGTCCGAGAATAAGCCGATAAAACCGCGAAAGAATACCACCCTTCCCGAATCGTCACGGTTTTGGCAAACCCCAGCGTGTCATTTGACTTCACACTATCCCTAGGAGGCTGTCCGAGAATAAGCTGATCGAGCGAAAGCGCGATATTTCGGCCA
>CAYGSW010000288.1:0-7266 GCA_964352535.1 uncultured Granulosicoccaceae bacterium | reverse complement strand
AGCCTTAGGAAAACACTGGAAAAACGGGCTTGTGCTCGTGCAGATTGACGGACTCAGCAAAACTTCTCTCGAGCATGCAATAACTAGCGGGCGTATGCCTTTTCTGGCCAGTCTTGTCGATACGGAACACTACAGGCTGGATAGTTTCTATAGCGGCTTGCCAAGTTCAACGCCTGCAGTGCAGGCAGAGCTCTTTTACGGCGTCACCTGCGCGGTACCTGCTTTTGCCTACATCGATAAAAGCTCTGGTAATTTACATCGTATGTATGAACCGGATAGTGCCTGTGAAGTGGAACAGAGGCTACGCGAAAATGCCGATCCACTTTTACTGGGGGGCAGTGCCTATTGCGATGTCTACACCGGTGGAGCGGAAGATGCGCATTTCTGTGCATCCTCGATGGGTTGGGGTGAGCTTTTGCACGGCGTCCGGCCGCTAGCCTGGCTTGGTGTGGCGGCACTTTTCAGCACGGTAATAATAAGATCACTATTGCTGGTCATCGTGGAGCTGTTTATCGCGTTGATCGATGCGATTCGCGGCATCCGAATGGGAAAATCGGTGAAAGCTGAAGTCAAATTCGTTGCGACCCGTGTTGCTGTTGGCGTTCTACTACGTGATCTGATCACCATCGGCGCAAAGGTAGACATTGCACGAGGTCTGCCCATCATTCATCTTAATTACATCGGTTATGACGAGCAGGCCCATCGACGAGGCCCAGACTCCGCGTTTGCCCAATGGGCACTCAAGGGCATTGACAAGCGTATTCAGCAGCTTTGGCAATCCGCTCATCAGGCGCGATATCGACACTATGACGTGTGGGTTTATTCCGATCATGGTCAGGAAGCTACGCAGCCTTATACTCGTCTGACCGGGCAAACCATAGAGCAGGCTATCCGGCACGTGGTTGAAGAGCATGCGCCCTTTGCAGGCACTCATCCCGGTGGGATACGCGTCCAATCCATTGCCGATCGAATAGCACAGAAACGTGTGGCTATGATGGGGGGAGCCTATTTGCAAAAGTTCATGTTTCGTGAAGCTGATGTATCGTTTCGTCAAAACAGCGGATCGGAGATGAGATCTGATGGCAATATCGATGTAATTGCCATGGGACCGGTAGGGCATGTCTATCTAAGTGAAATATTTTGTACCGACAAAAGCCTGTCACAGCTGGCAAAAACGCTGGTCAACAATCATCATGTGCCGGGGGCACTTTTTCTACGATCTGATAATCTGGTTGTGGCCAGCGTAAAGAATCAACAGCTCGTGTTACCTGCAGATGCCGCACAATTGCTCGGCACAGATCATCCTCATCTACAAGCCGTTACCGATGATCTGGTGCACCTGGTAAGGCATGAAAACGCTGGGCAGATTGTACTGTTAGGCTGGGTTGCAGGATCTGCTGCTGTGTCGTTTCCTGTAGAGAACGGCGCCCACGCCGGGGCAGGTCCCAATGAGACCCATGCGTTTTTACTAGCGCCTCATGACGCCTTGCCAGTCAAGCAATCTGGCGCAGCCTACCGGCCGAGTGACTTACGCCAGGCAACGATGATACACCTTGGCAGATCTGATCAAATCGATGAGCGAACACTGCGTGTATCGTGCACACACGAACAGCGTGTGAACCCTCGGATGAACCCTGTGGCGTCGACAGCCACGAGCTGTGAAAGAGCACTACGTGTAATGAGCTACAACGTTCACAGTTGTGTGGGTATGGATGGCCGTGTTGCTCCGAAACGCATTGCCCGTGTTATTGCCCGCTACCAGCCTGACGTGGTGTCTTTACAGGAGCTGGATGTCGGAAAACATCGTACTCACCATGCAAATCAAGCTAAGAGAATTGCTGAGTTTCTTCAGATGCAATATCATTTTCAGCCAGCAATTCAGGTAGATGAAGAAGAATATGGAGATGCCATTCTGACCAGTCTGCCAATTAGACATTCTCGACAAGGTTATCTGAGCACACCGCTGAATCGCCGTGGTAGTGAGCCCCGAGGAGTTCAATGGCTGACTCTGGATGTCGATGGTTGCCCTGTGCAGATTTTCAATACGCATCTTGGTTTGTTCGCTGCCGAACGTAAACAACAGGTGGAGGAGCTCCTATCGGATGATTGGTTGAATCACGCTGAATGTACAGGTCCTGTCATCGTCTGTGGCGACTTCAATGCAACACCTGGCTCCCCCACCATTCAACGACTGTGTCAGTCGCTGGAGGATGCTCAAACGTACAATGGTGGTGCGTGTCAATCTACCTTTCCAGGACGCTGGCCGTTAGTGTGCATAGATTATGTACTGGTTCGTGGAATCGCCAGGGTGACCCAGGTGCAAGTGCCACAATCGCAAGTGATACGATTGGCTTCTGACCATCTTCCACTGATCGTTGATCTGGTGCTTGGTGAGCCTGCCAGTATGGATTGTTCATGAGAAGCTTCGGCATGATCAGTGATAACCGGGATTATACTGTTGTGCAATCAGGATACAAATTGATACAAAGTGGTGCAAATCAGTACGTGCAATGAGTACTCCTGACACGTGAAATTGCTTAACTACAGTCTCCAAAGGTTAAAAAGCAAGCGGAGAGCTGACATGAGTGTTTTATCAAATACGTCCCACGCCGCAATTAATACAGTTGCACCATGGCTTACAGGTACGTCCATCGAAGACCTCTCTCTGGGCCATACGATCAGTTGCATGACTGATCGTGCGTATTGTGATCACGAACATTTGTTTGTGGAAGGTGAAAAACAGTCGCATGTCTATCTGGTTGTCGAAGGGGTGGTGGCTATGTACAAGTTGCTGGCCGATGGACGCCGTCAGATAACCACCTTTGCCTATCCGGGTGATATGGTCGGGTTGGACAGTATTGGTATTCACGTCAACAACGCTGAGGCACTGGTTCAGTCCAAGGTGCGATGTATCCCGGTTAACGCGATTGAGAAACTGATTCGTACTGAGCCCGGCTTCGGACAGGCACTACTGTTTATGACTGCGAGTGAGCTGGCTGAAACACGTGATCAGTTGTTAGCATTGGGCAGGAAATCCGCTGCAGAGAAGCTTGCTACATTCTTGCTGAGAATTGCTCGACGCAGCCGTGCGGTTGATGGAGAATCAGCCCCAGTGCTTGATATTCCGATGAAGCGCAGTGAGATTGCTGACTTTCTCGGGTTGACCATTGAGACTGTCAGCAGGACCTTCACCAGACTCAAGGTCGCTCAGGTGATTCGATTGAAGTCCAATTCCGAGGTGGTACTGTTGGACATTGATAAGCTGGAAGCTATTGCAGATGGGGGTATTAATTCGTTTGCTCATTGATGGGAGGATGTCTTTGCAACGGTTCAAGTACTTGTAAAGTCTGATTGGTTTTGCAACAGTCCATGCAGCCCCGTAGTGACAACGTCCAGATACTCGGTTATTGCGTGGGCGGCCTGTTCGCAAGGAGGTGAATTTATTGCAGATAGCGTTTTCATGGTGTGTACGATGTTACGAATTCCACCAACCGAGCGCGTGCGTCTCTCCAAGGCTTCCAGATTCTCACTCATCGTGTTCTGTACCGCTCATAGCTGATAGATTGTCTGTTGAGAAGCAAGATGTCGTATGGAAACCCGTCATTTTATCGCTGTACCATTAGTTTTAATCTAAACGTTGTTATTGTCAGATAGGTTCAGGTCACTTGAAAGAGACGTCAATAGACTTTTAGCTACCATCAGTAATTGTTGTTTATCGCTGTCACGCAGCATTCCAGCTGTGTTGAGAATATCAGTCAACGATTGTGTATCGCTCATGGCCAGTATGTTCTCTGCACTTTGCAGTAGGGTAACCATTTGGCCTTCATTCAGCGGATCGTACAGACCCTGCAGTGCACCCGTTAGCACGATTAATTGCATGAGCGCTGATCTGGGCTGGCGCTCAGGTTGACGCAGAACAGCACGCACCGTCGAACCACGCGCAAGTCGTGCTCTGGTGGTTGAGTCCAGGCGGGTGCCAAAGCGTGCAAATTCTTCCAGCTCCTCAAACTGTGACAGCGTCACCCGCAAGTTGCCTGCAATGTCTTTAAAGGCAGGGCTTTGGGCTTTTGCGCCTACCCGTGATACCGATACACCCAGATCAACTGCAGGAAACTGATTCTTGCGTGTCAGTCGTGGCGAGAGGTACCAGATCATACAGCGGGCAAGCGTAAAGGCATGTGTTGCACCCTTAAGAGCATAAAGGCGCAGAGGCTAAAGCTTGTTTTTAATGTGGCCGCCTAGGTATTGATGTGAGTATCTGCAGTGCTTGTGGCAGTCCAATGAAGATCATTGTCGGAATGCCGAACCACAGTATTGAGAATCCGTTTGTGATCGACAAGATCCTGTTTCACAATTGGTAGCCGTTTCACTGATGAAATGCTCTGGTCGTAGGTATTATTGTGTGGCAGCTTGATGGTAACAGGCGGTTTATAATTCTTATACTCGGGCCTAATCGGTTTGAAGCCGATCTTATTGTGTCAGGACGTTGGTCGCGCCTGTATAGTCCATCGCTACAGCTGAGCCGGTATCCGTCTCTGTAGCGATCGCCGAACCAGCCATCGTACTCAGCAGAACTACTATGCCCTGCGGTACTTTCAGGTTTTTTCGATTCCGTCGGAACCTGTGGAAGAATAAATCCCGAGTTATCTGCCTTAGTCAAGAACGCAGTATGCAGGTGAACGGCTGAATGCAGGCAACACACAGGATATTTACTGAGAAAGACCTAGAGCATTTGATGGTTCGTTCTGGGACCACCTTGCCATGACCTGTGGTCGTATTTCTGCTTGCACCGAGGGGCTCAGTGTATCGACCCATGCCATAGCTGACATCGAATCGTCTTGTGCAAACTGATCCAGAATGCGATAAGCCGCGGCGACGGTAATGCGCTCTCTCAAGACAGCGTCGTCGATACTCTCAATGTGCGCTTGCAGTGCGGCTAGTTCGTTGTGGGGCCAGTTCCACACCACTTCAAGCATAGCTTGTTCAACCAGATCCATATCCTCATGTTCCAACGCCCAGTTGAGCGCTGCCTGAGGGTCGCTTTGTGCTAACACGGAGCCATACTGGCTGACAGCCCAGCGATTTTCGCCTCGTTCAGATGATTGGGCTAGATATGCCAATGCTGCATCCGTATCCCGCCTTATCAATTCATCGACAATCGTGGATTCGTACATCGCCTTCTCATCGCCGGTAGCGCGATTCACCAGCCAGAAATAGGCGGCCGACAAATCTCTCTGTGCCCACTCACTTACCATTATATCGATAGAGTCTTGATCTGTATAGTTAGCAGCTTGTGCGAGCATACCTTCAGGGTCGAATCTGCCAATTGCTTTGAGCAAGCCTATTGTTATTACTTGCTGCTGACTACGAACCAACAGCCATTTTTCTGCGGCTTTGGGTTGAGCTTGTGAGAAGCCCACAATAGCATCTTCAAGTAAGATGTCAGATTGGTGGTTGTTGGCATCCTGATTGGCACGTTGCAGTATCCATCCTACAACTGCCTTCGGCTCGAGCACAGCCAACCTTTGAAACATGGCCTGATGGACACTTCTGGTAATGGAGGGCACATCTGACAAGGCAGGCGCTGTGTCAATCCACATCCACAGTTGGGACTTGCGAGCACTGCTTATCTTCGTCAGCGTATTAAGCAAGTTGCGATAATCAAAGAGCCGACCGTAGTCAATCTCGTCGTTTTTATCATCAGCGGTAACTGGTGATAACGCTGTAATCCGTCCCTCTCCCTGTGTCGCACTCACGCCACCTTGATCAGCTTCGACGGAAGATGGCGCACCTCCTATGACAGGTGCGTGCAATCCGGAATATACCGCCTGATCTGTAGTCATGGATACGCTGACCACTGACGAATCTTGGACCAGTCTCGTACCGACGTAGCTTGAAACGACCCCGGTCAAGAAGCAGAAGGTTGCAAAAGCAAAAGCCTTAAGTGTCATAGCCGCAATCTCGCACACATATGGAAGAAAAAATGGCTTGCATACAAACTCAGCGAACGGACCTACAAACAACTGGCAATCTGGATAGCATTTAGGCACTAAGGCGGAGCCCGAAAGGTTCATACTCGTGGCCGTAAAGCCTCTCACAATCACATGCTTACACGACACGCAACGTGATCCATCTGGCCTCCGCTTCAGCAACTCGGATTGCAGGCAACACTTAAAGTTTCAACAACGCAAGAACGTTTGCAGACTGGATACCATATCATAGGCCTGAGTATCTACTGGCGGCTGCCAGGTGCCTATGCGAGCATCAATGCTCGACTTGCAACGCCCCTACGATTTGCAATGCTTCTGGTTTGCGTACGGTTGGCCGTACCAGCCAATCTGCATTTTCATACTTTCAACTCTTTCATTTTCTCTGGCCGATGATGTGGGTGAAGCGCCAAAAAAAATACCGGGAGCAGGCTTGTCGTGAGTTGTAAAAGTTACTTGGGAATCCGTGATAGTGTAGTAACACATGCCTCGGCGAGCTGTATTAAGGTTTTTGTTAGATATCATGTATTCCAGTACATTTCGAGCCCTGTAGAGGAATATTTCCGTTGCCAAGCCCCCTACAAGATTTACAACCATCCAATTTGGAGAGTTGCGATATGCAATAGCGGAAATAACAAATCCCACGGCGACGCCTTCAGGCAAAACATCGTACATCGCGAGTAAGGCCGTTGACTTACCTTGGATTAATTCAACGGTCTCTGCGTTGCCATAAAATACGGTCTTCTTTACGTGCTGTCGCCATCTACATTGTCCACCATATACATTATAACGCCCAGACTCTTTGCAACTTATCTTCTCAAACGGGCCTTTTCTGGTGTATATCACACCTTCGCCCGTCACTTTTCTATCACCCAACGTAGTTGGTCGCTCTCCGTCGCCGCCGTAGGGAACATACCACTGTCCTTTGGTGTATTCGCATCGCCACTGCTTGTTGGGGTCGTCAAAGGCACAGCTGCGAGCTTCAGCCTGCGCTGGGATGATGGCTATTACACTGGTGGAAAGGCAGCTTACAAAAAGCGTGCATGATAAGAACGACCTTACAAAATTTGATCTCCACGGCTTACGCAAGTTGTGCGCCTGTAAAGTTGGCTTTTTAGTTAATTGCATTTCGCTTTTACCTCTCTAGAGAAAGTGCTTGTGTTGCCAGACTCACTGCTAATGAGTCAAGTACATGGTGAACGCCATTGTTTTAGTTTTAACCAGGTAACTGCTCACCCCCTCTATAGACTGTCGATTGATTTGGCAATCAATTCCAAGC
>CAYGSW010000287.1:0-7275 GCA_964352535.1 uncultured Granulosicoccaceae bacterium | reverse complement strand
TATGCCATTTAAGGTGCAAGTGAGAACTTTTTGCACGTACTATGCACGGCCCCCTTGTTACGGGGAAATATGGCAAAAATATCGCGCTCTCGGCCGATCAGCTTATTCTCCTACAGCCTCCTAGGAGGCTTTAGCGGGAGTTTTCCGAGCAGTAGAAATCGATGAAATGCAGAGCGTGGCGTCAACTGCCCTCACCCTGCATTTTTTACCGAATGTTTCGATTCGATGCTATCGCCTAACGACTATGCGCCGGTAGTGCGCCGTCGGCGACCATTGGCGCCCTGGCGCTTTCCGCCTGCAGCCTGTGATGATGAAGGACGTGGCCCGCCACCTGATCTGGACTGTCCGGCACCACGACCACGCTGCCCCTGACGAGAACTACCGCCATTGGCATTCGAGTGATTTCGCCCGGGCCCGCCCCGAGATCTGCCTGCGTCCCGGTGACCGCCACCCTGACGAATGGGCTCAGCGGGAATGCTCGGATCGGGCTCGAAACCCTCGACATTGACACGCGGCAGACTCTTGCGAATCAGACGCTCGATGCCAGCCAGAAGCTTATCTTCATCAATACACACAAGCGATACCGCTTTGCCAGACATGCCGGCACGCGCGGTTCGACCAATGCGATGCACATAGTCTTCAGCCACATTGGGCAGCTCGAAATTGACCACATTCGGTAGCTGATCGATGTCCAGCCCACGTGCTGCAATATCGGTGGCAACCAGTACCTTGACATTGCCTGCCTTGAATCCTGCCAGGGCCTTGGTGCGCGCACCCTGACTCTTGTTGCCGTGTATGGCTGCAGCTGAATGTCCATCCTTTCCCAACTGTTCTGCGAGGCGATTAGCGCCATGCTTGGTACGCGTAAACACCAGCACCTGTTTCCAGTCCTCATCACTGATAAGCTTTGACAACAGCTCACGCTTGCGGACCTTGTCAACCTTGTACACCTGCTGATCGATTCTGTCTGCGGTAGCGTTTTGTGGCGCTACTTCGACAAGCTGCGGATTGTTCAGAATGGTTGAGGCAAGTTGCTTGATCTCTGCCGAGAAGGTGGCAGAAAACAACAGGCTTTGGCGATCTTCCTTGCCGGGGACAAGCTTCAGAACACGTTTCACGTCATGGATAAAGCCCATATCAAGCATGCGATCAGCTTCATCGAGCACCAGTATTTCCAGTGAGGATAAATCAACGGTCCCCTGGCCAGCGTGATCCAGCAGTCTTCCCGGTGTTGCTATAAGGATATCCACACCTCGGCGCAGCTGACTGATTTGCGGGTTGATGCTTACCCCCCCGAATACCACAGCCGACTTCAGATTAAGGTGTTTGCCGTACATTTGCACGCTTTCGGCAATCTGCGCGGCCAGCTCACGCGTGGGTGTCATGATCAAGGCCCGCACTGCGCCCCGTTTACGTGATGCAGGAGGTTCCTGCTGTGAGAGCCGCTGCAACAGTGGCAGGGTAAATCCTGCGGTTTTTCCGGTACCGGTTTGTGCACTGGCCATGACGTCAGTGCCGTTCAGGACAATCGGAATGGCTTTGGTTTGTATTGGTGTAGGTTCATCATAGCCCTGTTCCGTAACGGCGCGTAGCACCTCGGCTGACAGGCCCAACTCTTCGAATGACATAAATAAAGTGTGTCTTGGTGTGGCGAGTCTGCGCCTGGGCAGCGTCCACAAAATAGGTAAACTCCGCTAGGCGCGTTGCAAGACAACCTCAAAATGGGTTGCAACAATGCGCGTAACGTCAGGCAGATAAGGTGGCAGGGCTGAAACGTGATACCAACTGTCAGGAGCCGCTAACGCCTCCAATGCGCGCGTTATGGCAAACATCCCGTAGAGCAGTCTGGCCGTTCAGCTACTGTATTGTATAGATATGTTGGAATTACTGTCACACTTTGTACCAAAGCGTGAAGTTATTCGCCCGGCAAGTAACATTGTAGTCCACTAAATCACAAGTCAGGTCCTATTATCGCGGCAGATTTCAGTGTCAGGCCATGTAGCCACATCGAAAACCACCCCAATGTTTGCCTTTCACATAGATGGGGGCCGAGCAGTCGTACATCAACACATGCTCGCCATTACCCATGTCACGACGGTAGGTCTGTAGCAGGAACGGTTTGCGATTCTGTCCGCTGGCAAGCCCTGTGCGATCATTGAATATGCGCCGATTACGACAATGCGCATTGTTCCAGTCCGGCTCTCCCGGCTTTTGTGTGTGTGCAAATTTAAGATTGTGGGTTGGCAGATAGCCATTTCGATCAACTGCAGCACAAAATACGATGCGCTTGCTGAACTCCAGTGCCAACTCGAGGACGGGTGATACCACTTTATCCGTGAGCCCGACAAAATCGGTCATGTGCTGCAAAGGGTCTGTCCCTGCAATGGGGCGATAGTTGTCGTCGAACAGTTGTTCCATGGTGATAACACCAGAACTCAGCGCTTGCTCAAAGAGCTTTGATACCTCTTTGGCCCTTTCCATGATGAAATCAAAGATGCGCCGATCGCGCACATTACGTCCGCTGCCAGCGACAAGTTCAATCAGACCTTCACTCATTTTCAGAAGACCTTCGATGCGCACATCTGCCTGCTGCAGGGACTGATTGGCATCCTGCATGTCATGCGCTGCCGTTTGAATACGCTCGCGCATAGTCTCGCACTGGCCTAATGACTGGCTGGCTGCAGATGCGATGAGCCCAACACTGGATTGCATCTGGTTGGCCATCTCGTTGAAACTGTAGACGGTTGAATTGATAACGTTCACGCCATCGCCGACTTGATCTGCAACTTCACGAGCATGCCCGCCGGATTTAATCAGCATGCCGACATTGTCCGATACATCGCCGATGGTTTCGTCTATGACACCGGCAGCGCCTGCAGTCTTGCCTGCCAGGGTCTTGACCTCTCCGGCAACCACTGCAAAGCCCTTACCGGCTTCTCCTGCACGCGCAGCTTCGATGGTTGCATTCAATGCCAGCAGATTGGTCAAACGCGCCACAGTCTGGATGTCGCCCGATACCTTACGCACACCCGTCAGGCTTTGATTCAACCCGACCAGCTGTGACTCTATTTCGCTGACACCCAAAACCAGATCGCCGATTCGTTGTGTTGCAGCCTTGACGGTACTCTCTGACTCGGCGTTGCCCGATTGCACCTTTTCAGCGTGCTGAATTGCCTGCGTGCCGGCCTCATCAATATCCTTGGCAGCTGCTGAAAGTTGTTGGGCCAGTGTGGTCAACTCCACCAGATAGTCAGCCTGCGAAGAGACTCTGTGAAACACTGAATCCACGTTACCTGCCACATCCGCAAGCTCAAGGGAAAGTGCCTGAACAGCCTGCAGCACTGACTCTGCAAACGCATCAATTGCCTCCGGGGCCTCAGGGGTGGATTCGGTACTCGGATTGACTGAACCGGCGTTCACTGACACGACAGTTCCTCCGTTAGGTTAATGCTCATTACCCAATAATGCGCACATAGCAGGCCAGATAAGCACAAAACTCCATGCAGCTAACCTTTGTAGTTAATCTATTGTGGCCTGCAACATGTGTTTTATTCCCGTGGGTCAGTTCGTTACACAGAAACGCTACGCTATAGTTAGCTTCAGAAGGCAAGCACATAGCTTCGTCATTGTAACTGCGCGGCGCAACCTCTCGTGACAAACCAATTTGATGAAGTCTCTGTGTTCAACGGCGGACAGTTGATCGTCCGCGCCCTGGAGACACACGGCGTAAAGCGTGTTTTCTGTGTCCCGGGGGAGAGCTACCTACCGGTGCTGGATGCGCTTTATGACAGTCGCATTCACACAACAGTGTGCCGACACGAAGGCGGCGCTGCGATGATGGCAGAGGCCACGGGCAAACTCGAAGGCACACCCGGTATCTGTTTTGTCACACGCGGCCCGGGCGCTACCAACGCATGCGCCGGGCTGCATATCGCATTGCAGGATTCAACGCCCATGATCCTGTTTATCGGTCAGATCGGCAATCACATTCGTGAAAGAGAGGCGTTTCAGGAAGTGGACTATCGACGCTTTCTGGGCACAAGCGTCAAGTGGGTGGCAGAAATCGATGACCCGGCACGTATCGATGAGTTCGTTTCCAGGGCATTTCACACTGCCACTTCTGGCAGGCCCGGCCCTGTGGCGCTGGCCTTGCCCGAGACAACCTTGTCAGCCATAGCCGGTGCCACTGCGATTCGCCCCTGGCAGCAGATTGAGACCCACCCTGGCTCATCGGATGTGGAGCAATTCAGAGAGTTGCTTACACAGGCTGATCGGCCCTTGGCCATACTGGGTGGATCTCGCTGGAGCGCCGAAGCTGTCACGCGAATGCAGCAGTTTTCGCAGCGCTGGCAATTGCCTGTGAGCGTCTCTTTCCGACGCCAGATGCTGTTTGATCACACGTGCGAAACCTATGCAGGCGATGTTGGTATAGGCATCAATCCCGTGCTTGCGCAACGCATCATAGACAGTGATCTGGTTATTCTCATCGGCGGGCGCCTGTCAGAAATGCCGTCACAGGACTACACGCTTCTGCAGGTACCCAGCCCACAACAACCGCTGGTGCATGTCTATCCGGGAGCTGAGGAGCTTGGTCGGGTTTACCGTGCGCAGCTGGGAATCAATGCAAGCCCGGTTGCGTTTGTGGATGCCATTGACAAGCTGCAACAGCCTGTACCAGTAACGCCTGAGAGACGTGCGTACGTGAAAAGCTGCCACGAGAGTTATCTGGCCTGGTCAGATCCCACTGACATCAACACACCTGGCGATGTTCAGATTGCCCAGGTGATGGCCACTCTGCAAGCAACACTGCCAGACGATACGATCATCACCAACGGCGCAGGAAACTACGCAAGCTGGATACACCGGTTCTGGACTTTTCGGTGTTATGGGTCCCAGCTGGCACCCACTTCAGGCTCGATGGGTTACGGGCTACCTGCCGCTATTGCTGCAAAACTCAATCAACCGGAAAGACATGTTGTCGCGTTTGCAGGCGATGGTTGCCTGCAAATGACATTGCAGGAGCTCGGCACAGCAATGCAATACAAGGCAAACATCATCATCCTAGTTGTCGACAATGGTATTTACGGCACCATTCGCATGCACCAGGAAAAACACTTTCCAGACAGAGTGAGCGGTACCGATCTGGTCAATCCTGATTTTGCTGCGCTGGCAGAAGCCTATGGAGCCGTCGGGTTGACCGTGACCAACACGGAGCAGTTTGCCTCGGCGTTGTATCAGGCCATGAGAGCCAGGACACCGGCACTTGTGCATATCAAAACCAGTGCGCAGGCCATTACCCCAACCAGGACGCTGGACCAGATAAAAGACGCATAACACCCTGTGAGCACATAACACCCTGTGTTAATCAATAAAATGCTACGTATTGAGCGCTACGATCGCTAAAGTCAATACCTTGGCACGTCGCTATAAACTTGACAATTATATATTTAGGCTTAAAATCCCAAATTCACACAAGTTGATAATGCGTCCATGTACCAATCAAACAACACATCCAGAACTGCTCATCACAAGCTGGCTCGACACGCAACCATCTATACGGCAATCCTTATGGCAGGTTTCCTCAGCGCCTGTAGTTTAAGTGGAGATCCAGACTCCGAAGCTCCAGAGGAGACAATCGGACTGCTGCCACCTGAAGGCAATCCTGAAAACGGTGGCGGTAGCATGCCCTCGCCTACTATTGATCTGGTACCTGAAACACGCAGCATTAATGCTGTCGGCACCATCTATACCAATAATGATGGTGGTGCGTTGTACACGCGCTACACTGACGAGCCAGGCGTGGTGACCTGCACGCTTGACTGCGCGCAAACATGGCCTCCGCACACCACATCCGTTACCGAACAGGGAATCAGCGGCAATTTTGATGTCATTCCCCGCGACGAAGGCACGTCACAATGGACGCTGCTGGGTTACCCACTGTATTCCTTTGCAGGTGATGCTGCGCCGGATGATGTCAATGGTGATGGTGTTGATAATCAATGGGCGCTGGCCCGACCCATACCTGTCACCAGTGCTGATATTGATGGCGATGAGGCGCTGGTTGCCGCGGGTACCACACGTGCTGATGGCAATAGCAACACACGCCAGGATCGCGACAATTACACACTGTATGTGTTCGCCAATGATACAGAGGGGGCTTCCAGTTGCAACGGTAACTGTGCATCCAGCTGGCCTCCGTTGTACGCTGATATTGGTGCCGTTGCTGATGGCAACCGCTACACACTGATTACCCGCGAAGACGGAACTCAACAATGGGCCTACGACGGCAAAGCCTTGTACTTCTGGCAAGGAGACAATGCAGCGGGGGAATTCAATGGCGCTGATGTTCCTGACTGGAGCGTTGCGCGGCCCTGATGGTTTTCGTGCCGGCTAGTGCTTGTACTGACGAAGTACATAGGCAGTCGTCGGGTCGGGCAACTAATTTTGCCCACTAAGCTGATTGTCTAGCCGTCAGTGCCCAGCAGCCAGCCACAGTCAGCAAACCGCCGCCACCCAGATTGAACCGTCGTTGAGCTTCAGGCGACGATATCAGCGCACGTGCACTGGCAGCGAACACGGCATACAGGGTTGCATTAAGCGTTGCCAGTGCCACAAATGTGATCGATAGAATCCACAATTGTGGTGCTGCTGCCTGGGACAGATCAATGAACTGCGGCAGGAAGGCTACAAAAAATATAATGCCTTTCGGATTCAATGCTGTGACCAGCCAGGTTTTTCCGAACAGCTGCCACGTAGAGCCCAGCTTACCTGCACCTGCAATCTGTGTTGATTGTGCTGTTGCTCTGCTACGGATCAAGCTGATACCCAAATAGATAAGGTATAAGCCGCCCACCCACTTAACCACGGTGAACGCCCATGCCGATGTGGCAAGCACAGCACCGAGCCCGGCGATGGACATGACCAGCGCGGTGGAATCGCCTAAAGCAACAGCTGCCACCAGTGGGACATTGGCGCGCTTTCCATGAGTAATGGAATAGCTTATGACGGTAAGGATGGTGGGGCCGGGAATAATGAGCAATACACAGGATGCCAGAACAAAGGCTATCCATAGATCAAGTGACATGTTGTTTTTTGTCCGGTGTAAATGGCACTAGATTTGCACTAGGAGCTTGTCCGAGAATAACGATCGAAGTGAAAGTGTGAGAGTTCGAGTCAGATTTTCGCGTAAATTGAGGTGAATAGTTGTTCTATTTGCCGAAATTTACGCGGAAATCTGGCCGAAATATCGCGCTTTCGCTCGATCAGCTTATTCTC
>CAYGSW010000286.1:0-7282 GCA_964352535.1 uncultured Granulosicoccaceae bacterium | reverse complement strand
ACTAGGCTTTGACACGCTAATGCTCTTATCTTGTACAAAACTCTTGTACAAAACCAAATACAACGAGCCAGTCAGTCAGTCCGTTACCCTCTGGTAAGATCCCTCAAAACCAGTCTCGCCGAGCCATCTGCTCCTCATAACGCTCAGCCAACACCTGCTTAAGTGTCTTTAACGTTTTAACGTCCGTCATAAACGCTAAGAGACCCTGACGCTTCTTCTCGACCTTGGCCAAGTGAGTCTTTATGCGTCGTGTAACCGTGGCAGACTTCTTATGATAGAACTCGGTAAACGCCATGTGATGCATGGGTGACTGCCAAATTATTTCATCCGTGCGTCGCTGCTGCTGGTTGAGGTACTCCACCAGTATCTGCTCCAGGGCCTGTTCATCTTCTGCTTTCAAGCCAGACTCAGCCGTTGCATGTTCTTCATGCAATCGCAAAATAGTGATCAGATCATACTCCTTGCGGGCCTTGAGCAATTGCGACATCAGCTCGTGCTTCTCTTGCCGCCTGCCCTCATCACTTTCCTTGTCAGGATGTAATGCTGCGGCAGTTTGCCGAAACAATCGTTTGAACACGGCGTCATCGATCGGCTTTTTTGCTGGCTGCTCGGCACGCCGTTCAAATTGATTCTGGTCACCAAATTCTGCATTCAGCCTGCGTAGCAATTCAGCAAGATTGTCATCTTCCAGATCATCTTCGTCAAGATATGACTCATCCTCATCACCGTACATGTCGTCAAGGGTGTCGTCCAGATCGATGTCTTCATCTTCGAACTGTTTACGATATGTTGCCGCGTCCTCTTCAAGATGCTTTTCCAGCTGCTCCGCTGCTGAAAGATCACTGTCGGGATCGATATCGACACCCATCTTTGCAGCTTGCAAGGCCGCCAGTTTGTTGTGCAATGCATCATCAATCAGCCCCATGGCTGATAGCTCTTGCAGATTCTCATCAATCCACTGGTCAAGTTCGGCGCGTTGCCACTTAAGCAGGGATTTACGTTGAGCGAAATCCAGTTGGCGATGTACAACCTGCTGGATGGCCTCACCCAGTTGGCGCTCAACCTGAACAATTTCGGTATCGACGCGTCGCACAAGAGCGTCCAGTTCTGCTTCCAGCTCCAGATTTTCTTTAGCCAGACTGGACGCTTCCGCCCACAGTTGCTGGAATCGGGATTCGGTCTTTTGGTTGCCCCTTTTTCGACGGGCGATGCTTTGCGTGCTCATCTGAGAAGTATCACATTTTCACACCTTGGGTGCATCTCTATCAGCATATGTTCATCAACATTCGTTTATTTAAAGGCGGAATTTGACAGTGAAAGCCAGCGCCATGGACAAGACCAATGGTGTACACAACGATAAGCCTTTCCGAAAAGCCTTATTCGTTGACTACCCGCTTCATCAAAAACTCCATCAGAGCCCGAGTCCGATGCGGCAGATACCTGGCTTCGGGATACACAATATAGATTCCCCGCGGCCTGATCACATAGAGCTTCAGGATCTCAACAAGCCGACCGGCATCCAGCGAAGTATTCGCCATAAAATCAGGTACCCTTACAAGGCCCAACCCCTGCTCTGCGGCATCAATAAGAAATGCGCCGTCGTGCGAGTTCATGGACGCATTCAATGACACTACAGTATCTTTACCACCGGGTGATGTGAAGGTCCACTTGGGTCGTTTCGCTGAGCCGAACTGAATGATACGGTGCGACTGAATGTCACGAGGTTCGGTGATTTTCTCAGTTTCGGCAAGGTAAGCTGGACTTGCACAGATCAGATGCCGCGTTTGACAGAGCTTGCGCGCAATCAACGATGAGTCCTGCAGCTCTGTGATTCTCACCACAAGGTCAAAGTGCTCACCAATCACATCCACCGTTCTATCACTGAACTCTACGTTAAGGTGCACCTCTGGATACCTCTTTGCAAATTCCAGCAAAGGCGCAGTCAGACTGGTTTTGCCGAAGTACAGCGGCACAGAAATGCGTATCTCACCCCTGAGCTCCAGATCCTCATTGCGCACCTGCGCCTCGAATTCATCCACGGCATGGATAACCCCGAGGCCCCGCTCATAATACTGGCGCCCTGCTTCTGTGAGCGACCACTGACGCGTTGTACGCGCAATCAACACCGTTTCCATGCGCTCCTCCAGCAAACGCAGTTTTCGGCTCATGGCTGACTTGGCAATTCCGGCCTGCTCGGCGGCTTTGCCAATGCTCTCTTGCTCAACGATCTGCACAAAAGCGCGGATATCCTCAATTTGGCCCATGCTGTTCTAATAATTGGAACTGTAATTTCAATTTTGCAGATCTGTTCAAATGTTTGCAACCCTATACACTTAGTGACAACCTTCACATTTCAGTGATTTTCGCCAGTGCATTTATCCGTGGCATTCAAGATCCAGCCTCCGAGAATGACTGACAATATCCAAAACACAGAGCATTCGATTATGGGACTTTTACAAGACGGTCAATGGGTCGATCAGTGGTACGACACCAAATCTTCTGGCGGTCGATTTGTGCGCAAAGCGCCTCAGTTTCGACACTGGATAACCGCCGACGGCTCTGCCGGCCCCAGTGGCAACGGTGGCTTCAAGGCGCAGGCTGGGCGTTACCACCTGTACGTATCACTGGCATGTCCGTGGGCGCATCGCACCATGCTATTCCGAGCTCTGAAGGGTCTGGAGGACATGATTTCCGTGTCCGTTGTGCACTGGTACATGGCCGACAAAGGATGGACGTTTCAAGCGGGTGATGCCGTAGTTGCCGACTCCGAAAACGATGCTCAGTTCATGTATGAGGTGTACACCGCCGCCATGTCTGATTACTCGGGGCGTGTCACCGTGCCCGTGCTATGGGATAAACACACCAAGACCATCGTAAGCAACGAGTCCTCAGAAATCATCAGGATGTTCAACACCGCGTTCGACGACATCGGAGCCACCCAAGGAGACTACTACCCCGAGCATCTTCGAAGCGAGATCGACGCACTCAACGAGCGTATCTACGACACGGTTAATAACGGCGTGTACAAGGCCGGATTTGCCACGACAAAGGAGGCATATGAAGAGGCAGTGGGACCGCTGTTCGACACACTTGATTTTCTCGAAGAGCGCCTGTCAACACAACGCTATCTAACCGGCAATACGATTACCGAGGCTGATTGGCGTCTGTTTACAACACTAGTGCGCTTTGATCCAGTGTATGTCGGGCATTTCAAATGCAACATTCGACGAATTGCCGACTACGAGCACTTGTCTGGCTATACGCGCGACCTGTACCAACAACCCGGTGTAGCCGCAACCGTGAACATGCAACACATCAAGAACCATTACTACGCCAGCCATGAAACGATTAACCCGTCGCGCATTGTTCCTGTAGGGCCAATGATTGACTACTCGTTACCTCATACACGAGCCCAATTCGCATAACGCTCAATGTGCAAAGATTGAGGCAGCCCTGCTTGAACCCAACGCCCTGGAGAGGATTTGATTATGTCAGCTCAATTCGATATCCGTACCGATGATATGCCCGTCGAGATGCGCAGCTTGCTTGATGAATATCCACGTGACTGTTGGGAAGCGCATGCAGGCTTTAAAGATAAAACGAGGCAATGGTTAGGCGCCCATCAGATGTTCCGACGGTTGAGCGCGTCCGTGCGTAACGATACCGAAAGTTACCTGGATGGACACGTCGATGCCAATGACTATATCCATCGCTTAGTGGGTCAAGGGAGTGCACTCGTTGGAAACCTGCATGGTCATCATCGGTGGGAAGATCATAGTTACTTCCCTGAGCTATCCGCAGCTGACGCTCGTTTCGATGCCGGGCTTGAGATTCTGGAGAAAGATCATGTTGCGTTGAATGATGTGCTGGATTCATTCACTGACACAGCGAATCGTGCGATTGCCATGGTGCAACTGGACGACAAGAAATCTAAAGATGAGATCGGCAAACTGCACACAGCCGCTGAAACCATCGAAGCCTTTCTACAACGACATCTGAGTGACGAGGAAGAGCTTGCCGTACCCATTATTTTGCACCACCGTTTACGCGGTTAAGGTATACGACAATGACCAGTGAACCCGTTGACACCTCAACAGAGGAATCGCAATCAGACGCATTGGCCCGTAGAAAGAAAGGCGAGTTCGTTCGAGGTGTCAGCGGATTTCGTAGTGCGGTGGGCGATGCCAAGTTCCCGGCTGAGTCCGGGCGCTACCATCTGTTCATCGCGTTCAACTGCCCGTGGTGCCACCGGGTGACGCTTGCCCGCAATATCCTCGGACTGCAAGACAGTATTTCGATGGATATTGCGTTCCCTGGTAGAACCAACGACAACGACCCTATTGCTGCGAACTTGTGGGAGTTCAACCCTTCTCGCTTGTCGACCCTCACGGGTGCTGTATTGCCTGAATGCACATCAGAGACAGCCACAGGCCAAAGCTACCGACTGGTAAAACAGATTTATGCAGTGCAAGGATCTGAAGAAGGGTCGGTCCCTATTCTCTTTGACAAGAAGACACAACGGATTGTCAGTAATGAGAGTGCAGAAATTGTCCGGATGCTGAACGATCAGGCAGCGGCGCTTGGCAGCTCAATGACAGAGGCTAATCGACCGGATCTATACCCTGCCAACGCTCACCTGCGCAATGATATTGACACACTGAACAACACCATTTACACCAATATCAACAACGGCGCATACAAGGCCGGATTTTCTTCCGATCAAGCGATCTATGCAAATGCCTTTGACGCCTATTTCAACACACTGTCACAACTTGAAGCCAGACTTGCAGAAGACAACCGCCCCTTCCTGACAGGAGAGCAATTCACTGAAGCTGATCTGCGTTTATTCCCGACACTCTATCGCCATGACCCTGTCTACTACATTCGCATGAAACTCAATGGCGCTAAAATTCTTGACTATCCCTTTCTGTGGCGCTGGCTATGCAGAGTGTACGCCATACCCGGTGTAGCACAAAGCAATTCGCTGGATCATTGTAAACAAGGGTACTTTGGCAGATCATGGAACAACGTTGTACCGCTTGGACCCACTTTGCCAATGCCTTATCCACAGGCCTATGAACATCCGGAGCTAGCAGGCTAACTTTCAGGCACACCCCGAATTTCATTAATGGCCCTACGAACTGCATGCCATGTTTCAGCCTCTGCCTTGTCCCCCGCAGTTTCACACTCCTGGGCTTTTTTCGCAGCCTCAACTTCGGCCTTATTGCCGTGTGCGTCATAAAGTGCACGCGCGTACTCAGCGATCTTTGTTATCTCCATAACCTGATACCCCTTTGAACTTATGAGTGAGCAAGCAATTGCTTGCGTTGGTTTTTTGAAGAGATTTCAATTTATCACGCAAAGACCGAATCTGCGTTGAGATACATCAATGCACTGCAACAAGTCAGTATTGCATGCCACTGCTTTCGCTACGTTTGAAGGTAGACTATTGTGAAACACTCACCGCTGGGCGTCCCTACGTAGAAATCACGGAAGACTGGACGCTCAGCGCAAGGGCGCTTTCTACCCGGCTCAGGCTTCCACGCACCAAGCTCATTGTCGATGCATCGACTTACGAAGTGTTAGGTCGCGACTTGATTGGCCTTGAATCATCCACCATGATTTATGAGATCATTATGCTAATGCATGTGGATATCGCTACCATAAATGGAAAGGAAATCGGATTAATACTCATACATAATGGGTGATATCAAACACACAATTCAGTAAGACCAGAGCGTGGTCATTCTGAGCCCGCCCATCGTAGCGTTTCCTGTGATGTAATGTTTTGTGTAGAGCACACGGCCTGTCAAATAGCATCGATATGTTCGTTACCTCAAGTACACCAAAGCCAACAATGGAGAATGGGATGTTATTGAAAACGACCCATGTTGTAATAACGCTAGCAATCACCACCCTGATGCTTGCAGGCTGTGGTGGATCATCAGGCGATCCCGAAAACCCGCCTAATGACCCACCACCCATTGAGCCTGACGCGCTAGCGCAGTACGTCACACCCGACGGCATACAGGAATGTTCCACCGATGACATCAAAGGGCGTGTCGGCTTTGACATGCTGGACTACTACATCTACTACGATCAGGTGCCGCCAATCGATCCAGCGGGGTTTGCCACGCCGGAAGAATTCATTAGAGCGTTGCGTGTCGATCCTGATATCTACAGTAATGTCAGGGACGAGGAGGAACAGGGAGCACTGTTTGATAAGGGAGAAACGAGCGGCTATGGCTTCCGATTTTCTCCTGCCAGTGATGGAGTAGTAAGGTTTCGCGAAATCCTGCTCGGATCGCCAGCTGATCTGGCGGGCATTCAGCGCGGGGACGAACTAGTACTCTTGAATGGACAATTGATCTCCACTTATACCAACGAACAATTAGGGAATGTGCTGGCCGAAGGTCAGCCGCCTATCACCATGCAAGTCAGAACATCCGACGCAGCACCTCGCGACCTTGTGCTGGAGCAAGGGTCCTTTCGCTGGCGTACAGCCAGATCCTACACATTCTCCACTGAAGGACTGCCAATCGTTGGCCTGCTTCAGGTGCGCAGCTTTCTGGAGACCACTTCCGCTGAGCTTGATGCAAGCATCAGCGCACTGCGCGAAGACGGAATCGACGAATTGATTGTCGACCTTCGTTACAACCCGGGAGGCAGAACTCGTGTTGCAGAGCGATTGGCAGCGCAGATCGCAGGCCCTTCCATAAACGGCCAACCTTTTCTGATAAGAAACTGGAACGATAAGTATTCGGAGAACAACAGCACGTCATTTCTTGAGGCAGCTGAGCCGACACTGGCGTTACCGCGCGTGTTCGTATTGCTGACAGACAGAAGTGCGTCAGCTTCAGAAGCGTTGGTGAATGGACTTGAACCCTATATGGACGTGATTGTCATCGGCGGTGCTACCGAAGGAAAAATCTTTACATCAAACGCCCGTGACTATTGTGGCAAATCGATCAATGCCATGCGATCGGAGCGAACCAATTCAGTAGGCGTCAGTGTGCTTGGCGGAATTCAACCAGACTGTGCAGTTACCGACGACTGGTCGCGGCTGGCGTCATCAAGTAGCGACCCACTCACAATGGCTGCTCTGGATTACGTCCTTACCGGCGGGTGTCCTGTTCCAGCAATTGCTGCCAGAACTGACCACGATCGGAACGCCAACAAAGGCCCATCATTTGATGGAACACGTGATTTGCAGAACGCCCCTTTGGATCTGACAGACTAGTAGTCCGTCAACCCGAAATATTAGGATTCAGAGTTCACCAGC
>CAYGSW010000285.1:0-7300 GCA_964352535.1 uncultured Granulosicoccaceae bacterium | reverse complement strand
TTGTCAAACTATGGTGGCCTCCCCAGCAGAGCTGGGGGGACTCCCGTTACACTAGAAATTTGTATAGCAAATTGTCAAAGCGGTGTAACGCTTTTGGGCTGCCACAACCAAATAGAATATTTGGCTATTGATCAACATAGGTTTTATCCATTAGAAGTGTGGGAGTGTTGTGCCTAAACCATTTTCCTCCAATACAAATCTTCTGCTAAACGTGTACTTAATCAACCATAAATGAAAACTCAAACAACTTGAAATCATGCAGAATCATTCACATACAACAACCCTGACTAGTCTAGCTCTACTGCTCTTTTACATTCCAGCTTATCCCGCAATAGCCGCCGACCTGCCAATCCAATTCAACCAACACCCCAACGCCGAAGAACGTGAAAACAGATTACGAATTCGCCCCCTACTCTCTGCCCCTAAGCAAACCCGAGCAATCTGAACAGGGATACAAAAGCGCAACAGTTCAAAACCTGGAAGGACGGGTGCGAAGACAACACTGGTGGGTGCGCAGCGGCAACGGCACAACTGCTCTGCAGGTGTACGCCAACTTTCGAGAGGCTATCGTTGCGGAAGGTTTTGAAATTCTCTATGAATGCAAGGCAATAGAGTGCGGCGAGAGTGCCAGGGGATGGGCTGAGCCACTGGATTCGCTTGTTGCAACGAACATTACTCCACAACATCACTACTACATAGCAGCCAAACTGCCAAATCCAGAGTTATGGCTTGGTGTATTTGTTAAAGGCTATTCTGCTGACTTGGGTGTCGACTACCTGATCGATTTGATATAACCTGCCCAGCTACAAACCGGAAAAGTAGCGATCAGTGTGGATAAGATAACCAGTGCCCTGGAACGCAGTGGTCGCATTGCACTCTACGGCATTCAATTTGATACAGGCAAGGCAACATTGCGAGCTGAATCTGACGAAACCCTGGCATTGGTCAAGCAGTTGCTTGATACGCAAGCCGAGCTATCACTCTACGTTGTTGGACACACTGATGATACCGGTGACATTACGCTGAATCAGTCTTTATCTGAAGCACGTGCAGCATCGGTAGTCGATGCTCTGGTAAGACAAGGTGCCGATGCAGCTCGACTAACGCCATTTGGTGCAGGTCCGTACTCTCCGGTTTCTACGAACCGCAATGATCAGGGTCGTGCGCTAAGCCGCCGAGTGGAACTGGTGGAGCGATTGTCCCAGTGATGTAATGCGAGAAACTTCGTTCAACCGACCTCCTTCATAGCCATTCCAACACCGCACGGCCATTTCAATACAAGTTCGTAACCTTCACTCAAAAGTACTTTGAGCTCACTGATCATTTTTCCAGCTTGTCACATGTGTTACCAAACAGAGTCATCGAAATCGTAAATATACCTGAAACCGCAGCCACAGCATGTTTTCTGATGTAGAACGCCGCTTATACCTACTACATATCAGTTGGTTTTCTACCTTCATAGCAGCCAAAGGTAATACTCCCAATCGTCAAATTCCATACCTGAGTTAGCCTGAATAGGTGCACATGTTCGTGCAATCAAGCGCGATCCAGTTCACCACCCTACTTTGGATGCCAGTCATCCCTCTTCAGTAAAAGCACTCAAAAAGGAATTCAAGCGATGACCACAAAGCTTTATAAGCACATGAGGGCGTTTGTGCCCGTAGCCGTTGCCATATCACTCGTGGCCTGCAGTAGTTCTTCCAGTGACGAATCTGGAGCACAGACCACACCACCCATGGATACCGATCCAACGAACACACCGGATCCCACGCTAATTCCTGACTTTACACCCGGCACGGACACCACACCTGATGCAACAGCTTTGGGATCGGCCAGTCGCGTTGATGTCATTCGATACAATACCCTGATTGAGAATGTCAGGGCCGTGGTCGATGCAACAGAATTCACTAGCGACAACTATGCCTCAGCCGTCGCGGCCATTGCAGAGACCAGCGAGGCACATATTGTGTATACCCACATAGATCTTTTGTCTTTGCTAGAGCGCCAAGTGCTAGCGAATGAATCGATACTAACCCCAACCGATATCAACGAAGCCAGTCTTAACGACAACCAGGGCGACATCAACAGAGTACACGGTTGCCCGGACGGTGGCCGATTGCTAGCGGTAAAAGCTAATCCATCAGACATGGCAGGACGCTTCAGCTTTGAAGCGTGTCAGGTTGGCGAACTGTTGATCGATGGCGGATACACCGTTCAGCTAAACCGATCGGATAATGCCTTTACCACCGATATCAACTTGGGTATAAACATCAATGGTGTCGACGGTGTTTTAACCACCCTGTCTGGCTCCATCATAAAAAACGAAACCATCTCTGCTAACCCTGCTAGCGGGGATATTTCCACCAGCGAAACCAGGCTGGACACAACTACCACCGTTGCAATACCCACCGGACCGGTGCTGTCGATGGAGGTGTCCTCCCTGAATACGCTTAGCGGTGCTGCGGACACTCTCGCCTCCACAGAGATTCTACCGGCGCAAACCTATACCGTCGCCATGGGAAACATGAGGGTCTGGGTGGATGACAATAACAACGCAAGACTGTCAGGCACCACCACTCTCGAAACCGTGCTCACCAAGGCGGCGAACGCAAGCACCTTTGAACAGGGTGAGATTCAATTCAGCTTGCTACCCAACACCAATGTAATGACAGCAAACGACAACAACGGTGACTCGGGCAGCTTTGATGCCTTTGTTACGCTTGCAGACAGCTCTGTCGTCTCTTTCGTTGTCCCCTGGGACAGCGGCGACTATGAGTTTGGGCCACAGGGCAGTGCTCTCGGGTTCAGCGAGTCGGCAGCTGGGGAGTAATCGCTGGCGGCTTTGTATGGCAACAAGATAGAGTTGAGAGTTTCACCGAGTGTCTTCGATGCTGGAATCACGCTATGAAGCAAGGATCATAAGTGCTATATGACCCAAAGATCATATCGTAATGTTATGATCTTTGAGTCATAATACATCTTTATGATTTGAGTGTCATATTTCCAGATAATCGAGACAATCATGAGCTACCTAGCGAGAACACCGGCTGATATAGGCCATGCACTGCGCCGCGCCCGAAAGAAGAAACATCTAACCCAGAAAGAGCTTGCCGTAAGAAGTGGCGTCTGGCAGGAAACCATCTCAAAAATAGAAAACGGCCTGTCTGGCGCCAAGCTGGACACGATTTTCGATATCTGTGCAGCGCTTGATCTGGAGCTACTCGTCACCGATCGAAGCCAGGGAACCACCGACTTTCTGGCAGATTAGCATGGGCCGCAAACGCAGCTACAAACCACTCAATGTGTTCTTTAGAACCCGGCAAGTAGGCCAGTTGATCCGTGAGGCATCTGGCGCTATCCGATTTGCCTACACAGACACCTGGCTGGCATGGGAGCCTGCGTTTCCTGTGTCCATCTCCTTACCCCTGAGAGATGATCATTTTGTCGGCGCGCAGGTAACAGCCGTCTTCGATAATCTATTGCCTGATAATGAACCCATACGCAATCGTGTTGCCCAGAGGGTGGGCGCAGCCGGTACTGATGCTTTCAGTCTTCTCTACGAAATCGGTAGAGACTGTGTTGGCGCGCTGCAATTTTTTCCAGAAGGCATCAACCCTCAACCGTTAACTCAACTCACTGGCAGAAATCTGTCAGACAAAGATATCGGCAATATGCTCAGAGAGCTTGACGTCACACCGCTGGGTATAAGAACAGAGAATGACTTCCGAATTTCCATCGCAGGGGCACAAGACAAGACAGCACTGCTGTATCACGAAGGCCAATGGATTGAACCCACTGGAACTACACCCACCACCCACATCATAAAACCTCAAATTGGCACGTTGTCCAATGGAATGGATTTATCCAGCAGTGTAGAGAACGAATATCTTTGCATGAAGCTCATGGAGGCTTTCGGCCTTCAGACAGCTCACGTGCACATGGTGAAGTTCGAAGATCAAAAAGCGCTGGTGGTCGAACGCTTTGATCGTCGATGGACAAATGACGCTTTGTTGATTCGATTGCCTCAGGAAGACTGTTGTCAGGCTTTATCCATTGCACCTACTCGAAAATATCAGAATGAAGGTGGCCCTGGAATAGTTGACATCATGGCCGTATTACGTGGCAGCGATATTCCTAGCAAAGACCGATATGATTTTTTCAAAGCACACATCATTTTCTGGCTCCTAGGCGCAACTGATGGTCACGCCAAAAACTTCAGCCTCGCATTGTCAACCAAAGGCAGGTTTCAGTTGACGCCGCTCTATGATGTGCTGTCACTGCAACCTCTGGTCGACAAGAAACAGATTCCTCGTAAGGATTTCAAGATGGCGATGCACGTAGGAAAATCCAATCACTACAACGTAGAGCACATTCTCGGCAGACATCACATTCACACCGGTCAACAATCAGGGTTATCTCGTGAAACTATCGAAGAGATATTTGGCGATATCGCCATGGACACAGATGCCGCCCTGCAGATAACCGCGGACGCACTTCCTGAAGATTTTCCCGAAGATCTGTTCGACTCCATTGCATCAGCCATCAAGCTTAGATTGCCCAAGCTGCAGGTCGGTTGAATTCATTGGTGCCCGGGGCCGGACTTGAACCGGCACGGTGTTACCACCGAGGGATTTTCTGTCTTTTTTTAGACCTCTTTAGTCTGTCAGCAAACCGCGATCTGGCTTCTATTGACTATAACCTTTGAAATCCAGAACAGACTCAGAGGACATTAGTAACGTATAAGGCTGAGGATTTGTACCAAATCCAGTACCACTCTTGACGCTTCAACTTTCTAATATCAACGCAGCAGACTCACAAGGTGGTCAACACTGATACCACTTCGATGCACATCGTCATGGCAAACGTTACACAGACAAATTAAATTGCCGACAATATTTTCTCCACCTTCCACGTGATGCTCTATGTGATGCAATTCTAAGAAATTTCTAATGCGATCAGCTTTACTTCTGCCGTCTGGACTCCAATTGCAGTTTCTGCAAGAATATTGATCTCGCTCCAGTACCTTTACGCGTACAGGATCGGGAATCCTTCGATCATGAACTTCCGCCTGACGATCCGTTTCGAGAACGTAAACCCCAACAGCCAATTCAGGCATTCCAGAATTACTCGTTACAATGGGCCAACCCTCTTCTGTTCTTAGCTCTCGTACCCTTCGTGGCCACTCTGATCTGTCTTTAGCTAGATATTTGAGTTCTTCTCCGGTAACTCGCTTACCGACATTCTTTCTGAAGTACGAAAGAAGTTTAGCTTTGACGGAATGCTCGCTCTTTCTAATTTCATTTGCGATGTTCCATCGGAAAGCAGCTTCTCTATCCTGCAAATCCTCCAGAAGGAAATACGAATCAGTCCCAATTGAGCCAGCGTTGTCCGGCAAACTGAATGTTACGTCGTCGTCCGCCATGTCCTTAAGTGCTTGTCCGCTCAAGACAGGCCATCCGTGTTCTTTGCGTAATTCACGAATCCGACGCCCGTATTCACTTATACCAGCCACCACCATGAGCTCATCACCATGTAGCAGCACTTGGGGGTATGCTCGTAAGTAGGCAAGAATACGGTCACGCGCTGAATTGGCCTCATCATCTATGATCAGCGAACTACCTAGATCCCGTAGTGTGTGATTGGCGGGCACTAGGGCTTGAACTTGTGAACGTAAATTGCCAGCTTGCAATCTGGTTTCGAAGTCCTCTAACAATTCAATCAGTTTATGTCGTAACTCTCCCGGCGACTCTCGTTGCGACCTTCTGGCCACTAAACTCGCTCCGTAGTTTTTTCGACCGCGTGTCGGTGGGACAATAATGAATCCACATAACTTGCAAGCATTGAAGCAAATGTCGGTGGAACCGCATTTCCAATCTGCCGTGCTATTTCTATTTTAGTGCCTGTAAATACGAAATTGTCGGGAAATGACATGAGTCTGGCGGCCTCCCTGTGAGTTATAGGTCTATTAGCGGTAGGGTGTAAGTACCGGCCTTTCTCAGGCTTAAAAAACTCAGTTCTGATTGTCACAGATGGCCTGTCCCACCACAGTCTACCGAATAAATCTGTTCCTCCTGAGCCTTTGTTTATCCAACAATTCGGCGTTATGTCAGGTCGATTTCTCTGCAAATCAAATCGATTACCTCCTGGGGGAACTGCCTTATACCGTTGCCGGCTTGTCTCTGTTGGTGTTCTACCGAAATGAAGATCTAAAGGAGCGGGATCAGCAACCCTAATCTCTATGCCTTTTGTTCTTCTGGGCAAATCCCATATCGCGTCTTTTACTGTCATCCACGGCAGCAGATCTGCTTCTACATCACCGGATGTGTGCGTTTTCGGGGGAGGAAAAGCAGGCAAACTACTGACACGAAAATCCTCTGTCTTGATCCCGATGGCGATCGCACGCTTTCTAGTCTGGGGGACACCATAATTGGCCATGTTAAGAACCGCAGGGTTGAGTATTTCAAAACCCATGCTAAGTGCACGACGACATATGCTCACAAATTCCGGGCTCTTTAAAAGCCCTTGCACATTTTCCATTACGAATACTGATGCACCTGATCTCTCCACGATGTCCATGTAGGGCTCCCAAAGAGCTCGTCGCGCATCGCCATCCTTATTTTTATTGAGTAGGCTAAACCCTTGACAAGGGGGCCCTCCAATCACAACGTCAGCATTTGGTACATCGTTCCTTAATAACCATTGCTCTATATCTTCGCAGACACAATGATCAGCGGTTGAAGAGAAATTTTTGTTGTATGTTTTAACAGCAGCGCTATCGTTATCGATCGCAAACACACTCTCGAACTTGCCATTATATCTGCCGTCGACGAATCCCAATGTCATTCCGCCAGCACCGCTGAATAGATCGATTATCTTGGTCTTCTTTCGCATCGCTAGATTTTACTTCGATTTGACTGTGTGGATAAGGCTCACTCCGATATTCACTGTACATTCAACCAGCTAGTTCGACTAAATTTATCACAACTCGTTGATTTGATTAATACCTTATATCTGACGCTGGAGAAGTATTTACGTTCCCAGCAATTGCGAGTGAAGCAATGACCGGACAATTTAAGGAAGAATCGTGCTGCATGTCTTGAGACAGAATCACATCGGTTTCAAATATGAGCGCTGCTTGACTATAACGCGAGCACAGCGAAGTTTACAGCCACATTAAGGATTATTGAGACAACAACCTTGCAGATCGCTTCTAGTAGTCCGTCAACCCGAAATATTAGGATTCAAAGTTCACCAGCCGCCGCCCTGCAAGGCGCGTTTGTGAAGGCGTATTGGGCATACG
>CAYGSW010000284.1:0-7312 GCA_964352535.1 uncultured Granulosicoccaceae bacterium | reverse complement strand
CAATAAGCAAGTTTGCAAGTTTGCAAGTTAGCAAATTAGCAAATTAGCAAATTAGCAAATTAGCAAATTAGCAAATTAATAATGAGTTATCGAACGTCAGTACTGTTCATTGCGCTACCGGCCAGGTTGGAACGCTGACTATTGCAACGTGTCTTCTGCATCAAGATACAACGACCCTGCTTGCTCGACATACCAGGCCCAGTAGGTGGTTGATCCATCAACACTCGGGGCAATCTTCATGGCGACCTCAACACCACGCTCCAGAGCCTCCAGCCCCGCAACCTGCTCGGCATGGATACGCACCCCTTTGGGTGCTCCGTCATGCTCCACCCACAGATAGTGCCGACCACTGGTTGCCGAGAGTCCTGTGAACGTTCCGGTTAACTCGATACTCTGCGAACCAATGGGTGCGCCATGCGTCTGCTGTGACTCTCCACGATAATAAATATACAAGCCTGCCACCAGCATGATCAATGGCAACGCTGTAATTATCGAATGCAGTGGGTTGCGAACCTTGCTCTTGTAGTTAAGGTCCGGATCACGCACCGGGGGCCACTGGTAGTGCTTTTCACTTTCCATGTCGGCCTCTTTCAACACCTTGTCCCTGGTTTTCCTATTCGACATTTTGAACTTGCTCGCGCATCTGTTCGATCAACACCTTCATATCGATACTCAAAGCACTCGTTACACTGTCATACGCCTTGGATGAGACCGTATTGGTTTCCCGATTAAGCTCCTGCATGAGAAAGTCCAGCCGCCTGCCGACGGCCTCATCGCGTTCCAGTACGTGGGAGAGCTCTAACAAATGCGCATCCAGCCTGTCAAGCTCCTCATCGATATCCAGCCGCTGGGCAGCATATACAAGCTCCTGTTCCAATCGTCCGGGTTCATGCTCGATATCAAGCTCTGCCAATCGGGCTAGCAGCTTTTCACGCTGACGGCTTACTACACCCGGACGATGCTCTCGCAGCTCGCTCACCAGTTCGGACAACCTTGCGGCTCTGCTGCCCAGCATCTCAGCCAGCTGCATTCCCTCACGTGCACGTGACTGCGAAAAATCTTCGAGCGCCGCTGAAAACGAATCCAGCACTGTTTGCAAAACGACCGGGGCCAGCGTTGACTGACTACTGACAAGACCCGGCCACTGCATCAGTTGCACCGGATCGATGCGACCGGCATCTATTCGAACATCCTGCACCTGGTCGATGATTCCGCACAACTGTTTCAGCAGGTTCTTATTGAGCACGAGTCCGGCACTCACATCTGATAGATCAGAGAACTTTACAGTGACGTCGACCTTACCGCGATGCACGGTAGCTGCAATCATCTCCCGCACGTTTGCATCAATGGGTCGTAAGGTCTCTGGCAGTCGCATGCTGATATCAAGGAACCGGTGGTTAACCCCTCGCAGCTCCCAAATCAGCTCGACGTCTTTGCTGGCTACCAGAGACTGCCCGAATGCAGTCATGCTTTGCAACATCAAAATACCCTCAAAAAATGCATGTGCAGTCTATCAGCGCCAACGTCTTGTCGTACAAGCCATGGACACACTACAGACCCTGGCTTTGTCAGGAATACACCACCAGAAGCCAGGCGCCTCGGGCACATGTCAAGTTGACAACTCGGTTTGTGCAGGCAGGGTCTCGATACCGCTATACTCTGCCGCCCGACGTCAGTGCTGGCAACCCTGCGATTTCCGATGAAACCACGCCTGATTGCAATACCCAATAAACCCCTAAGGAACCATCATGCGACCAAGCGCAAGAGCGGATGATGAGCTGCGCGCCATCAAGATCACCCGTCATTTCACCAAACACGCAGCTGGTTCGGTGCTGATCGAGATGGGAGAGACCCGGGTGCTCTGCACGGCAAGCGTCGATAATCGCTGCCCGCCCTGGCTCAAAGGCACAGGCAGTGGCTGGGTGACGGCGGAGTACGGCATGCTGCCTGGCGCAACTCACACCCGTGCACGTCGTGAGGCAGCTGCTGGTAAACAATCAGGTCGAACTCAGGAAATTCAACGCCTGATTGGCCGCTCACTGCGCGCAGCAGTCGATCTCAATGCTTTGGGCGAGAGAACCATCACACTGGACTGCGATGTACTACAGGCAGATGGCGGGACTCGTACAGCCTCGATAACCGGCGCCTATGTGGCGCTTTGCGATGCTGTCCAGAGTTTGCTGGATCAACGCAAGATCAAACGCAATCCGATTCATGGACAGATTGCCGCTATTTCAGTGGGCATTTTCAAGGGCCAGCCCGTACTGGATCTTGATTATGATGAAGATTCCGTCGCCGAAACCGACATGAACGTTGTCATGAATGAGGCTGGTGGATTCATTGAGATTCAAGGCACTGCGGAAGGACATGCGTTTAGAGATAACGAGTTGCAGGAAATGTTGAACCTAGCAAAACATGGCATCAGCACCCTCACCAAAGCACAAAGCGATGCACTGGAAAATGCAGGCTGACTGGAGACTGGACTAGTGGAGCAACAAAGAGTCGTATTTGCCAGTGCAAATCCCGGCAAGATAAAGGAGTTGCATGAACTTCTGGATCCTCTTGGGTTTGCGGTCCAGTCTCAGCAGCAGTACAACATCGAATCGGTTGACGAGACTGCTTTTACGTTTGTCGAAAATGCGCTGCTCAAGGCACGTAATGCCACAAGACTCAGTGGTCTTCCAGCAATTGCCGACGATTCGGGCCTTGAGGTTGATGCGCTGGACGGCGCACCAGGGCTTTATTCTGCGCGCCACGCAGAGCGTCATAACGCGGGGAGTGGTGATATGGCCAACTACGAGTTTCTACTCAAACAGCTTGAGCACCTGCATGATGATAATCAGCGCAGCGCCAGATTTCGCAGCGTGGTTGTATACCTTCGCCACGAATATGACCCCTCGCCGCTCATTGCACAGGGCAGCTGGGAAGGTCACATACTAAAAAGCGCACACGGCTCCGGCGGCTTTGGCTATGACCCGGTGTTCTGCAACCATGACACCAACACCGCAGCGGCACTGCTGGACAAAGAAACCAAAAACCGCCTGAGCCATCGTGGCAAGGCAGTTGCAAAGCTTGTGCAGTTGCTCAAACCTGGCAGTTCATGACACCCGTAATGAACGAACGACAGTTCACTCAATTGCCGCCTCTGTCACTGTACATCCATATTCCATGGTGTATCCGCAAGTGTCCTTACTGTGACTTCAATTCTCATGAGGCTCGTGGCGAGATTCCTGAAATCGCGTATGTCGATGCATTACTCGATGACCTTGCCGATGAAATGCCGTTGGTCTGGGGACGACAGATCAGCACCGTGTTCATCGGCGGCGGCACACCCAGCCTGTTCAGTGCACACGCCCTGGACCGATTGCTAAGCGGTGTTCGTGCACTCACAGCATTAACCCCACACGCGGAAATAACACTGGAGGCCAATCCTGGCACCTTCGAGCAACAACGCTTCAAGGACTATCTCGATCTGGGCATCAACCGCCTATCTATTGGTATCCAGAGTTTCAACCCGAAGCTACTGGAAGCACTGGGACGCGTGCATTCTGCTGACGAAGCGCAAAGGGCGTGCGATATCGCACATAACGCAGGCTTTGAACAAATCAATCTGGACATGATGTTTGCACTGCCTGAACAAAGCGACACTGAGCTTGTTGATGATGTCAGGCTTGCACTATCACAGTCAACGACACACCTGTCCTTCTATGAACTAACCCTTGAGCCAAACACCTACTTTGCACGCTTTCCACCGAAAGTGCCCGATGATGAACACAAGGCGCACATGCAAGACAAGATCGTGGAGTTATTAGCCAAGGCTGGTTATGAGCGTTACGAGGTGTCAGCGTACGCACTTGCAGCCGCTGGCACAAAAAATCGCTCGGCACACAACATGAATTACTGGCAGTTCGGTGACTACCTGGGTATCGGTTGTGGTGCCCATGGCAAGATCAGTTCAGCTGACAAAGGCACTATTGTCAGACGCTGGAAACACAAACACCCCAAGACATACCTTGCCGCCAAAAGCGCCGAAGAGCGCCTGGGTGATCAGACGCGCGTGAGTGTGGAAGAGACAGCGCTGGAATTCATGATGAACGCCTTGCGTCTGCGTGAAGGCTTTCCCATACCGTTGTTCGAACTTCATACCGGCGTCTCGCTGCATCAATGGCAGGAGACAATCGACAAAGCCATAGAACGAGGTTTACTTGAACAGGCTGGGATAAGCCTGAGAGCAACGACCGCAGGCTTCGACTGGCTTAACGATACGCTGCAACTGTTTCTGCCCGAAGCTCAGCCAACCAATGACAAACAGTATCGAGTTATCCCTCTGAATCTTGAACGTGGAGATTCATCGGGTTAATGCCCAGGAAGTCAGTTTCCTTCCGATTGCAGCAGACGAATCAGCTGCGAAGGATCAACGCGGTTACCACCAGATGCTCCATTGGACAATATTTGCCCGGCGATACCCGGCAGCGGCTCTCCCAGCTCGGACTCGAGTTGCTCAACGGCCCGGTTAGCCGATGAGCCACCTCCAGAACGTCCGCTGGCTTCGCGCTGTGCAGAACTCGCATAATCCGACCGTCCGGTCTGTCCAGTGGCATGCGGCTGACGTTGCGCATCCCGCTGATAGGTGGCAGGGGCGGCGACTGGCACGACAACATTCACATTGGGATCAACGGTCACTGTCGAGGCGATGGCATCATCCGGCGCACTGGTACCAAAATGCGTAACACCTTGCGCATCTTTCCACGTGAACACTTGTGTTGTACCTGATCGAGAACTGTTTGAAGAGAGCCCCGTATTACTGGCAAGGTCACCCGCAACTCCGACAGCATCATTTTTTGCCTTTGACAGAGTTGCGCCAACCTGCCCGAAAGCACCCGATGCAACATGTTTCCACATGGCCGCGGGATCTCCGCCTCGCAGATAGACGCCATAGGTCATGACGCCTGTCACAGCGATTAGCGGCACACATGCCTTGAAGAGCAATTTCACTACAAGCCGACCTAACATCATCAGTCCCTTCACGCTATTGTGAGAATATCGGCTACGTAGCAATAACGCTTAAGGCAAATCCGGCAAGTAAGGCAAAGATTGATGCCTTCGGGCTAAAATCCGGATATTCAGCGTGACAGCACGCTCGGCATGAGCAGTTATGTGACTCAGCGGTGCCCGACGCTTGCAATTTCAAGCTAACGGCACTAGTATCCGGTTCCGAATTTTATAACCGGGAGAAAGCTATGAAACCGGAAATCCATCCCCAGTACAACCAGATTCAAGTCACTTGCAGCTGCGGAAACTCGTTCGAGACCGGTTCCACAGCAGGAAGAGATCTGAGCATCGAAGTATGTTCCGCATGCCATCCTTTCTACACCGGCAAGCAGAAAGTCATGGATACCGCAGGTCAGGTCGACAAGTTCCGACGTCGCTACGGCTCCAAGTAGTCGTCAGGCAGTGTGTCGCACAGGTTCCCTGTGCAACGGGACACATCGCCACCAAACTTTATCAAGGGCATCCACCGTGATGCCCTTTTTATTGTGCGTATAGAAAACCCGCTGATAGGCCAATAGCATGCTGTTTCTCATCGACTCCAGCATCTATATCTTTCGCGCATGGCAGGGTCTTCCTGTCACCATACGCAACCGCTTCGACGAGCCTGATAATGCGGTTCAGGGACTGGCTGACACGCTGTGCAATATCATCGAATTACACAATCCTGACTACATGGTCTGCGCGTTTGACGAGTGCTTTCGTCAGGGCATTCGTAACCAGATGTTCGCAGAGTACAAGGCAGATCGCCCTCCGGCACCGCCTGATCTCGCACCGCAATTCGCTCGTTGCAAACAACTTGTGCAGGCACTTGGCATACCTTGCTTTGGTAGCGATCAGGTAGAGGCGGATGACATCATTGGGCAATTCGCCCAGCTTGCCAACAGCCAGAGCATGCCGGTCACGATAGTATCTGGTGATAAGGATCTTGCCCAGTTCGTTACACCTCAGGATCGCTACTGGGATCTTGGCAGGCGTCCGCTTGCAAACTATCAGGATGTACACAAACGCTTTAAGGTGCGACCTGATCAAATGGCGGACTGGCTGGCTCTGTGCGGTGACAAGAGCGACAACATCCCGGGAGTTCCCGGCGTTGGCCCCTCAACAGCGGCAAGGCTTCTGAACAAGTGGCAGACTATCGAAAATCTACTGGCCAATCTGGGTGAGGTTGCCATGATGGGATTTCGCGGAGCACCGAGGGTGAGCCGTCTGCTTTACGAACACAAGCAGACCATTCATTTTGCGCGCTCACTAACAGGACTGATCAGGGACGAAAGACTGCCACAATCACTTGACTCGCTCCGGCGCACACCACCTGACCAGGCAAGCATCATACAGACACTGCACGAGCTGGGATTTCCCGAATCGCTTTGCCAGTCGGTTGCGCGCAGAGCAGGCTTGCCACCGGATACCAGAAGCTGAGATTCAGTGTGTCGAAAGCACCACATTCTCGCTCACTGACGTCAAATAGCACGCGCACGCGTACGAGACGCATACACAGAAATTCGGCAGTCAACAGACATCCCGAGCCAGGAAGTGCATCCGGCCCTGCGCTTCTGCTTTTCAACAAGCCTTTTGATGTGCTTTGCCAGTTTACTGACACAAGCAACAGAGCCACACTGGCAAACTACCTTGATGCCCCCGGCTACTATCCGGCAGGCAGACTGGACAGAGACAGTGAGGGCCTGCTTCTGTTAACCAACGATGGCTCTGTTCAACGCCGAATCAGTGATCCTCGATTCAAGATGATCAAACGCTATCTGGTGCAGGTTGAGGGGGATATCACAGAGACTGCACTGGCGCAGTTAAATACCGGCGTCATGTTAAAGGACGGAGGCTCCAGAGCGATCAACGCAAAACATACCCAGTGCCCGGAACAACTCTGGCAGCGACATCCGCCGGTCAGGTTTCGAAAACACATTCCTACAAGCTGGATCGAACTGGGCCTTGATGAGGGACGTAACCGTCAGGTGCGCAGAATGACGGCCGCCGTCGGCTTCCCTACGCTCAGACTGATTAGAACCGCTATCGGTGCGTGCAGCGTCTGGTCGCTGGCTCCGGGGGCATTTGCCTACGCCGAATTTGATGCGTTGCTGCGCCGCGAATAGATAGGCAACTTGCTAAAATAATAACGGCTAACGGCTAACGCCTAACGGCTAACGGCTAACGAAGATCCACCCGAATCTTTAAACAAAACTCTTCACAACCCCGAAGAGTTACAAGTCGGCTAATAGCTGCGCTCCACAGAATAACCGGCGATGCG
>CAYGSW010000283.1:0-7324 GCA_964352535.1 uncultured Granulosicoccaceae bacterium | reverse complement strand
GATCTGGCGCGGGCGACCGATACGGAATTCGGGATCTTCATGCATCTCCATCCAGTGTGATATCCAGCCTACCGTGCGGGACATGGCAAACATCACTGTAAACATATCCATTGGAATACCCAGAGCTCGCAGTATGATTCCGGAATAGAAATCGACATTGGGGTAGAGTTTACGCTCGATGAAGTACTCATCGGCCAGCGTTGCTTTTTCAAGTTCCATGGCCAGTTCGAACAACGGTTGATCACCGTCCAGTTGCTTCAGCAGGTCGTAGCACATCTTCTGGATAAGGCGCGCACGTGGGTCGAAATTCTTGTAGACGCGATGGCCAAATCCCATGAGCCTGAACGGGTCGTCCTTGTCTTTCGCACGGGCGATCGTCTGTTCAATGGTCTGGCCAGAATAGAGAATCGTGTCCAGCATGTTAATGACGGCCTCATTAGCTCCACCATGGGCAGGACCCCAGAGGCAGGCCACACCGGAGGCGATCGATGCAAATGGATTTGCACCAGAACTGCCCGCCAGGCGTACTGTGGAGGTACTGGCATTTTGCTCATGATCAGCGTGCAGAATCATGATTAGCTCAATAGCCTTGACAGCGACAGGATTCAGTGAAAAATCTTCTGCTGGAACGGCGAACATCAGACGGGTGAAATTTTCCACGTAGCTCAGATTGTTGTCCGGATACATGAAAGGCATGCCACGATGATGCTTGTAGCAGTAGGAGGCGATAGTGGGCATTTTCGCAATCAGGCGTTGTGCCGAAATTTCCCGGTGCTCCGGGTTGTTAATATCCAGAGAGTCGTGATAGAACGACGACAGGGCACCTACAGTGCCTACCAGCATTGCCATCGGATGAGCGTCGTAACGAAATCCGTGAATGAAATCTCTGATGTTCTCGTGCACCATGGTGTGCTGAGATATCGTGTAGTTGAAGTGTGCGGCTTGCTCAGGCGTTGGTAATTCGCCGTACATCAGCAAGTAACAGACTTCCAGGTAACTGCTGTGCTCTGCAAGTTGCTCGATGGGGTACCCACGATAAAGCAATACACCTTCATCACCATCAATGAAGGTGATTGCGCTTTTGCAACTGGCAGTTGTCGCGAATCCCGGATCGTACGTAAAAAGTCCGGTGTCCTTGTACAGGCTCCGCACATCAGCCACGTCAGGCCCATGAGTGGGGCTGATGCGTGGGACGACGGATTCACGTCCGTCATCGGTGGTTATCTTAATCGTGCGGTCACTCATTCATTCTTCTCCAGCAGAAAGATGCATATTATAAGGTGAAACCCACCTGCATCTGGCAATAGAAACTATTGGACAACCCGAAGTGGGCCATCCTGAATTTAACAATCATTGTCTATACTTTTGTCGAACCGTCCAATCACAGGCTAAGGATAGCTACGAAGATCAACAAGGAATCTCCTCATGATCATTAATATGCTTTCCCTTGCAAGCCTGAAAGCGTATCGTAATTTTGTCGCCGTTGCGGGCATCTTGCTTTGCAGCGCCTGCTCAACACAGAACACCCAGAGTGGTGTCACTGACACGATGTTACCGGGCATCGTGGTGCTGGGTGCTACTCAAAAAAGCGGGTTGAATACTCCCGTTGATGCGACTCGCATGTCCATTGATCTAGCCTCTTTGCTAGCGGGCCGTGGAGACCTCAAGATAACACCTTCAAATTCTGCGCGTTCAATTATCGGCCCAGCGCCACACGATGAAATGATGGCGTACTACGCTCGCCATGCACGCTTTGCGCCTTATCAGGTACAACGTCTCATGGCAGCTAACCTACCATCGCCCAGAGCGCTGGCCGTGCGCCTTGAAGCTGATCGAATTGATCGTTTGCCGGTAATCAAGGCAAATATCGTCAATGCAGAGGGGTTCCTGCTCGCTGATCAGGAACAACACACCTACGTAACCAGGCGAACGACACAGCTCTCAGCCACGCTTCTTGATCTGCGCAACGGGCGCGTAATCTGGACGCGTCAATACCGGGTTGCTCCGGAATCCGTCAGCACGGCAAATCACCGACTCGGGGATAGCGTCGGCGCAAGCATAGCGGCAGTAATGGCAAACACGCTACTAAACGGGGTCGGAGAGAAGAGCCATCCGGCCCCTCCACTCATCATCGATAGCGTAAGCGCTTTATTGCAGGAAGTGGCTTACAACATTCCAATTCAGTGAAGCAGAGGGCCGCGCGAACGGGTACTGCGCCATAGCGAGCCAATGTCGAATTGCTTTCGTAAATCACGATTAAGATACTGTTATATGGTACTTTCGGTACCCAGTGAAGTATTGGCAAGGACGCCCGGTGTAAACATCAACCCAACAGCCTGATAAAACACATTCGGAGCAATTAATGTATTTTCTAAAGACAATCGCCATTTCGACAGCTCTTGCAGCTTCCATAGGCCTGGCACATGCCAATGAGACACTCGACGCTGTTAAAACCAAGGGATTCGTTCAATGCGGCGTGTCACAAGGATTACCGGGTTTTTCCAATCCTGACGACCAGGGAGACTGGACAGGACTAGACGTTGAGTACTGTCGTGCGATGGCTGCTGCGATTTTCAATGATCCGGAGGCCGTCAAATTTACGCCACTGTCGGCCAAGGTACGATTCACAGCCCTGACGTCTGGCGAGATTGACATTCTGGCCAGAAACACCACATGGACCATGAGTCGTGACAGCGACTTTGGCGAATTCGTGGGTGTTAACTACTATGACGGCCAGGGTTTCATGGTGCCAACCAGTCTCGGTGTTTCCAGTGCCCTTGAGCTTGATGGGGCCGCGGTATGTACCAACACCGGAACAACCACCGAGCTGAACGTGGCTGACTTTTTTCGCGCAAACGGCATGGAATACACCGTAGTTGCCTTTGAAAAGGCCGATGAAGTGGTAGCCGCCTACGATTCCGGTCGTTGTGATGTCTACACCACTGACCGCTCAGGTCTGGCAGCGCAGCGCTCAAAACTTGCTGCCCCTGACGACCACGTGGTTCTTCCTGAAATAATCTCCAAAGAGCCACTCGGACCCCTGGTGCGTCACGGCGACAGTCAGTGGGGCGATATCGCACGTTGGACACTCAACTGCATGATCAACGCAGAAGAGGCTGGAATTACATCGGCCAATGTCGAGGAAATGAGTGCATCGGATGACCCGAACATAAAGCGTATTCTGGGCACCGACGGTGATCTTGGTTCGAAGATCGGTCTGGAAAACACATTCTGTGCAAATATCATTGCTGCAATTGGCAACTACGGTGAGAGCTACGATCGCAACGTGGGTCCGGATACCCCACTGAAACTCGACAGAGGCGTGAATGCGTTGTGGTCAGACGGTGGACTACTGTACGCAGCGCCACAACGCTGAACCACGCTAACCAGTTTCAGCATGCTGATTTACTGATCGTTGTCTGAAAGGGCCGCATCTGCGGCCCTTTTGCCGTTTTTCAAAGAGCACGTCGCATGGCAAAAAAATCTGAATTGACAGCTCCAGCGCCCTCGTTCTGGCGAGACCCTGAAAAGCGCGCGATTGTTTACCAGGCGTTGGTTGTAGCAGTCATTGCGTGGTTGACGTATACCATTATTCGCAACACTGCCACCAATATGGAGTCTCAGGGACTGGCGTCAGGTTTCGGGTTCCTGACAAGCTCGGCAGGGTTCGGCATTATTTCGACGCCGTTCGTGCCTTACTCAGAAGAATCCAGTTATTTCACTGTCTTTCTGGTAGGTCTTGTCAATACTATTATCGTTGCCGCGGTAGGTTGCCTGCTAGCGCTTGTTCTCGGATTCATCGTTGGCATTGCTCGGTTGTCGAGCAACTGGCTTGTCCAGAAGATTGCCACCTTCTACATCGAACTTTTTCGTAACGTGCCTTTGCTGTTGCAGATTCTTTTCTGGTACAGCGCCGTGCTCAAACCATTGCCCGGGCCGCGTCAGTTGCATGAAGCCGGCGATTCGGTTTTCTTGTCCATAAACAATCGTGGTCTGATCTTTGCCGAACCTGTCGGGCAGCCGGGGTTCGAGCTTGTGTGGTACACGTTTTTTGGCGTTATTGTGCTCACGTGGTTGCTCAGTCGCTGGGCAACAGCCCGCCAGATGAAGACCGGTCAGCAGTTTCCGGTGTTTACCGCAGGCACATTGCTCATCATCGGGGCGCCTCTGTTGGCCTTTCTGGTTCTCGGTCGGCCACTTGAATTCCAGCCTGCTGAAATGTCGCGCTTTGCGTTACGGGGTGGGGTTACCATTATCCCTGAGTTCGTCGCGCTTCTGCTGGCACTGGTCATCTACACCGCTGCCTACATTGCTGAAATCGTGCGCGCTGGAATCCAGGCAGTCAGTCATGGCCAGACTGAAGCCGCATCAGCGCTGGGTATCAAGCCTTCACACCGGATGCGTCTGGTCGTGGTCCCGCAGGCTATGCGCGTCATCGTTCCACCGTTGACCAGTCAGTTTCTCAATCTCACCAAGAATTCGTCGTTGGCGACGGCGATTGCCTATCCGGATCTGTTTTCCGTCTTCGCGGGGACCACGCTAAACCAGACAGGTCAGGCCGTGGAAATCATGGCAATGACGTTAGCGGTCTACCTGACACTGAGCTTGCTGACTTCAGGATTCATGAACTGGTACAACGCGCGGATTGCGTTGGTGGAGCGATAGGCTATGAGCACTGATACACAACACACTGGCGGTGCGCTGGTCCACGCAGGCGATCTACCGGACAAGCCTGCCCCGATCCGCACCGATGGACTGTTGGCCTGGATGCGGGACAATCTGTTCAATGGTTTCTTTAATTCGATTCTCAGTCTGTCTGCATTGGCCCTGATAATCTATGTGGTGCCATCTGCGCTTAACTGGTTGATTTTCAACGCCAACTGGGTAGGAGGCTCGGATGCCTGTCGGGCAAACCCTGACGGTGCCTGCTGGCCTTTCGTGTCTTCGCGCTGGGAGCAGTTTCTCTACGGCTTTTACGAAAAATCGGAACGCTGGCGCGTCGATATATTGCTGTGGATTCTGGGTGTGGGCATTGTGCTCATGGTCTGGGAAAAAATGCCCGGACGTCAGATCATCGCCATGTTCATGCTATTCGTCTTCCCTGTGCTGTCGTTTTTCCTGATGTATGGCATCGTGGCGATCAACGTCTACTGGATTGTCATTCCACTTATGATCGATGGCGTGCTCCTCTCTGTTCTGGCGGGCACGTTCTCGCCCATCGTGCGTGCCCTGATGAATGCGCCTGGTCTCCCGATGCTCTGGCAGCTGACAACCGGAGCAATACCTGCCATTCATTCCTTAGATAACAGGGCGTTGCCAATCGTCGGCACATCACAGTGGGGTGGGTTTAGCCTGACGCTGGTAATCGCGCTAAGTGGCATCGTCGCCTCATTACCACTGGGCGTATTGCTTGCGCTGGGTAGGCGATCGAAAATGCCGATCATCAGCCTGCTGTGTACAGTGTTCATTGAATTCTGGCGTGGTATCCCTCTTGTCGCCGTGCTGTTCATGGCAAGCATCATGTTTCCGTTGTTTTTGCCTGCTGGTGTGACCTTTGATCAGCTGCTCAGAGCGGTCATCGGCGTGGCCCTATTCGCATCGGCGTACATGGCAGAGGTGGTGCGTGGTGGCTTGCAGGCGATTCCCAAAGGGCAGTACGAAGGCGCCATGGCGCTTGGTTTGCCCTATCCGAAAATGATGCGGCTGGTGGTGCTGCCGCAAGCGCTCAAGGTTGTCATACCCGGTATTGTCAACACGTTCATTGGTCTGTTCAAGGACACGACGCTGGTATTGATCATCGGCTTGTTTGATCTGCTCGGCATCGTACAGGCCTCTATCGCTGATCCAAACTGGTCGATCAGATCAGTGCCTTACACCGGGTATGCCTTTGTTGGAATCAGCTTCTGGATTTGTTGCTACAGCATGGCCATCTATAGTCGGTACATCGAAGACAAGCTGCACACTGGGCACAAGCGGTGATGCGAGATACACAACTAAAATCCACGAATGAGGCAGCTATGCAGATAAGTGACGAGCAAGTGATATCGATCGCCGACATGAACAAGTGGTATGGGCAGTTTCATGTGTTAAAGGATATAAACCTGACAGTCAGACGTGGCGAGCGCATTGTAATATGCGGCCCATCCGGCTCTGGCAAGTCAACACTTATCCGCTGTATCAATCGATTGGAAGAGCACCAGCAAGGATCGATCAATGTTGATGGCATAGAGTTGAACAACGATTTGAAGAACATAGACGCCATCCGGCGGGAAGTCGGGATGGTGTTTCAGCATTTCAATCTGTTTCCGCACCTTACAGTGCTTCAGAACTGCACGCTTGCACCCATTTGGGTTAAGAAAATGCCCAAAAAAGAGGCGGACGCTGTCGCCATGCAATTTCTAGAACGGGTGAGGATTCCGGAGCAAGCTGACAAGTTTCCCGGGCAATTATCAGGTGGGCAGCAACAACGAGTGGCAATCGCGCGTTCCTTGTGCATGAACCCGAAAATTATGTTGTTCGATGAGCCCACATCTGCGCTTGATCCTGAAATGATAAAGGAAGTGCTGGATGTCATGATAGAGCTTGCCCGTGAGGGCATGACGATGATCTGTGTGACCCACGAAATGGGTTTTGCCAAAACGGTGGCCAATCGTGTCATCTTTATGGATGGCGGTCAGATCATTGAGGAGAATGAGCCAGAGGGCTTTTTCAACAACCCGCAGTCAGAGCGCACGCAACTGTTTTTGAGTCAGATTTTGGCACACTGACAAAAACCTGGCTTTTTTAAATCTAACGTCCCGGTGTTGGCTGAATTGAAAAAAAGTGTGTGTTATCCGCGCCGGATGGTTGACTTGTGAATTTACATCTCTCTATAATTGTCGGCTTGCCTGATGGAGGGATTCCCGAGCGGTCAAAGGGGGCAGACTGTAAATCTGCTGGCTCAGCCTTCGGAGGTTCGAATCCTCCTCCCTCCACCATTGTGCAAGCAACTGTAGGTTTTTGTGTAGTGCGCATGTAACGTGTTTGTAGGTAAGTTTGCGTTGGGGTGTTTAAATGTGCCCTTAAGTTGTCAGGGTCTGTTCCTCTCAGCGGGTGTCGTATAATGGCTATTACCTCAGCCTTCCAAGCTGATGACGAGGGTTCGAATCCCTTCACCCGCTCCAAGGAACACGCTTGCACTGCTTGCATGTTGTTAACGGGACAGGGTTCTTGCAGAACGGTGGGAATCCATGCCAGGGTGTGGCACCAAGATGCTCATATAGCTCAGTTGGTAGAGCACTTCCTTGGTAAGGAAGAGGTCACCGGTTCAATTCCGGTTATGAGC
>CAYGSW010000282.1:0-7334 GCA_964352535.1 uncultured Granulosicoccaceae bacterium | reverse complement strand
GGCGGCGGCTGGTGAACTCTGAATCCTAATATTTCGGGTTGACGGACTACTAGGTAATACCCAGAAAATTCTGCACTATCCTTGTAAATTGTGCGGGTTTTTCTGCGTGCGGCCAATGTCCGGCGCCGCCGATTATCTTCAGGCTCGGCTGTGCGCAAACACGTTGTATTTCAGGCTCATCAGTGGCTTCCAGGTAATCGCTTTCTCCACCTTTGATAAAAAGCACGGGCTGCTCGATGCGGGTATCAATCTGTGGAGCCTTTGCAATGAATTTGTAGTCTTCGGTTAACTGCGACAGATCAAAGCGCCACTGCCAGGCCCCGGACTCGTCGCGGTACAGACTCTTGAGCAAGAACGCCCTGACGCCTGCGTCACTAATAGCCACCCGCAATAGTCTGTCTGCCTCACCGCGGGCGCTTAGCACTTCCAGCTTGATGGACTGTAGCGCATCAAGGATATCCTGATGGTGAGGAGGGTAGGCTTTGGGTGCGATGTCAACGACCACCATTTTTTGCAATCCAGTGCAACGTGGATTGCCCGCCATGCACAGGGCAACCTTGCCACCGAGCGAATGGCCCAGTAGATGAAACTGCGTTATGCTGGCGGCGTCCAGCTCATTCAAAACAGCCTCTGCCATGGCTTCAATAGTCAGCGTTGGCAGGCTGGGAGACTGCCCATGTCCGGGTAGATCCATACGCAGAACCGACAAGCTGCGCTCCAGAGGCAGTGCTACGGACCGGAAGTTGTCCAGACTACCAAACAAGCCATGCAGCATGACAAGTACAGGCCCCTGGCCTGCACAAATACTGTTCAATCTGCTCATTAGTCAGGCCTCTGGGTTACACTTCGGCGACGAAACTGCGGGAATTTCATGGTGTACTCCGAGGTTAAAAAGAAAATCGATCGCCTGGTGAGCCTGAGCGATCCCGCCTTGTTTGCCATGCGCAACGTTGGCCTGGAGAAAGAATCGCTGCGTGTGAATGCGTCTGGCGGTATCTCGCAGCTGGATCATCCTGCGGCTTTGGGTCGGGCATTAACCCATCCATACATCACGACAGACTTCTCCGAAGCGCTGCTCGAAATGGTAACACCGCCATGTGCGTCCGCCGAAGAAGCAATGGATTTCCTCACAGCGATTCATCAGTTTATCGCCCGACGTCTGCCTGCTGGTGAGCACATCTGGAACACCAGCATGCCCTGCATACTGCGTGGTGGCCAGAGTGTTCGTATCGGTGAATACGGCGATTCGCACAGCGGCAGGATGAAGCACATCTACCGACGCGGACTGGGCTTGCGTTACGGTCGGCGAATGCAGGCCATTGCCGGTATTCACTTCAATTTTTCCATGCCGGAAGCCTCCTGGGTGGCACGCAAGAACCTTGACTCCGATGCAATTGATGTTCACGACTGTGAAGCGCAATGGCAGGCTTTGTCCGCTGATGAACAGCAGATGTATCGTACTCATGGGTATTTCCAGATGATGCAGAACCTGCTCCGTGTCGGCTGGATGGTGCCTTATCTGTTTGGTGCCTCACCCGCTATCTGCACCAGTTTTCTCGATGAGGGAGAGGGTGACGAGCTTGATGTGTGGAACGGAACCACCCGCTACGCACCCTTTGGAACATCGCTACGCATGGGCAAGATAGGTTATCGCTACCGCGAAGACCATCCGATTAATTTAAGCGTCCGGCACACCAATGTGGAGGACTACATACAAGACATCATCGGTCACGTTTCTCATGAGCACCCGGCGTACAGGGATATGGGAACTGTCGATGCCAACGGTGACTATCAACAACTCAGTACGGCAAGGCTTCAGATCGAGAACGAGTACTACAGTTCAGTGCGACCAAAGCAGATTGCCGAGCCTGGCGAATTGCCGATACATGCGCTTCGCCAGCGTGGTATCCGTTATCTGGAGCTGCGTTCGGTTGATGTCAATCTGGCCCATCCGACCGGGTTGGAGCTTGAGCAGATAGCCATGCTGGAAATGCTCATGATGTTCGCCTGGCTTGCGGCCCCCTCACCGTTGACTGCAGCTGAGGTGGAGGCTTGTACGCGTAATGTCAAAACCGTTGCCCATCGTCGTCGTGAGCCCGCTTTGGCGCTGGAAGGGCCAAAGGGCCTTATTGGTTTGCGGCAGTGGGGCGAACAGGTACTGGACACGCTCGCGCCGATTGCAGATTGGCTGGACAAGGATCGAACAGACACGCTTTACGCGTCATCTCTGGCCGCACAACGCGCTAAGATCTCCGATCCTGAACTCACGCCGTCAGCGGGTATGATAAGGGGTATTAAAAAAACAGGCTCATTCTTTGAATATGCGCAGCTGTTGTCAAAACAACATCACGACAAGTTGCTTGCGATGCCTGTCAACGCAGAGATCGAGACGATACTCGCCAAGAAGGTCGTTGAATCAATCGATAAGCAAAATCAGGCTGAAAAAGACTCAGTTGGCAGCTTCGAAGACTTCCTTGCAGCCTATCTAGAGCAAATACAACCGGCAGAACTCGCTGATGTTTGAGGTTGTGCCGACAGATTCGTCTGTAAAAGCGACTGATGTAGGGGCGGTAGTGCTGGCAGGTGGTCTGGCCAGACGCATGGGAGGTCAGGATAAGGGGCTTGTCATGCTCGCTGGAAAACCCATGGCAAGCTATGCGCTGCAAACGCTGATGCCTCTGGTAGGGCAATGCGTCATTAACGCCAATCGTAACGGTGATGCATACGCAACACTCTTGCCGCAAGGCGTTGCCGTTATTGCAGACTCGCGCTCCGGTCACCTTGGACCATTGTCCGGTTTGAGTTCAGCCATTGATTTTCTGGACACTGACTATGTGCTCATGTGTCCATGTGATAGCCCGTTCATGCAGTCGGGACTGATAACTGACCTCATTGCTCAGTGTAAATTTCACGATGCTGACATTGCCGCAGCGCATGACGGTGAACGCTTGCAACCGGTTTTCTGCGTTGTGCACAGGCGCGTAAAAAGTGCACTGGATGCGTTTCTGGACAGTGGTGAACGCAAGATCGATCGCTGGTTCAATGCGCATGAACTGGTGGCCGTTGAAGCAAGTCAGTATGGCCAGTCGTTTCGTAACATCAATACTGAAGATGAGCTTGCTATTGCCGAAAAGGACCTGCTTGAATGATTGAAAAACAGCCCTCGTGCGATGATGCTGTCGAGCCTGAGCTCATGCCGGTACATGAAGCACGTCAACGACTGTTTGACGCTCTTGCACCCACTACCCGGATGGAAACTGTTGATCTTTCCAACGCCTTTGGTCGGGTGTTGGCAGCTGATGTGGTATCAACCATGAACGTGCCTGGGCAAGACAACTCTGCCATGGATGGCTATGCCATCAATGCGTCCAGTATTCCGGTGTCGGGCGAAGTGATGCTTGCGTTGGTGGGCACAGCATGGGCAGGCAAGCCTTTCGAGCGCACTGTGGAGAGTGCCCAGGCGGTCAGGATCTTTACTGGGGCTATCATGCCTGAAGGCGCGGACACGGTAGTCATTCAGGAACATGTACGTGATGAGGGTGCGCACATTGTGATCGACACTGATGTCGTGGCTGGCAAGAATGTCCGCAAAGCCGGTGAGGACATTGAAAAAGGCCAGAGTATTCTTCTCACAGGACGCAAGCTGGAAGCATCAGATGTGGGCCTTATCGCTTCGCTTGGAATTAACAGTGTTGAGGTCTACAGGCCTTTGAAAGTAGCATTCTTTACCACGGGTGATGAGCTTTGCTCATTACACGAGCATACTCCCGGGGAAGCCCTTGCGCCAGGCATGCTCTTTGACAGCAACCGTCACACGCTGGCTTGCCTGTTGGATACTGATGGTGTGGAGACGATAGACTTAGGCATCGTTCGCGACAACGAGAACGATACGCGTGCTGCCTTGCAACAGGCCGCTGATGTGGCAGACGTTATTGTGACTTCCGGTGGCGTATCAGCCGGTGATGCTGATTTTGTTACACGTGTGTTTCATGAGGTGGGGGCGGTGCAATTCTGGAAGCTTGCCATGCGGCCGGGCAGACCACTGGCGTTTGGCAAGGTGGGAAATGCTGCCTTCTTTGGCCTGCCCGGCAACCCGGTTGCCGTCATGGTGACCTACCTGCAGTTCGTCAAACCGGCTCTGCGATTCCTGTCTGGCATGAATGACATAGAAACGGTAACACTGTCTGGCATCAGTGAATCAAGATTGCGAAAGTCACCCGGACGCATCGAGTTTCAGCGCGGTATCATGCGCGTGGACATCGATGGAACCCTGAAAGTTGCTTCAACAGGCAAGCAAGGAGCAGGACGGTTGAGTTCAATGAGCCGAGCCAATTGCCTTATCGTGATCGACGCAGATGTTGATGGCGTTCAGCCCGGTGACAGAGTCGGTGTGCAACCCTTCCATGGCTTGCTCAGCGGCTAGTCCGAGAATAAGCTGATCGAGCGAAAGCGCGATATTTTGGCGAGGCTGCCTCCAGTCAGATTTTCGCGTAAATCTCGGCGAACTTCGTTACATAGAACAACTATTCACCTCAATTTACGCGAAAATCTGACTCAAAATCTCACACCCTCGCCTCGATTGTGTTGCTGTTTGGATGCTGTAACGCACACACAATATTGATCTACCACTGCAGTTGCAGGCTTGACAGCCCGTGAAAGTGAAATGCATCCTGATACTGCGGCTGCTCTGCAAGCCGAAGTCCGGGCAGACGCTCAAACAATACTTGCAAGGCAATGCGCAGCTCAAGCTTTGACAGATGTGCCCCCACGCAATAGTGAATACCAGCACCCAGTGACAGATGCGCAGCATCTGCCCGTCCGGGCACGAATACGTCTGGCCGATCAAAGTGTTTTGGGCACCGATTTGCTGCCGCCAGTAACAGGCCAATTTCCTCGCCGCGCGCAATGTTTATTCCGCCGCCGATGGCCATGTCTTGCTGTGCGTAGCGTGTAAACAAGTGCAAGGGAGCTGCAAAGCGCATACATTCGGCCACGATTGCATCAGCCTGATCATTGTCGGCAAGTGCCTGCAGCAATGTGTCACGATCCGCGTCAGAGTAATGGTTCAGAAGGGTCAGAACTGCATTACCCAGTTGATGAACCGTTGCTTCATGCCCGGCATTAAGCAGCAGTATGGCGACCGAAACGATTTCCTCATCCGTGATGGGCTGAGTTTCATGGCGCATAGACAATATGTGAGACAACAGATCGTCTCCGGGTGCCTTGCGTTTTTGTGCAATGACCTCGCGCAGAAACGCCTGGAAGTCAGCAGCCGCCTGGTTGGCCAGTACTTCCTCTTCGTGTGTCTGCGTCAGGGTATATACCCGCACCATGGCGTGCGACCAGGCTACCAGTTGAGGGCCTGACGACTGCGGAACGCCCAACAGCCGGGTAATGACGTTAAGGGGTATCGGTGTAGCGTAGTGTTGCAATAGCTCAACACTCCCAGATTCCGGGAAATCATCAATGCAAGCATGTGCTATCGCACGAATGACGGGTTCCATTCTGCCTATTGAGCGCGACACAAACGCTCGATTGACCAGCTTGCGCAGACGTGTGTGCCCTGGTGGCTCCATGGCCAACAGCGAGTATTTTTCTGCGGCAGCAAAACTGTTCAGATGTTCAGGCACCTGCTTGCGCGGGACTCCTGGTGGTGGCAATCTCGCCAATCGTCTGTCACGCAGCGCGCTATTTACTGAATCAAAGCTCAGCAGGCACCAGAACCCGTACTCTTCCCAGAACACAGGAGATGCCTGCGTGTGCCACTGCGTGTAACATACGTAGGGGTCTTGAACGAATAATTTGTCGCGAAGGCCCTGCCGAACTGTGTTTTCTGGCACGATTCTATTTGTCACGGTGCATCAGTGGACGAAATTGTGGATAAGATCACAGCTGTCGGGGCCATGAATGCCGTTCACATAGGTTACCGTATCCTATCTTGTATCCATTGCTCATGAAGTTCGTTTCCTTTCAAAGCATGCCTCGTCACTTATCCTACCCCTGGTTTCTATGACCCACCGACTCCTTCTGGTTGAGCAATCGGCCACTATGCGCTACGTCATAGAGAAGCATGCGGAATCGCTGGGTTTCGCTGTGGATGCCTGTGAGAGCTACCAGCAGGCCACAGAGTCACTGGACCAGCAGTTTCAGCAATACGGAACTGAATACAGCGGCGTGCTGTTTGGTTGGCCGACAACAGCACAGGACGATGCAACGGCCTGCGCACAGCAGCTTGAGAACAGCGACCACAAGGATCTGCCAGTGGTCGTGATGTCGACCGATATGCGGGCCGAGACGCGCGCCTGGGCGGCAGGAAGGGAAAACACCGTAGTGCTGGCATGGAAAGAATACCAGGGGCTGGAGGCGCTGCTAAAGCAACTTATTGATGTTGCACCTGATGAAGGCGGTGACGGCGATACATCAGATACCAAACTCGATAATGCTGATGTGCATTTGTTGGTGGTGGACGACTCCGCCACCATTCGTTATTCGCTGCGCGACCTTTTTCAGCTTCACGGCTATCGCGTAACCCTGGCTGCCACACGCGACGAAGCCATGCGTCAGGCCAAGAGCACCGCCTTTGACATTGCAGTGCTCGACTATTATCTAACTGAAACTACCGGGGATGTGCTGTGCCGTGAGCTACTGGCCACCGAGGCCACTGGAGACATCGTCTGTACCGTACTCACAGGTACCTATAGTGATCACATCATCAAGCGCAGCTTGCGTGCCGGTGCTGTCGAGTGCATGTTCAAAAATGAATCCAGCGAGCTGCTACTTAGTAGAATTGACGCGATCAGCCGTTTTGTCAGGCAGAAGCGCCAGTTGAAGGTAGAGCAGCAATTGCTTGCGGATGTCCTCGACTGCATCGCGGGTGCCGTCATATTAGTGAATAACCAGCATCAGATCGTGTACGTCAATGCTCTGGCCATGCAAGAACTGGGTCTGAACGATAAGTCCGTATTGGTCGGCGAGCCCAGTAGTTCATTGCTTGAAGTGGATGGACCAAAGGCGGCAGGACAGCAGCTTCATCCAGCTGTCTGGCGTCTGCCTGACGGGCGGGAAATTGAGGTGGATTATCAACACTCTCTCATCGAGTCCAGCGGTCACTGCCTGCTGCGATTCGCGCAGCGGGTTGTCGCTATTTCTGACGCTGACCAGAGCGCTCTTCAACAATCTGGAGATCCTGAAGCTATCGTGAAAAGTGTTGTCAGTCAGCTTGTACTTGCTGATGACTCGGAAGCGTTTCTGTTACAGATGCTGCAGTATCTGGCAAAGGCCAGAAAAACCCTGCCGCAGGACAAATCATCGTCGAATGCTGGGGGCAATCTTGT
>CAYGSW010000281.1:0-7370 GCA_964352535.1 uncultured Granulosicoccaceae bacterium | reverse complement strand
CTACAGGCTCTGCGTCGACACCTTCAAACCGAATACGTCGAATCTCACCTGTCGTAATGCTGGCATAGTAAAGCGCACCATCCTCGCCAACCCGCATTTCCACCATGGGTGGCATGTCGGTCGCAAAGTCGGAAACAACAACGTTCTGAGGGTCGCTGATATCGGCATAACGCACCCAGCGTTTGATGTAATCACCGAAAAAGAGCTTGCCTGTGAATTGCTCAGGAAACACTTCACCAAAGTAAAAATCGCCAATGATCGACGCGTTGCCTCCACCATCATGCTCCCAGCTCACCAGCGGAGCTTCCACGAGCTCATTTGAACTATACAGTTGCTGACAAAATTCCTGCGGTTCGAAGCCTGGCTGGCGAAGGTTACCTGACGGGCCTCCTTCGAAACAGGGCCACCCGAAATTCTTGCCTATGCCGCCATTGATCTCTTCCCACGTGTCGTTGCCAACCTCTCCGACATAAGGGACACCTGTCACTGGATGAATGGTTAAACTATAAGGATTTCGCAGACCATAGCTGACCACACGAGAACGATTACTGGCCGGATTACCATCATAAAACGGATTATCAGGCAGACCCTCACCGGTTTCTGGATTGACACGCAGAATCTTGCCTCGCAAGCTGTTCAGATCATAGGTCATTTGACTGATCGGCGAAAACGATCGAAAGCTTGCACCATCACCGTTAGTCACAAAAAGCGAGCCATCAGCTGCAAAACGCAGCGCACCGATGGTGTGCGTGATCTCATCGATTGGAAGACAATCCTGTGTTGGATTGCCGATGGGACCGCACGAAGGACTCAGTGTATCGAAGCGATCAACCGGATTGCCAATAGCATCGAAGGTGCTGTTAGCCCCTAATATGATCTGCTCACTGCCCGGAATGGCCACATTGAAATTCTGGTTGGCATCAGCGGTATATCTGACCAGGCGCGAGACCCTGTTCCCGTCGCCATCCTGCAGCCCGGGACCTGTGAGATTGCTGGTCACAAGCTCAGGAGGATCGAACGTGAACAGCAGGTAGACAAAAGGTGTTTGTGGAAACTGAGGATGTACAGCCACCGATAACAGCCCGCGATCTACTCGATCATTGACAATATCGCGTAAATCGACAAACGGCTGCTCCTGCAGCTGCCCGTTATCCACAACCCGCACGATGCCTGACTTCTCGCTGATGAAGATACGACCTGGCGAGAGGGCGTCAAAGGCTGTGACCTGCCCCTCAAGATTACTGACAAACGCCTCATCAACAAAGCCTTCCGGCAACTCTACGGCGTAGCCCGTGCCCAGCAGCATGGGTAGCAGGCCAAGAGCCAAAATCCCTTTATTGATTTTCATGTTGCCGACAATTGCTGAATGTGTCCCTATTCTACAAAACCTGACAGGGTTTAACGCGCATTGACAAAGATGTGGTCTAAATACCCAGTTGTCTCCGTCTATTGGCAAAACGCGGTAATAGGTAGAAGATGTTTGCATTAGTTTTTTCGATTGTTATTTCGCAAAAATTTCGCAAGAGAGGATAGAAAAGGTCCACTGTGACATCCAAGCCTGATACACCTGCCACCAACACCAGTGACCTCAGCGGTGCAAATAGCAATACAGATAACCATGCAGGTATGAGTGCTAATAACAGTGCGGAGGGTAGCGCGGCAAGGGGCGCAAAGGTTGCCGTAACCACAACATCATCGCCCGGCTTGGCACCTTTCACCAACCCCGTGTTCCGTTCACTCTGGCTAGCCACTCTGGTGTCAAACCTTGGTGGCTTGGTGCAAGCCGTTGCTGCTGGCTGGACCATGACAACGCTGACCGATTCCGAGCAAATGGTGGCGTTGGTGACAGCATCCACCACCCTACCCATCATGGTGTTGTCACTCCTGGCCGGTGTACTTGCGGACAACTATGATCGCCGCAAGATCATGCTGGCAGCCCAGCTGTTGATGTTTATCGTCTCCATCGGGCTTACCTTGGCCACCTATTTCGACATGCTTACACCCTGGCTGCTGTTGGGCTTTACATTTCTTATCGGCTGTGGCGCAGCCCTGCACAATCCGTCGTGGCAGGCAACAGTTGGTGATATTGTCCCAAGACATCAAGTGCCTGCTGCCGTCACGGCAAACAGCATGTCGTTTAATCTGATGCGCAGCGTTGGACCTGCACTGGGTGGCTTAATCATCGTGGTAGCAGGAGCTGCCACCGCATTTGCCGTCAATGCCATGAGCTATCTGGCGCTTATCATAGCGCTAGTGCTTTGGCAAAAAAAAGCCGAGGTACGCACCTTGCCTCGCGAGCCTTTCCGTCAGGCCGCCACCGCCGGTGTTCGATATGTGGGGCTATCGCCAAACCTGCTGCGCATCATTCTTCGCGGCTTTCTGTTCGGTCTGACCGCTGTTTCGGTTCTGGCACTATTGCCTCTGGTGGCAAGGGATCTTTTAGAAGGAACTGCATCTACCTATGGCGTACTGCTGGGTAGCTTCGGAATAGGCGCTGTTGCCGGTGCAATAACCAACGCCCGAACACGACGCAGATTCAACACCGAGACCATTGTCCGGGCAGCCTTTGTCGCAATGGCACTCGGTGTGTTGTTACTGGCCACTGGTTACAGCATGTTTATCTCTGCTATGGCGCTCATGCTATGTGGTGCGTGCTGGATGACCACCAATTCACTACTGAACGTATCATTGCAATTATCAACGCCGCGCTGGGTAGTCGGACGCGCACTGTCGTTCTATATGATGAGTAACGCCCTGGGAATGGTGGCGGGCAGCTGGCTCTGGGGTCTGCTTGCAGAGACTCAGGGTTTGCAAATGGCCATGGTGGCATCGGCGGCTGCGCTTCTGGCAGGTGGCATGGTGGGTTACAAACTACCGCTGCCCGAATTCGAAACCCTGAACCTGGACCCACTAAACAAGTTCATTGAACCCACCCTTGCATTACAGCTAACCCAGCGAACCGGACCGATCATGGTCACCATAGACTTCGATATCGCTGAACAGGATATTCCGGACTTTCTGCAAACCATGTCGGCACGACGCAGAATGCGCTTGCGAGACGGTGCGCGTCGATGGTCTCTGCTGCGGGATCTGGAAAATCCGTCTGTCTGGACAGAAAAATACTATGTGGCCACCTGGGTTGAATATGTGCGCCACAATCAACGCCGGACCATGTCTGATTCAGGCATTTCTGATGCACTACACGCCATGCATCAGGGTGTTGGGCTGCCAGTTGTTAGGCGAATGATTGAACGCCAGACTGTTCCCAAGCAGGCTGACCCGCCAATCAAAGGCTATGAAGAGCACCATTGATGCTGACGCTACTCATCGAACAACCTGCCGCGGTTCAGCGTTAGCACGTCCACCACATCATCAATCATGACATCGTCCGCTGACGCGTTGCCCACGACTACGGCGTCCATGCAGATGGTGTTCAGCTCTTTGTCAAAAATCAGGCCTTTTGCCACATCCGGCTCCTCAAACCGGTATATGGACATGCCCAGTTCCGGGTGTTTGTCATTGAGATCCCAATCATTGACATCAACCAGTTTCAGGTCATCGTTTCCCAGTACGGTTTTCAGGTAGCGTTGTTCAAGATTCTGGGGGTCACTCACCCACAGAAAGGCATTGATTTCACCGTTTGGATTGTTGGCTATTTCGTTGAGCAACTGCAGCCCTCCCTGGAAAAAAGTGGCACCATTAGCAAAGGCAGGCTCAAGCTCCTGCATGTACGACCAACTGACTGCCGATCCAGACCCGCGTTTCTGTACGGCAATGTTCAGTTTATTACTCTGTAAATCGCCTTCGTCATCAATCTCGCCATTACTATTAACTGCCACGTAGACGCATTCAGGAAACAGATTTCCCAACACATTCACGTTAGCCGCCTTGTCCGGATTGCGATTGATCCACCAGGCGAGTGCATCAAGTTGAGTAAAGCCCAGTGTGGCCTCACCCGTTGCAACACGTTCGATATTTTCAACAGAACCGTTGCTTTTGATAGCTGTTGCGGAATAGTCATATTCAATGAGCACTTCGGCCAGCTTTTCACCGGTGGCAAAATACGAGCCACCGCGACCACCCGTACTAATGACCACATCCTGAGCAATCACAGGTGTTGCCAGGCTTGCAATAACAAGAACCAGAATCAGTATCTTCATCAAACCATCCTCGGAGCTATGATAAAACCAATAGTAGCTAAGACACAGTGTTACGCAACGCTGGTGTGCACATCGTTCAATGCATCAGTTACTGCATCAAACATCTCATCAATCTGATCGTCGTTGATAATCAATGGCGGACAAAAAGCGACGGTATCACCGGGCACTGCCCGCAGAATCAGATTGTGCTTTCTGGCCGCCGCAATGACCTGTGCAGCAATCTTGTCACTTGCAGGAAATTGCTCTTTTGTGCTCTTGTTAGATACAAGCTCCACAGCACCAATCAGCCCTACGCTACGTGCATGTCCCACTAACGGGTGATTCTGCAAGGCCTGTACTCTCTCGGCAAAATGTGGCGACCGACTTCTGACCTGACCAAAGATGCCATCACTTTCATAGATATTCAGCGTCTCTAACGCCACAGCCGCTGACACCGGATGCCCTCCGTAAGTGGTCCCCGTACCAAAGACGCCCAGCTTATCGGCGTATTCTTCGAACGTCTGGTAAAGCCGCTCGCTGAGCAACACAGCGCCGATAGGCAAATAAGCCGATGAAAGCTGTTTCGCACTGGTCATGATGTCGGGCTTGATATTGTAGGTATCCGATCCCCACACATTGCCCGTGCGGCCAAATCCGCAGATAACTTCGTCGGCAATAAACAGAATGTCGTATTTTGCCAGTACCGCTTGCACTTTCTCGAAATACCCTTCTGGCGGAATAAGCACTCCACCCGCGCCCATGACAGGTTCTGCGATAAACGCCGCAATGGTGTCCGGCCCCGCGTCCAGAATCTGCTTCTCAAGTGACTCGGCCAATCTGGTGGAATACGCTTGTTCTGTCTCGGATTCTTCGGCATGACGATACGCATGCGGCGTCTCGACATGTATGACAGGAATGGCTGGAAGATCAAACCCATCCTGAGCATACGGCAGGCCAGTAAGACTTCCCGCCGCCACGGTAACGCCGTGATAAGCCCGGTGCCTGGCAATGATCGTCTTTTTCTCTGGCCTGCCCAATGCATTGTTGTAATACCACGCCATCTTTACGGCGGTATCAACAGCCTCGGAGCCGGAATTTACAAAGAAGCACTTGCCTATCCCTTCAGGTGCCATTTCGACAAGGCGCTGGGACAACTCAATAGCCGGTGGTGTTGAGCGATGCGTAAACATGTGCGAGTACGGCAACTGTTCAAATTGTTTTGCGGCCGCCGCAGCCAGTCGATACTCGCTGAAACCCAGCGATGTACACCACAGACCTGACATACCTTCCAACAATCGATTGCCCTGATCGTCCCATACGTAGATACCGTCACCGCGTTCAATAACAAAAGGGCCCTGCGCCTGGTGGTTGGACAGGTGCGTGAACGGATGCAAGGCAAATTGTCGATCTGCGTTTTCTAGCGTAGTCATGTTTTCAAGTCGTCACTTTTGCTGTTGAGTTTACCCGTGTAGCGTCGATATACACCGTATCCATTGACATTTCTTCAATCGTCTCAACCTGACAACGATCTACAACAACCCCATTGTCGCTCATAATGGCTTGTAAATCACTCGCAGAATACTTGATGGCAATGTGATCCGAATCTACACCATAATCAACGCTGCCAGTGCCTTCCAAGGCTGCGAGTATCAACTGCCCACCAGGGGTCAACAATCGGCGCTATTCCCATACCGCAGAATTCAAGTCTTCACGATTCCAGTGGTGTATGGCAATGAAATTCATCAATTCTGCGACTGAACCCTCAGAGATATCCGGCAGATGCTTCATGTCACCCACTCTGGCTGTGCCAGGACGCCCAAGGCGCTGGTTGGTCAGATCAACCATGCGAGGCGTTATATCGGTACCGATTAGCTCATGCGCGGGTGCATGAGTCTTAGCATACAGCGCGAGCATGTGCCCTGTACCGCACGATACGTCTACGATAGAGCCGTCAAGCTCGGTAAACTTTGCGTGGAGTAGCGATAAGCTTTCAGCATAGACTGGTAGCTGAATCTCGCTGTCCATCAGAGTCGCATAAGCATCAGCAATCGGCCCTTATAGCTTAGTAACTTCGTCCGCAACGGAGTCTGAAAGGCAATCCGGAACAGAATTTTCTGCAACTCGTTTTGCCGCCAAAACCCAATGAGCAGCTCGCGTGTTGATGTTTAAGCTGTTCGTTTATTGATATAACGATATTGCTCTTGATATAACGATATTTCACCAGAATCCTGCATCTGTCCAGATTGAGGTGATCAGACTACTCAACAATCGAGTCGTCGGGAGAGATCTGCAAATACATCGACATGTTCGGGCACCTAATTCAGAATTTCTCTCGCCTTCTTGCTACTCATTCTCTGATCAATGGCATAGCCTTCTGCCGCCCAGTCTCCAAATTCTTACACGGCATTTGAGACGTCTACCACGACCGGTTCTCGCACGCATCCGACACTGGTTGATATCGCGTTGGCAATATCGCCAACGGCGACACCATCGTTTGCGGATGCATTAAACACATCACCGGCTTTGCCATGTTGCAGCATCAAAGAATACAACTGCGCAAGATCTACTCTGTGCACAAGCGGCCAATGCACTTTACGATGACCAAAGATCCGGACATAGCCCAGATTTTCAATGTCGGCGTACATGCGTTCGAACACGCCACCACGATGCTCGTAAACCATGGCAGGATGTATGACCATTCCCCGAACGTTGGGCTGTGACAACACTGTGTTCATCAGGCCAATCGATTCAGAGAAACTGGAGATTGGACTAAACGATGTTTTCTCAGTGGCAACGGTGCTACCAGTAGTCCCATAATGCCAACAGCCGCCAGTGTAGATCAACGCTTTGGACGAATCCGTTGTTTTCAATCCATCAAGAAGAGTAGTAACGACAGCATTATCTACAGCATCCATATCATCATCCCACGTTGAAGCGGCATACACAACAGCATCCATAGCCTGCAGACACCGTGTCCACTCATAAGGCTGCCGGATATCACCCATCACTGGTGTTGCACCGGCCTTCTTTGCCATCGCTACTGTTTCGGGTGTCCGACATAACGCAAAAACCGTATTGCCTTGCGCCACCAACACGTGTAACACCGCCTCACCAATCGACCCCGATCCACCTATTATCAAAACACGCATTGTAATTTTGGGTTGTGAATGATCAGTGTGTATCGGCATCTCATCACAATCCTTTGTGGTGCTATCAGCAGGTGCAGTGCTA
>CAYGSW010000280.1:0-7375 GCA_964352535.1 uncultured Granulosicoccaceae bacterium | reverse complement strand
AATATCGCGCTCTCGGGGGGCCGCCTTCGGTACGATCAGCTTATTCTCGGACAGCTTCGTAGGTATAGCTGGCGCCAGTTTCTCCAGCATGCCCCAGACTGGAAAATTGAATGCGTTGATCCCTATATCTACACCTTGCAAAGGTGTGCAGATATGTTGTCCAAAAAAACTACCCTTGCGGCTGAGTTGTTCCACGTCTCCGTCGAGGTAGATGTGGTCGTGCGGCATTTCGCGTCGTCACTTTGAAGCGCAGACAAGCAAAACGCCAATGCCACTGTCTATATCTATCGTGTGATCTTTCTGAGTAGCGCCAGAGGTAAACGAGATGTCATAGGGCAACGGCTTGTGCTAGTCCAGATTCAGGGCAAGGGCTTTCAATATTCGAGCACGCTGATGAAACGTCATTTTGCGAAGCGTTGGACTACCAGTATGGCGAGCGTGCTCCAGCATCGATTCTACGCATAAACTTGAATGGCCTGCCTGCGCAAAGACATCGCCTGTTACTGCGTTTTCAATGTCAAGTGCCGAATGCGGATCAGGGGCAATCCAGTGGTCCGCCGCATAACTGTGTATTTGCAGCAGCGTCATATTGTGCTCCGATGTCTGGCGTATTGCATTGGCGGATTGCCTGAAGTTCTCGTAAGAGCTATTGCCTATTATTGACCTACCGGCCGGTTTATGCAATTCTGCCGTGGCGTTTTAGAAGGTTGGAAAACATGACACCAAAGCAGCGTGCTGAAAAATCTGCACAAGCCATGTGGGATAACGACAATGCAGCAAAATGGCACGGTATGCAGTTGATTGAGGTAGATGAGGGTCAGGCCACTATTTCAATGAAAGTGCAAGCGCATCATGTAAACGGCCACGGCATCTGCCACGGGGGAGTCACCTTCACACTGGCAGATACTGCATTTGCCTTTGCGTGCAACAGCCGCAATCAGGCAACAGTTGCGCAACATAACACCATCAGCTACCTGGCAAAGGTTCAGCTGGGTGATACGCTGACAGCCATGGCTACTCAGGTCAGCCTGACTGGGCGTAGCGGTATCACTGACGTTATTGTCAAAACCCAGAATGGGGATACGGTTGCTTTGTTCCGAGGCGCATCAAGAGCGATTCAAGGAGCATTGTTTGATGAGGAGATTTTATAGTAAAAGAGCTGGTGGCAGCTGTTGCGCCAGACGTCTTCTCAACCGATAAGGAAAAACGTCACTTTACGACAAGATCCCTGTTCGGAATGCTGAACTGGTTTTACATGTGGAACGCAAGTGCGGGTAAGCACAAACGCGAGCGATATGCCAGATTGATAAGCCAGTTATGCCTGCGAGGAATTTCTGGTTTGTAGAGACGCGGTATTTGATCAGGTTCAAAATGCCGGGATTCTGAGCGTAACGGCTCAGACCACATAAACGTGTTTGGATTATGGCGATCTCGTATACGATAGGGCGCTGTAATCCTGCGACTCAAGAGGCTGCATCGTGATAACACCAGATCGTACTTTCGACATACTGCCAGCGCTGCACCTTTCTCAAGGTCGGCTTGTAGATCTGTCGGCAGATTCGTCGTGCGATGAGCCTGTTCTTGATGACGATATGGATGAGCTTGAGGCGGCGCGCCAGGCTATTGAACACGGGGCACAGTGGTTACATGTAGTTAACGTTGATACTAGCTTTGACCCTGCAGCCAGCCATGATTGGCTATTGATCGAAAAACTGTGTCAGCTACCCGTAAAAGTACAGTACGGAGGTGGGTTGGGCAGCACGGAAAACATCGATAGGGCAATTGCTGCAGGTGTCAGTCGGGTGTTGCTTAACTCTCTGGCTATCGAATCTCCGCAGATTGTTTCTTCAGCGATCATCAAGCATGGGCGTGAGCGGTTTGCATTATCGATTACCGCCAGTGCAGAAGGTTTTGTTGTCGGGCGAGACTGGGAAGCTGTGGGTGGTTTGAATGCACTCACGCTTGCGGTTCAGATGCACCATCTGGGCATTACTACGCTTGTGCATACCCGTCTTCAGCCAGACGGCACTATGAGTGGCACTGATCTGGATAACTCCTGCGAGTTGGCTGAGCTATCTGGTATGGATGTCATTGTGGGCGGTGTAGTGCGCGATCTGGAGGATGTTGTCGCCTGTTATAACCGCCCGGGAATAACGGGTGTGTTAATCGGCAAGGCTCTGCAGACTGGAAAGTTCCGTTTGGGCGATGCCTTGGATGAAACACGCGCCACGCTTGCATTCGAATCTGGAATGCCTCGCTGGAAAGAGGAACAACAGGCGTTACGAGTCCGGCTACGTAGAAGCTTGTCGCACACTTACCTGATGCGTCATATCGCTGAACTGAATGGTCTCAGAGTACTTGATGCAGGAGGTGGCAACGGTCAGGCAAGTTTGCCGATAGCAGAGGCGGGCGCCATTGTCGACGTCGTGGATCGCTCAATGGCAATGCTTCAGGATCTTAAAGCAACCGCAGAGGCAAGTGACCTGCAGGATCGGATACACGCGCATGGTAGTGATATTCGCAGCATTCATGATCTGTTTGGTGCTGATACCTTCGACCTGCTGCTTTGCCACAACGTTATTCATTACAGCCCGGCATGGGAGGAGCTGCTTGTTTCAATGAGCGCGCCCTTGAAAGCGGGAGGTTTGTTATCACTGGTGGTCAGGAACTGGTATGCGGAGCCCTACCGGATCGATGTCAACTCCCATACCGCGGCTGAGCTGCCGACCTTGCTAGAGCGTACAAGAGGTCCATCACGTGTATTCGATGCCGATGTGTTGTTCTTCTCGGCAGGATTCTTACGCGAGTGGTTAGAAAGAATAGGGTTCGAAGTGCTTGGTGACTACGGATTGTTATGTCGTGCTGATGAAGTGGTTGTCGCTGAAGGGCCGGGTGGCGAACAGGCGCTACTTGAGAAACTCCAGGTGCTGGAGGTCGCAATGGGCGATCGTTTGCCGTACAAGCAAACAGCGCGATATTTACAAATTGTGGCTAAAAAATTGTAAAAAAAATGGATTGTGGAGCTGGAAGGGATGCCGTCAAATTCACTGATAATCTGACGGCATTCGAGTTACTTATGCAAAAAGCAAGTTATACGCTTTGCAATATGCCTTTCCCTTGGCATTGATTTTCAGATAAACACCTTTTTGAGGCATATCTGCCGGTGGTGCAATCTGCACCGCCAATTCCATCTTGAGCAGTGTCTTGTAAGATGCTGTTACCTGAACAGTAGGCAATCCAGTTATTTCAGCAACCTGAGGTTTGGTGAGTGGAGTCTTCTTTGTTTGAGCGCTAATTGCGTTCAAAATACTAACAAGGGCAGTAACATCGTTAAAGTCTAGTTTTTTTGCCGGACGTGGCATAAAGGTATATCTCTGGTTAAATGAATGGTAAAGGTTTACTGTTTTTACGAGAAGTCGTTGCATCTACCAACTACTTCTGTTGTTTGGATCTCTGTAAGTAGCAGATCCTACTCGTATTTTGTCATATTGGATGTAGTTGCGCCAACTCAAGCGAAAGATAATATGTGGTGAATGTCAATAACAGGTATTCATCAACATGTTTGAAATGGTAGTTGAGATAAGTTTCTGATAAGAAACTCAGTTCTGAATGTGGAATGGCTGCTGCCTTGTGTTTTATATCAAATGAAAATTGCGGACATCGTTTTGTCCATTCAGCTTTGAAAACGTAATCGCTGATCTTCATCCAGTAAACAGAACAAGCACAGATGCAGGACGCCGCAGTGTTTATAGTCCAGTGAGTGTGTGATCGAATTTATTTTTTGATGTGTGTTCGAATAAATGATTGCGGAAGTTCACCGTGATAGTCAAAGCATTCTCAATGCACGCCCGGTATTTGCGATAGAGTGGACATCGTCTCTGAGAAGGGGATGCGCAGGACTGGCGTGTCTACAGGATTGGGTGATCTCATGAATAATCCTCGCTGGATAGAGTGAGGGTTGGGCCGTCCGTAAGGATTTTGGTTGGGTGTTCCGCGACTTTATGAGCTGGACGGACCACTAGGAGCTTGTCCGAGAATAAGCTGATCGAGCGAAAGCGCGATATTTCGGCCAGCTTTCCGCGTAAATCTCGGCGAATAGAACAACTATTCACCTCAATTGACACGAAAATCTGACTCAAAATCTCACACCCTCGCGGGGCCGCCTTCGGCCTCGATCGTTATTCTCGGACAGCCTCCTAGTGCTCGGCCTGGCCGTAGTCCCAAACAACAGTATCGGACACTGAATAACTCTGACACGTCAATACATAGCCGGCGTTGACTTCATAGTCATCCAGAGAATGATTCGCGATCATCTCAACCTCACCTTCCCTGAGCTTTGCCTTGCAGGTAGAGCAAACACCAGCCTTGCAAGTATGTGGGGCATCCAGCTTATTGGCCAGTGCCGCTTCAAGCAGGCTGGTATCCTTCGCCATAGGGAAAGTACGCTTTCCCCATCCAGAGTGGTGCGTGCGACAACGTCGGCAATAGAGTCGTCTGAGGTTACGGCCCGTTTTCTGGCGCGTCCTGGCTGACCGCTGGCAAAGAGTTCAAATCGTATCTGTTGCTCATCCAGTCCATGCTCTTTCAGTGCAGCAGCTATGGTGAGCATCAACGGTTCTGGTCCACAGATGTAGGCTGTATCGACACTCTTCAGATCTATCCAGTGCTCAAACGATTCAGAACACTTTTTAGCGTCGACTCTGCCAGAAAACAATGCGATATCCTGTGATTCATCTTTAAGCACATTGATAATGCATAATCGTCGCAGGTGTTCGTTTTTCAAATCCTCCAGCTCTTCACGAAACATGATGGTATTGATTTTTCGGTTTGCCTATGCAAGCGTACAATGCGCCGAGTGATTGTCTGCAAGGCCCGTTTTCAGGATAGATAAGATCGGTGTGATGCCCGAGCCTGCGGCAAAACATACGTAATGTGTATCGTGGGTCTGGTTCCGGCCGATAAAAATTGCCCATCGGCAGCGTGGCTTCCAGTTCATCACCCACTTTGAGCGCAGCATTGGCCCAGGTGGAAAAGGCTCTGCCATCGACACGTTTTATTCCAACTTGAAGAACACCATCATATTTACCTGCGCAGATTGAGTAGTAACGTTGAAGCTCCTCTCCCTCAAACTCACGTCTGAACGTCAAGTATTGACCCTGGGTGAAATCAAAGAGAGCTTTCTGGTCTGGTTGCAAGGTGACAACGGCTGCATCGCGGATGGTTTTCTGAACATCCGTTACAGTAAGGCGGTGAAACGGTGCCCCGGAAGATCTCTAGGAGCCTGAGTGGAATTCGCTACGGACGAAGGGGATGCGGGCGCCGGCCTTCCGGAAGCTGCCACTTTATCGACCTGATAACTTCAAAGCGTTCGGGATCTTGCCTGAGGCACGTATCCGGAAGCGTCGAGCTGTCGTGCGGGTACTCGATTTACTCTTTAGACAATGTCTCGCGATAGCGTCTTGGTTTAACAGTTCGAATACTACGATTTCTCTCTCTTACTTGTATATTACAAAAATATTCAAGTATTGGATTTTGTAACATAAAGTAATTGCTGAAGGACACCATGTAGCGTGATCACTGGCGATCCTGTGAAAATATAGGCATTATATTGCGCGCAAAGCGCTTGTATCTCATAACGAGCGTTGGGAGCGTCAGTAGCTGTGCTCGACGCAGTGTTTCGCATTGATTAACAGCATGTATGTGTCGTGGATTTTCTACAATAGCCAGGCTTTTTTGATTTGTGCGCGTGGCTCTTTAGTGTCATAGTCCGTCGTCAACAATCCAACGCAAACTGAACAGGTACCAGGAATGAAAAATCGTGTTGCAGCCGTAGCGGCTGCTGTGACTTTGGCAGTATCAATCGCTGCCAATGCAGAGTTTACGCTCGACCCTCGTTACACTGACGCTGACGGCGATCTGATTGCAGACATTCCTGCTGCGGCAGACCAGACCGACCCCGGCACACTGATTTTCGCTTACACGCCGGTTGAAGATCCTGCCGTTTATGCCGAAGTATGGAGGGAGTTTCTCGATCACATGTCGACTGTCACCGGTAAAAAGGTGCAGTTCTTCCCGGTTCAATCAAATGCTGCGCAAATTGAAGCGATGCGTGCGGGACGTTTGCATATTGCAGGCTTCAACACAGGTTCAAACCCTCTGGCTGTAGCATGTGCCGGTTATCGTCCCTTTACAATGATGGCTGGTGAAGACGGTTCGTTCGGCTACGAAATGGAAATCATCACCTATCCCGATTCAGGAATCGAAAAGGTAGAGGACATCAAGGGTGGCAAGTTGGCCTTTACCTCTGAAACTTCCAACTCCGGTTTCAAGGCACCATCAGCCATACTCAAGGCGGATTACCAGATGGTGGCGGGTGAAGATTTTGAACCTGTGTTTTCCGGCAAGCACGACAACTCCATTCTCGGCGTAGCCAACAAGGATTATCCGGCTGCTGCAGTGGCCAATTCTGTACTCAATCGTATGCTTAGCCGTGATGTTGTTACCGCCGATCAGATAAAATCAATCTACAAGTCGCAAACCTTCCCGACCACCAGCTACGGTGTTGCGCACAATCTCAACGCTGATCTGCAAGCCAGGATTCAGGAGGCTTTCCAGACATTTGAATGGGAAGGCACCGCCCTGCAGGAAGAGTTCAGCAAATCGGGTGAGGCTCAGTTCGTACCAATCACCTTCAAGGAAGAGTGGGCCGTCATTCGCAAGATTGACGAAGCCAACAGCGTCGTATACAACTGCCAGTAGTTCTCCCTGACGTTCACCACTTCGTGGTCATCTTGCCTTGCGTATCACTCAGGTGATGTGCAAGGCCGCGCTTTTTTTGACTGAACAGGATATTTCCATTTGCTGAGCGTTAATAATCTCTCCAAAACCTATGCAGCGGGCGATAAAGCGCTGGACGATGTCACTTTCACGATTCCTTCAGGTCAGGTTGTTGGTTTGATTGGCCCCTCGGGGGCGGGCAAATCCACACTCATACGATGCATCAACCGGCTGGTAGAACCAACCAGTGGAACGATAACGCTCGGGGATACAACCATCACGGGCCTGTCCACCTCCGAGCTTCGTACAGTGAGGCGCCGAATCGGCATGATTTTCCAGGAGTACGCACTGGTCGAGCGCTTGAGTGTCATGGAGAATGTTCTGTCCGGCCGGCTGGGCTATGTGCCTTTCTGGCGCAGTTTTTTTCGTAAATTTCCCGGCGAAGACATACAGAAAGCCTTTGCGCTACTGGAGCGTGTCGGGCTTACCGATCATGCCAGCAAACGCGCTGATGCCTTGTCAGGTGGTCAGCGTCAGCGTGTGGGTATTGCGCGAGCGCTTGAGCAGGACCCGCAACTTCTGCTGATTGACGAGCCCA
>CAYGSW010000279.1:0-7391 GCA_964352535.1 uncultured Granulosicoccaceae bacterium | reverse complement strand
CACTTGTATTTCCTCATCAGTTATTCATTGAGAACCCAGTTTTACGCGAATCACCGAAAAAGGTTCTGCTCATCGAGCACAGTCTGTTTTTTGGTGACCAGCAATACCCGGCACGTTTCCACAAGCAGAAGCTGGCCTACCACCGAGCCACCATGGCCTCTTACGCCACCATGCTTGAAAAAAAGAAACTCAGTGTGGCTACAACGCGCTACACCGACGGCTCATGCTGTCTGAAAGAGGTATGTCAACAGGCTGCTAGCGACGGTCATCAATGCGTAGTCGTTGCAGAGATAAATGATTTCACGCTAAAAAAACGCCTGGCGGCAGCCGCTGAAGAGGCAGGTTTAGTGCTGCAGGAACTCGGCACCCCTGGTTTCATCAACTCGCAAACTGACAACGTCGAATGGCGAGCATCGCGAAAGCGCTGGTTCATGGCTGATTTCTACCAGTGGCAACGAAAACGGCTGGATATCCTGATGGAGAAGGAAAAGCCGGTGGGTGGTCAATGGAGTTTCGATGATGACAATCGTAAGAAGCTGCCCAAAAGCGAAATCGACATTCTGCCCGAGCTGCCGCGTATCCCGCGCACAAAGCCCATCAAAGAGGCTATTGCATCCATCGAGGAAGACTTCCCTGAGGCTGTTGGTGCGCTGGACAACTGGTACTACCCAACCACTCACAGCGCTGCTGAAAAGTGGCTGGAGACGTTTTTCAAGGAGCGTTTTGCCAAGTTTGGTGCTTATGAAGATGCAATGGCTGCAGGGCACAACTGGCTGCATCACGGTGTGCTGACACCGATGCTAAACACAGGATTGTTGACGCCTGAGCAAGTGGTCGCCAAAGCACTCAGCGCGGCAGACCAATACGATGTACCGATCAATAGCCTTGAGGGATTCGTCCGGCAGATTATCGGTTGGCGTGAATTCATGCGAGCTTCTTATCATGATCTGGGGGTACCCATGCGCACCACCAATCACTGGAAGCACAAGCGACGCTTGCCGGAAGCCTTTTATGATGGCACAACGGGCATCGATCCCATTGATGATGTGATCCTGCGGGTACTGGACACCGGCTATTGCCACCATATTGAACGGTTGATGATTCTGGGTGGCTTCATGTTTCTGTGCGAGATAGATCCTGATGATATCTATCGATGGTTCATGGAAATGTTCATCGACAGCTATGACTGGGTGATGGTGCCCAATGTCTATGCAATGAGTCAGCACGCCGACGGCGGTGCCATTACCACTAAACCGTACTTTTCAGGATCAAACTACGTGCTCAAGATGAGCAATTACAAGAAAGGTGAATGGTCCGTCATCTGGGACGCCTTGTTCTGGCGATGGATAATCAAGAACAGCAAGGCGCTAAAAGGCAATCCGCGCTGGGCAATGATGGTAAGAAATGGCGAAAAGATGACCGATGAAAAGCGCGACGCGCATTTGAAAACCGCCGCAAGCTATCTGAAGGGCCTTCGTTAGCAGCCTCCTACCGCCAGCTGATTGCCCGGTCGCTGCCAAAGAATCGTATGGTGGCTACCAGCGCCGCTGCGTTTAATTGCAAAAACACCTTGAAAAAATTCAGCGGCTTGTTGCTGGTGCCGGGCAAGCCTGCGTAGCTGGCTCCCGCAAGGGCGTACAGGGCGACTTGTCCTGCCAGCGCATATTGCAAAAACGCATCACCCATCAAGGCGCCCGTAAGCGCAGACACCAGCGCTATGATCATGGCGAAAGGCACCAGTAGACGGAACAGCTTGTGCGAACAGAACTGCCACCACACAGGGTTCTTGAAGGGGCTGAACAGCCAGGTGTTCTTCATGAATGACTGCCAGTTGCCCGCCAGATTGCGAACCTTGCGCCTGAACTCCAGTGCGAGATCGTCATTGGCTTTGTCGAAGGCGTAAGCACCCGGGATAAACAGGGTGTGTTTGCCTTGCTTGAGCAGGCTTATAGGGGTTTCGAAATCATCGAGCAAGGTACCAATAATGTTAGGAATGAAGTCCTTTCGACGTATGGCGTACAACGCGCCGGTTACCCCGGTTGTTGAACACAGGCGTGTTTCGTTCTCGCGAATCCACTTTTCATAGCGCCAGTACAGACCGAAATTGGCAGCTTCCAGGCTGCTGTCTTCAGAGAGAATGAGCTCGCCAGTGGCGGCACCGATTCTTTCGTCAGCCAGATAAGGCACCAGCGCCATGGCAGCGTTCGATGATACGACTTGACGCGCGTCCATGAACAGAATGACGTCGCCTGTTGCTCTGGCCACGCCTTCATTCAAAGCACCGCACTTGCCTTTTGACTCTTCGTAATGAATGCAAGTCCTGTTGTCATAGCCAGAAAAAGCGTCGTTGAGAAAATCAGCAGTTCCGTCGGTTGACCCGTCCGACACAATGATCCACTCGATCTTGTCTGATGGATAGTCGAGCTCTTCCAATGAAGCCAGCTTGCCGGGCAGGGATTTTTTCTCGTTGTGTGCTGCGATAACAATACTGACGGTGGGCAGCGGATTTTCAGGTGTCGTGGGTAGCGGCTTGGGCATGCTCTTGCCACGCGCCAGAAAGCTCAGCACAAGAGGGAACACGGCGTATGTATAAAGGATGAATCCAAAGGCTATGAGAAATACCCAAACCATGACTAGCACTTTCCTTGAGTTCTGTTGTTGTTAACGTGTAAAGCTGTATGTTACGTGAACAATTTTTATGTTAAGTGATGGATTTCGCAAATGCATCGTACAACTGTCAGTCCTGGTACAACTGTCAATCCTGTTTAGTTAGCGACCTTTCGCTCGGAAATCAAGTTTAATCAGCCTCCTAGGAGGCTGTCCGAGAATAAGCTGATCGTACCGAAGGCGGCTCCCCGAGAGCGCGATTTTTTTGGCGGGGCTGCCTCCAGCCTGCTTTCCGCGTATCAACGGCGAATAGAGCAACTATTCACCTTAATTGACAAGAAAATCTGACTGCAAATCTCACACCCTCGCGGGGCCGCCTTCGGTATCGATCGTTTTTCTCGGACCACTAGTTTTGTGGTCTAGTGCCAGATGACACAAGCGATAGTGGCTGCGCGGACAGTTCCTGATACAGATTACGCATTTCCCCTTCACTCATGTATTCAGCGGTGAGTGAGGAAAGTGCTTCCGTCAAACGACCGTCACCAAATTCGTTGTTATAGAGCGTGATGTACTTGTCGTTGTTGGTAATGGATGCAACACTGAGTTCGGAATCACTGACCAGCGTTTCATTGAGACGCTCACCGGGGCGAATACCGACTATCTCCGGCTTTTTTCCCGTTCCGAATTCGTGCGAAAGTTGATTGGCTAAGTCCAGCATACCCACCGACTTCATGATGCGACAAAGCACGAACGGCTTGGTTGACTGTTCGGCATAGGTAATTCCCTGGCGCACAAGCTCAGCGGCTTCGGTGCTTGTGAACATCAAGCGGTTCATGCGTGAATCGGTCAGCTTGAGGGTCTCGCCATTTCGGGCGCTTTCTATCCAGAATGGAATGACCGAGCCATTCGAGCAGGCGACGTTGGCAAATCGGGTGCAGATAAAACGTGTGGACTCGTTGTAATGCTCCAGAAACGTCTGCTCCAAAATCTTCTTTGAGTAGCCGTACATGTTCTCAGGCTGGCACGCCTTGTCAGTGCTGACACCAATGACAATCGGCACCTGGGCTCTGATGCTTGCCTTGGCAACATTCAGGCTGCCCACAATGTTGACTTCGACGGTTTGCGACGGATTCAGCTCGGCAAAGTTGACGTGTTTTAGCGCGGCCGCATGCAGGACGATATCCGGCTTAATCTGCAGAAACAATCGCGTAAGCCTGTCCAGATCCTGAACATCAGCAACGAAAGACTCAACGTTCGGGTAGTGCTGCTTTAGTGCGTGTATGTAGGTCTCGTTACGGCTTAGATTAAAGAAGTCAAACTCATTCTCATAACGCTTTATGAATGCTTGACCGACAGTACCTGATCCGCCGGTTATCAGCACTCGGCGCTTTGCCGTGGCGTTCTCCGCCTCCTTTGCCTGTGACATGGGTAGTTAGTCGTCCTGATAGATGTAACCGTTAAATATGCTTCATATTGTCACAAAGCGCTACCTGCAATACTCAAAAATTGCCAGGTGGCTGTCCGAGAATAGCGATCGAGTCGAGAGTGTGAGAATTTTGAGTCAGATTTTCTCGTCAATTGAGGTGAATAGTTGTCCTATGTAACGAAGCTCGCCGTTGTTACGAGGAAATCTGGCTGGAGGGGCAGCCCAGCCAAAATATAACTACGTCGGGGGACCGCTCTCGGTCGATCAGCTTATCCTCGGAGAGCCCTCTAAGTGGCTGTTCGAGAATAGTAGAGCATATCGTCAAGTTGTTACTACACCCTATGTACGAGGCTTCTTACAGACCTTGTAGCTTTTCCAGCTGATCTGCCATATTTTTGATTGTATCTCTGCAGTCAAACCTATTGGCAGCACCGGTAAGCTGCGCTGATGTCAGATCCAGAGAGCATAAAAAGGCTCCCGAGAGTGACGATCTCAGGCTATTGATTCGCAAGGTGCCGTCATCGTCGGCGACCGAATAGGAAATACTCGCTCCGGGAAACACCGGAACCGGGATCTGACCGGGTATGCTGTCCCACTCTGTCGGCATCAGGGCGTCTATGTTGTAGAGCACACACGCATCGGTTTTCTGCTCTGACAATGAGACCTGACAGGCCGGTGTGTCGTAGAAAGAAGCCTGTCGTGTATAGATAGGGATGTCGTTCAATGCCGCCCCAACATTACCGCAATCAATACCCACCAGTTGTTCGCCCACGCCTGGATCAAACGCACCTAAACACCGTTCTTGCACATCACTCAATTCTTCGCCTTGTGACAAGGCACGGTTGAGGCTCAGCACAATTGTCGAGAGTTGCCTGTGCAGCCCTTTGATCAACCGGTCAAGATCACTGCCAGGTGCGGTCTGTGGTATCAACAAGCCGGTAGTATCAGGCGCCGCCGTCTCCTCCTCGGTGGGCTCTTCATCCCCTGGCTGGCTATCGTCAGGTACAACTGTCTCTTCTCCGGAAGGTTCCTCATTCCCTGGCTGGTTGTTGTCCGGTACAACCGTTTCTTCCTCAGTAGGCTCTGCGTCTTCTGTCTGGCTATCGTCCGGTACAACCGTTTCTTCCTCGGTAGGCTCTGCGTCTCCCGGCTGGCTATCGTCAGGGACAACCGTTTCTTCCTCGACAGGTCCGCCGTCTCCTGGCTGGCCGCCGTCGGGTACAACCACTTCTTCTTCGGAAGGTCCTTCGTCTCCCGGCTGACTGTCGTCAGGCACAACGGCTTCTTCCTCAGTAGGCTCTTCATCGGCTATAGGCTCATCAACTGGCACAACCGTCTCTTCCCCAACGGGATCGTCCTGAGTGCCCGTAGGGCTGTCAGGGTCATTTGATTGAGGCGTTTCCGCTAGAGGATCCGCAGGTACCAAAGGTCCTTGCGCGAAGATATCGTCATCGTCGTCAGGCGCTGCAATCTCAGTTTCTGATGAGCTGCAGGCACTGAGTGATGCCAGCAGAATGGCCAGAAGCCAGTAGCGATGGAAGTTGCCTGAGGTCATGAGCTGAGCCTTGGTGAGATTTTTGTAAGATAACATCCTATAAATTATGTCATAAGTGGGCATCTGTACATAAAACGACGCCCATCTGCGTTAGCGCTACTGTTAGGTGGCTAATGGTCGGCGCAAATGTTCTAATTCATCATAATTCCCAACACGACAGGCACGCTCGCATCCATGACGACAGTAATAGACGGAAAGGCATCTGCAGCCAAGCTGCGCGAAGGGTTGGCAGTCACTGTTGCCGAGCTGAAGCGTGATCACAACCTTGTACCCGGGCTTGCGGTGATTTTAGTGGGCGAGGATCCTGCCAGCCAGGTTTATGTGCGCAATAAGGGTCGTCAGACGGTGGAAGTGGGTATGCAGTCTTTTGAGCACCGTTTACCGGCGGACGTGGATGAAAACGAATTGCTGGCATTGGTCGACACGCTCAACAATGACGATTCAGTCCACGGGATACTTGTCCAGCTGCCGCTGCCGCCGCACATCGATGAGTTCAAGGTCATAAACTCGGTCAGTCATGACAAGGACGTGGACGGCTTTCATCTCGTCAATGTGGGTCGACTCAACACCGATGGTGGTGGAGTGGTGCCGTGTACACCACTCGGTTGTCTGATGATGCTCAAATCGACGCTGGGCGATCTCAGCGGCCTCAATGCCGTCATCGTCGGGCGTTCCAATATCGTTGGCAAACCCATGGCGGCACTGCTTTTGCAGGAAAACTGCACGGTAACCGTGTCGCATTCGCGTACACGTGATCTCGAAGCGCTTTGCCAGAGCGCGGATATTCTGGTGGCGGCAGTCGGACGCCCGGAAATGATTCCCGGAAGCTGGGTGAAGCCGGGCGCGACTGTCATCGACGTGGGCATCAACCGTATTGAAGAAGGTGGAAAGACGCGTCTGGTCGGCGATGTGGACTACGCTAGCGCAGAGACTGTCGCCGGTGCGATTACGCCAGTACCGGGCGGGGTTGGCCCGATGACAATCGCGTGTCTGCTGCATAACACGGTGCAACAAGCCAAGCGTCAGCACGGAATTGACTAGCGGGCTAATTTTAAATACGCGTACCACTTTGGGGACCTTTACCGAGCGGTATGACAGCGTCTGTCATCCACATGCCTTCGTATTCGCCGCTTTTTTGCAGTCCCAGCTGGAACGCGTAGCCCATTTCAGCGCCGCTGTCCGTCATCAGCCACACAGCCTGTATTGCCTTGTCGCCGATCACCTCCATCGCTTCGTAGCGAGCGCCAGAGTGGTTGAGCATGTCGGAAAACCCGCCCTTGACCATGCGGGTGAATCGCTCGAGTGGGCCTGTGTTGGCGCGGTTTCCAGGTGAAGCAAAGCGAAACACCGTGGCTATGCCACTATCCTCAGCTGCCTCAGAATTGTTCTGCAATGAGTCGACAACGATTTTGACAACATCCTGTGGCTTGTAGTCGGCGCTTGGCGCAGGCCCTGTGCTGTTGGCTCTCAGCGGGGCTGCCATTAGTACTGCTGCAGCCAGCAATATCAGTGACATTGCTGTGACCACCAGCCTTGCCTGTTGTTTCGATCGATTGATCGCTTTTGACGTGTTATTCATGATGCGCTCCTGATGCATTCCTGCCTGTGCGTAATGAAAATATATACTCTCTACGTTTCAGTCAGGTAAGTCGGACCGTTTATCTCGCAAAGACGCGATAAAGTAATAGGAGGCTGTCCGAGAATAACGATCGAGGCCGAAGGTGGCCCCGCGAGGGTGTGAGATTTTGAGTCAGATTATCGTGTCAATTGAGGTGAATAGTTGTTCTATTCGCCGAGATTTAC
>CAYGSW010000278.1:0-7391 GCA_964352535.1 uncultured Granulosicoccaceae bacterium | reverse complement strand
GCGGCGGCTGGTGAACTCTGAATCCTAATATTTCGGGTTGACGGACTACTAGGAGGCTGTAAGAGTGAATGAAGTCGCACTAGCTGCATTGTGTGATCACAGACGCAAAGCTCTGAATACAGACAGAATAGCCATCAGGTAGTACCCGATTGGAGACGATACAAAGCATAGATCGCACTGCTACAGATTGCCTTTGAACAAGGCCGGAGTTTTTGATGCCCCCTTTCTACCCACTTGCAGCCCAGCAAATCGAGAAGGCACAGCGTGGTTTTACTCTTATTGAAGTGCTCATCGTGGTTTCAATTATTGGCATACTTGCTGCCATCGCCTATCCACAATATGGCGAATACGTCACCAAAGCGCGCCGTGCTGATGGTCACCTGGCCTTGTTGCAGGAGGTCCAGAATATGGAACGCTGCAAATCGACCAGCTATTCCTATGCCAGCTGCAGTCTGAGCAGCACCACATCCCCTGAGGGCCACTACACCCTGTCACTGGCCGAACGGAATGCAACTAGCTTCGTTATCAAGGCCACAGGCGTCGGTGCTCAGGCTAACGACACCGATTGCAAGGAGATGACGCTTAACCATCAGGATATTCGCACGCCTGCTGCAACCAAGAACTGTTGGCCAAGCTGAGTATTGAACACACGGTTGTCTTGTAAAATCGCTAACCAGGGCTCGATTACCCCAAGGTATTGTACTGACTTAGTCAGTATTGTCAGGTTCAATTTAACCCCGACGTGGCCGCTACCTTGGTTATGGAGAACCTGCGTCGTCAGCATATAACCTCAGGCTTTACCCTGATAGAGCTACTCGTGGCCGTCTCGGTCGCTGGCATTTTGCTGGGAATCGGCGTGCCAAGCTTTGTCGAGGTTATCAAAGAGAGCCGTATAAGTTCCCAGCATAACGCCATGGTCGGTTCGTTGTATCTGGCACGTTCAGAAGCTGTGAAAGGTCCCGGCGAGGTCACCGTATGCCCGCGCAAGACAGTTGACTCATTACAGTGCGGAACCAAGAACGACTGGGGTAACGGCTGGATTGTATTTGTTGACAATACAACGGTATCCGGAGAGCTTGACGCTTTTATAGATGCCAACGACATCATTCTCAGCAGTGAGACAGCTATCTCAGGAGACAACGTCATCAAGGCCATAAGCTCGGCAAACAACACCGCAGCCGATGCCACCGAAGTCTCGTTTGTACGCTATCTGCAAGACGGTGGAACGCTCTGGAACAGTGGCACGTTTGTTATTTGCGATGCCGATCGAGGCCCGAAGGCTTCACGTGCCATCAACCTTATACTTACCGGTGACATACGCCGCGGCCGCGTAACCGCAGGCGCAGACTCGCCCAGAGATGTATTCAATCAACCAATAAGCACCCATTGCGGTGAACCGGCTGACGCATGAGCGCCATGCACAAGACAAGCATGGCTGCGCGTGTATATCAACACCAGTCAGGATTGGGCCTGATCGAAATCATGATCGCCGTGGTATTGATCTCCGTGGGCTTTCTGGCTGCGGCAAAAATGCAGGTAGAAGGCATGCGCTTCAGCCAGAGTGCCTACTACCAGTCCCAAGCCTACTTTCTTGCAAGTGACATGATTGATCGCATGCGCAGCAATGTTCGCGGTGTTGCCGAGGGACACTACACAGGCAGATCAACCTCCAGCGATGCGCAAAACCCACAATGCGGCGTAAATCCCTGTCAGCCACAGGCTATCGCAAACCAGGATCTCTATGACTGGAGTACAAGCCTGTATCCGCTAAGCACGCAAACCGGATTTGTAGCAGCGCTACCAGGCTCTGAGACGACACCCGCCAGCGGTTCCATAGAGGATGTAGGCAACGGTGTGTATGCCGTTGTCATGAGTTGGAACGAAGTCGTTGGTGGTGCAGACAACCAGCAAAGCTTCAGAATTCAGTTCGCTCTGGAGGAAGACCAGTGAATCTGAATAGCAAGACATCACCATACCCATTGAAATCACATGGGTTCTCTCTGGTTGAATTGTTGCTTGCCTCAACCATTGGGCTGATTCTCATATCCGGGATGATCACTGTGTTTGTCGGTAATAAACGCAGCAGTGAGCTGAACACGTCCATGGCCAATCTTCAGGAAAATGCACGCTTTGCGATAGACAAGCTCGCCAGTGACATTCGCATGTCAGGCTTTCAGGGCTGTGTGGATATCAATCGGGCACCCGCAGCCATTCTGGCAGCAGCCAAACCGACCGACGACTATCACGCCAGTGCGGCAGTAGCATCCGTTATTTCAGAAGGTAACAGCTGGTCACCCAGTCCTCCTCTGGGCTTTAACACAGCCAACCACCCGGCATTGCCCGGTACACACGCACTCACACTGCAGTTCGGACATCCGTCCACCTTTCCATTGGCGCAACTGGTCGGTACAGGTGGTATCGCCGACCGCAGTGCGCCGATCGTGGTGGATATCACTGCAGGCGTCAGCAGTAGACCGTTCGATATCAAGAAAGGCGACTACGCGCTGATCAGTAACTGCTCGTTTGCCGACATTTTCAGAGTCAGCGCGCTGAGCCAGACGGACACTCGCGCCGAACTCTCGCACGCTGCACCGGACAATACCAGTGGAGCTTTGAGTACCGAATACGGGGGTGTAGATTCCTTAAGAGTCACCCAGGTGATGCGCTTTGTTTCAAACGTCTACTACGTGGGCAACACAGGAAACAAGAACTCCCATGGGGATGAAATTACCGCCTTGTATCAACAGTCATTACCGTACGGTGATTTAAACGTGAACCCACCGACAGAGCTTATTCAAGGCATCGAAGACATGCGCATCTCTTTCGGTTTGCGCACCGGCAACGATAGCCTTGTCTATGTTGATCCGAATGATGCACGATTTGATGCAACGCAAGTGGAGACTATACGCATTGGCTTGCTCATGAACTCCTACGACAGGATCTCAGACACTGAAGATACAAACACCTACGTACTTGCAGGTCATGCTATCGAACCGAAGAAGTCTGGCGCAACCTCATCAGCCCGCACGCACGCTGGTGACGAGCGTTTCAGACTGGCGTTCAACACTACGGTCAAAGTCAGAAACCGTCGCCCTACTGCTACAGACAACTGATGAATAAGCCAATCCACAATCGACCTGCCGTCAGCTATTGCCAGAGAGGCAGCGCGCTGATGATTGCGATGGTCATGATTTTCATGCTCTCACTGATGGGCGTTTCAGCGATGCGCGGATCCACACTGGAAAAACGCATGACGGTCAATGCCATTCAGACGTCCACGACGTTTCAGGCTGCAGAGTCGGCAGCCGATCTGGCGCTCAACATTCCTGCGCATCTTACCCGTGCCTACCAGCAAGGCAAGAATAACGAGCTGGTTCTGGAGCTTGATGAGGTGAATAAAAACATTGGCATGCAGTCACGCTCCACGCTGGAGTATGTGGGAGACACGCTGGCGACTGGATGGTCAGCAGGCGTAGGTACCCAGGGGTTCGAGGGCTTGCTGTACATCGCCAGCGGTGTCAGTGCCATTCCGGCAGTACGCTCACAGTCCACCGTGGAACAAGGCGCATTTCGCATAGCACCCGCAAACTGAACACTGAGCAGAACGGCCAAGCCCATGAGAAAAACAGGATTTTCAGCTTGCATGAAAAGCCAGCAATGGATTTTATGTCAATGGCTTAGGTTGGCAGTACAGCACACACACGAATTTTTACGGTCATGACCCGAACGTTTTACCACTACAGCAACAAGGTGAACACCGATGTCAGTTAGCACAACCAGGCTTGCCAGCGCACTTATCCCTGCGACTACCGATACGCTACGTAAAACACAACATCTGACAAGATCCGGCGTAGCTTTGGCCGTTGCCCTGTTAACTGCCTCAGCGATGACACCGCTGTTCGCCGACGACACTGAAATTTTCTTTGGCCAGGCTGACCCGACTCTGAACACAGCGCCCAACGTGCTGTTCGTGCTGGACACGTCCGGTTCAATGAATGGCACCGACAGCGGCTATTCGGGCACACGTCTCGAGAGAATGAAAAATGCCCTGACCTATATTCTTGACTCTTCATCCAACATCAATGTTGGATTAATGCGATTCAACGGGTTCTACAGTGGCGGCTCTGTCATCTATCCAATGACACCGATAGACGAAACCGTCTGTGCCAACAACAACTGTGGCACTCTGTCTATCTCTTCGCGTATTGACGAGAATAACGATGACATGGAGCAGTTCGTCGATTCTGGCATCATGACACCTAATGGTGTAAGACTCAGTCTGGGCACAGAAGACGGAAACAGTCAGCTGGTTGGGCTGCGTTTTAAGAACATTGATATTCCGGCTGGCGCAACAATAACCAGCGCCCACATTGAATTCACAGCCGAGCGCAATGATGAAGAAGACACACAGTTACAGATCGTCGGTCACGATGCACCCGATGCACCTGCCATAGGAACCACCAACGAGTATCTGGAGCAGTTACCCAAAACCACAGCCCGCGTCAACTGGACACCTACGGACTGGAGCAAAGGTGACATCTATGAAACGCCCGATCTTCGCACGGTTGTTCAGGAAATAACGGATCGCTCTGACTGGTGTGGTGGCCAGTCACTGGGCTTCGTGGTGTCGGGTACCGGAGAGCGGGCAGCACACGCCTACAACGGAGGAAACGCCAGCCGCTCAGCGGTTTTGCGAGTCAGTTATGACTCAAGCAGCATTCCGGCGAACCGTGGATGTACCCGCCAGATAGCGGTTTCGCAAGTCAAGGAGTCAACTGACGATGCATTTGAGTACAGTTGGGGAACCAACTATTCAACCGGTGCCGATATTCGTATACCACAAGCCTGGTTCAGTTCCGACTATCTTGTTCGAAACAGACTGCGTTTCCAGGATCTGAACATTCCTCAGGGCGCCATTATCGAGAAAGCCACCATTGTACTGAACACCTATTATGAGCTGTCCGGGGCTGCCTCCATCGAAATCGATATTGAAAACCGCAACAGCGCGCCCGAACTGGTCGCCGACAATGGCTGGATTGCCAACCAGCCATTGCTCAGTGGTGGCGTTCAGTGGGATATCGCAGAAAACGACACATGGACATCAGGGACCGATGTCTACACACCAGACGTTGCCAGTCTGGTACAGCAAATCGTCAATCGTTCGGGTTGGGAAAGCAGTAATGATATCGCTTTTCAGTTCAACAGAGGAGCTGGTCACAATAACAACAACTTCAGAAGCTTCAATAGCTTTAACTCAAACCGCGCAAAAGCACCCAAACTAATTGTTGAATTTCGCATCAATGCAGGTGCAACCAGTAGCACACAAGCGGTGTTCAAGACTGCACGTGACGACATGAAGCAAGTAGTCAATGAGCTGAGTGCGACCGGCGGCACACCTATTGTGTCAGCGTATGTGGAAGCCACCAACTACATGCTCGGCGGACCGGTAAACTACGGTAAAGAGCGCGGCTTTTCGTATAACAAGCATCGCTATCATCGCGTGTCACATCCTAATAGCTATCGTGGCGGCACAGTCACTCGGGATATCACCTGCACAGACGCCAATCTGGAGAGTGATAACTGTCGCAATGAAAAGATCGTAGGTAACGCTACCTATATTTCTCCGTTGGCACACAGCTGTCAAACCAGTCATGTGGTTTTTCTGTCAGATGGTGATGCAACCAGCAATACCGCGGCGGATCAGGTTAAGGCACTTACGGGCGTAACGCAGTGCAAGGTCAATTCGGGCAACGAGGCGTGCGGTGTTGAACTTGCGCAGTGGCTAAACGATACAGACCACAACCTTGTGACCTCACGCAAACAGAACATCAGCACCTATACCATCGGATTCAACAACAGCAGCTCTTTTCTGGAATCCATCGCTACCGCTGGTGGCGGTGATTACCGGGATGCTAATTCGTCAGCCGAGCTGGTATCTGTGTTTCAGGATATTCTGGGTGATGTACTGGCGGTGGACACCAGTTTTGTAGGTCCAGGAGCCACGGTAAATCAGTTCAATCGTCTGACACATCGCAACGATATCTACTTCGCCGTGTTCAAGCCGGATGCAAAACCCAGCTGGGCAGGCAACCTTAAACGCTACCAGGCGGTGGTGAACTCGGACAGCGAAGTCGATATTCTTGATCAGGATGGGAACAATGTCATTGATGAAGATACCGGCTATTTTTCCAGTAAAGCCACAAGTTACTGGAGCAATGTGACCGATGGAAACTCAGTAGAAAAAGGCGGAGCGGCCGCCAAAATTTCGCTGAACGGGCCCGATGGTCAGGGCGATAGACGCGTCTATACCGTGATCGGTGATATTCCGGATGGTGGTGCAGAGCTGGCAAAAAATGACGACTACAAGCTGCATGAAGATAACGAGAAGATAACCGAAGACGTGCTGGCCATCAGTGGCTCAGACAGCGAAGCGCGCGAGCAAAAGAGGGAAGATCTGCTCAAGTGGGCTCGAGGTGTCGACATCGCTGACAGCGATCTTGACAACAGCACCAATGATCCGCGACTGCACATGGGCGATCCCATGCATTCACAGCCGGTGATCCTCAACTATGAAAATGGTGCCGATACTGACACCACGATATTCGTGGCAACCAATGAGGGCATACTGCATGCCATTGAGCATGTCAACGGAACCGAGCTGTTTGCGTTCATGCCAGAGGAATTACTGGGAAATGTTGACAAGTTCTATGAGAACCAGCAAAGCACCCGTCACCCTTACGGCCTAGATGGTGATCTGACGATCTGGCACGATGACAAGAACGGCAACGTCATGGTCGACGGCAATGAGAAGGCTTATCTGTTTGTCGGCATGCGCCGCGGTGGCAACCTGTACTACGCCTTCGATATCTCCAAACGCACCGAGCCCAAACTGCTTTGGAAGATTGAAGGTGGCAAAGGGAGCTTCAAGAACCTCGCGCAAACCTGGTCCAAGCCCGTTGCCACCAAAATAATGAGAAACAGCAAGAAAAGGACCGTGCTTATTTTTGGTGGCGGCTATGACAGTGATAACAACGACCCGAACAGCGCGAATCTGGTGGCATCTCAAACCCCAGACAGCAAAGGCAATGCCCTGTATATCGTTAACGCCAAGAACGGCAAGCTGCTCTGGTCGGGCCAGGGTGATTCCAGTGGCAACAAGAAGTTCAATGACATGAAATACAGCATTCCGGGCAATGTGCGCGTCCTGGATGTCAATGCTGACGGATTTGCTGATCAGATTTACGCTGGCGACATGGGTGGTCAACTGTGGCGTTTTGATTTTGCCCCCTATCACTCCAGCGGCCAATTGGTTGACGGCGGTGTGATCGCAAAACTCAATGGTACGGGTATCGAGAATGCCCGTCGCTTTTACAACGAACCCGATGTTGCCC
>CAYGSW010000277.1:0-7428 GCA_964352535.1 uncultured Granulosicoccaceae bacterium | reverse complement strand
GACGGACTACTAGCCATCGACTTTACTATTTCTTTCGTTTGGCGAGAAACGCTTCATGAGACTCGTTCGTGCCGTCGTGGAAACTACCAGTCCATTGATCCCACGGGACTTCCAGACCGCCATAGTTGCAGGTAAAAAATCGATGATGCAGTTGATGATGGAACGTACCCAGTGGCAGTACCAACTTACCAGCTACCAGAATGCCTTGATATCCGGTATGCGTGGTCGCCGCAGATAAAGTGAAATACATTAAATGAAACGCAATAAGCAAGGGTGTTGATGGAATGATGAAATGCACGAGTATCGTGCTCAGGTAAATAAGATGCTCTAGAGGATGCATGGACATACCAGACCAAGGACCAACGTTGGTGTTTCTATGATGCAGTGAATGCACGCGCTTATACAATTTTGTCGTGTGAATCAAGCGATGGATCAGAAAAAAATGCGTTGTTTCCCACAACGGCAAGAGAAAAATAAACAGGACTAACCAAAGCCATTGCTCAGGCATGCTTAGCGCCGGTGCGTAACCGTTGGCCAGTGCCCATAACATCAAAGCTTCGTATACAGTCCAGATAGTCACTCCACTAGCCAGAGTCCAGAACATATTGTCTTGTACCTGCGAGCGAAACGTGAATACCTTGCTTGAGGTTGCAAACGGACGGGTATCATAACGTCGCTCATCACCTTGCTTGCGTGCAATATAGAAATACCAGTGTAAGCCACCAGCGACAATGCACATTAGAAACAGGTTTCTCAAGAATAGAATAATGATGGATCCCGGCGACACGCCTCCTGCTTCTGAAAACACTGGCTGGAACGCCGAGGTGGCTATAACAGCGAGTAGCAGAATGATCAGGCGCTCTGATACAGGAAACCATCCTCTAGCCATCCATTTAAGGACGTTGGCAACATTCGGTGGCCAGCCGAAATAAGGCGATACGGCGACGGGCAATGGTGGGGTGTACTGCCAGGTGGTTCTGCCACCAGCCGCTTTTGACTTTGAAGCTTCAGATTGGTTTGAATGGCTCATGACAATCCCCATTGGACGTTTTGACAAGCAGCGCGGCGAAGTGCCTGTTCATTATGGATGTCTGCCACTACGCCACTGATGCGTTTTGAGTTTAGCGTCAGTGTAAAGACAAGCCCGATAGTTTGCACTATGGATTAAATAATAAGATTTATGATGCTTGTCCAAGCTGAGATGACGCACATGCCAGGCATTGAAGCCAACATGAGGGTAGCCCCCAGCATCAATAGTACGGCGCGACCGGTGGCGCCTTGTTCATACATTGCCATGGGTGGTAGCCTGAGGTGAAGAGGCTAAGCATGCTGGTTAAGGCTGGCGTACATACCTACTTCTGCTATCAGCTCTCGAAGTATGCCAAAGCGTTCGCGACGTAATCTTTTTTGCAACTTGGCCCTTACCTGATGAAATCCAACAGGTGTCCATCATCCCTGATCGACACCTGTACATACAACAAATCGCGCTAGAACTTCCAAGTAGGCCCAATGTTGTTACAACCCAGACGCCGCTCCTCATCAGTACCTACGACATTGATCTGACCCGGGCAAAATCCTTCGTCTACTGTGCCGTTTACAGGTCCATTACCGCACTGAACATCGTTGTACCTTGGTCGACCGTCACTGCCTGGCCCTTTACCTACAAGTTCGCAGGCTTGCTCAACGTTCATGGTGCCGAGTGGCGTATCAACCTGCACTCCACCAATTTCATGGTCGAACGTGGTGTCACAGAAGCATTGATCACCCACCGAATAGCTGTCACCCCACCACTTAGCATCAGGTGCGTAAAGGATGTCAACGAGTGGGGTATCAAGAGTGGACACAATATCCGGGTGCGTAACTGGATCTTCAGCCACTGGCCTCTCAATGGCATCAAAGTTCCACTTCGGTCCCACATTATTACAAGCGAGTCGTTGCTGCTCAGTAGTACCAGGAGCGTTAATCTGTCCAGGACAGAAATCTTCATCAGGCTGCCCGTTCACAGGCCCGTTACCACACTGAACATCGTTGTATCTGGGTCGACCGTCACTACCTGGTCCGTCACCTATCAAAGCACAAGCTTCCCTTACGTTCATGGTGCCAAGTGGTGTGTCGACGTCAATCAAATCAAGGTCGTGGTCAAAGGTTGTGTCACAAAAACACTGATCGCCAACTGAGTAGCTATCCCCCCACCATTGGGCATCTGGTCCATAAGGAATATCACCTAATCGGATATTCAGCATATTCACAATATCAGGATGTCGAACGCCAGCCGTGAGTTCTGATCCATTGATGGTAAACGAAGAAGTTACCGTAGTTACTGCACCTGAATTGTCGGTAACCTCTGCACGTAATTCATAGCTACCTTCTGAAAGATCCGCTAATACAGCATCCACCTGAGAACTCCATTCATAAGGAGCTAAAGCGGTTTCACCAACCTGTTGATCGTTGACAAACAAATTAACTGAATTAACAAAGCCATCACTGTCGTCAGCATCGATCGCGACACTGACCTTGGCATTTAAATCAAGTGTGGCGCTATCGAGAGGTGTTGGAGCAATGAAACTGGCTGTTGGAGCCTCGTTACTTGCTACAGCGTTATCACCACCAAACACATTCAAATCATGAATTGACCACCAATAGAAAGCATCGCCACCGGTTTGGGTAATACGAATGAACCTAGCCGGTTGCCGAGTGAATTGAATATCAGTCAGACCACTGTCGGAACCTGTACCACTTGCCACTGAACCTCCCCAGCTAACTCCGTCGCTGGAGAGGTGAATTTCGTAGCCTCTTGGGTGATCCAGATTCCAGGGATTGTTGTTGTTAGTCGCCATTGTCAGACGATCCACTGACTTGCTCTGTTTCATATCGACAATAAATGTCTGCCCGGGTTGTTGTGCCCGCGTGGACATCCAGCGCGACTCAATGGAGCTATCGATGGCTCTATGCGCATCCCAGTCGTTGTTGGAAGCTGTTACAGACCAGTCACTTCGCTGCAGGATCTCAGACTCCGGCGCGGCCTGGGCACTAAACGGGCTGAGGGTATACGTGACTAGCACAAGCGCCTTCAATGCACCAAGCCCCAAGCTGCAACTTGTGCGTTTCTGGGTAGCTCCACGATTTTGTGAAAAGAGTCTTTTATTCATGATTTTTGCCTTTGGGTGAAATGCTTCGTGCTTTATATGCATATTCCAATACATTTAATACACGACGTGAACAAATAATACAAAAAATAAAGACTTTTAGCTATCATTTAAAATTGAATATACAATTCATAAAAGTTGAATAGTTTTATTTGTATCAATGTTTGTATCAATGAATGAGTCTGCTCATGAAAGCAAATATTAAAGAAATGAAATTTCGCAAAAATTATTACGATTAAAAACAATAATTTGCATATTTGCATGTAATATATTACATATTTTATATGACAGTAAAAAGTAATTTCCATCGACGAGATATTGGCGCTGTGTAAAGAATAGAAGCGATCGATACTTAGCAGCCATGGAACTTTTATATAATACATGTCACGAATAAATATCGACATAACGCGGTCACTGGATGAGATTCATCCAGTGACCGCCAGATCGAATTCCACCGCTCACGCGATTCCGAGATCAGTAAGCAGCTAAAAGTGAGCGAAAAACAATGAACAAATCATCAAGTCAGATTGAACAATATGAATCTTTTGAAAGACATGGAGCTGTTCGTAAGGATTGTTCATTGCGACGGCCTGGCTGCGGCAGGTCGAGAGCTGGGAATGACGCCTTCAAGTGTGTCAATGAGGATAAGCAAGCTTGAGGAACACTATCAGGCAAAACTACTGGCTCGAACCACCAGAAGTATCAACTTGACCGATAGCGGACGGGAATTTTTTGAAGACTGCTTGAAAATGCTTGAAGCAATCGACGAGATTGAGTCCAGGCTAACGTCCTCAAATAAAACGATGAGCGGCCCTATTCGCGTATCAGCCCCATCGGATTTAGGTCGTCAACATATCGCGCCACTCATCGATTCATTTACACGCGACCATCCCGGTGTAACACCCTTTCTAAGTCTGAGTGATTCCCTGACTGACTTTTCGGAAAGCCATATTGATATCGTCATTCGTTACGGGATTGACCCAAATAGTCAGCTGATAGCCCAGCGGATTGCACAAAGCAGACGGGTACTCTGTGCATCGCCGCGTTATCTGGAAAAACACGGTGTGCCAGAAACTCCACAAGATCTTAGCGATCACCTTTGTTTGACAATGGTACAAACCAGCAGGCCGTTAAACAGGTGGTTTTTCAATTCACCAGAGGGAGAAACATGCATCACGATCAATCCCTCAAGATCATGTGATGATGGTGCTCAAATCAGGGACTGGGCTGTTAAGGGTGCAGGCATAGCATTAAAGTCCTATTGGGATGTGGTGGTCGATCTGCGTGCCAATCGACTGGCAACAGTCCTGGATGATTTCAGTCCAGACTATCAGAGCAAGAAGCTATTAATAGGTTCGGATTTATACGTCGCTTATCAAGAACGCAAGTATTTGCCAAACCGCATTCGCCAATTCACAAAAGCCGTCAAATCGTACTTCGAAGAAGACACTCAGAACTGTAACGCGACCATTAAGGGGAGACAACAGCATCGATAATTCTGATGGGCAGTCGCAAACTAGTTGTACCCAATAGCCAGTGAAGTGCGCCGTAGCTTGTAGCTGCACACCTTAAATAAACTCCGAGACAAGTTTCGGAATAATTATGTCCCCACTACACCACTCGCCGTCATACCGGCAACACGCTGCTCCACCTGCATTAGTTGCCGAACAGCCGCTTCATGCGCATCCAGCGATGCGTCCAGTGAAAAGTGCCTGGCCCGTGCCCGATAGGACTCTCTATCTATTTGAACGCCAAGAGCCATCTGAACGGCGTGCGCTACCGATTCCGGGGTTCTGGATTCAGGAATTTTCCAGCCATTGAGGCCTTGCAATAAATCTCGTACGCCTCGAATATCAAAAGCCACCACAGCCAGCTGGCTGGCGAGCGCTTCAGCAACGCTCATCGGAAGGCCTTCACGCTCTGACAAGAAGAGCAGGCAGTCGGCATCCTGATAGTACGGTCGTACTTCGTCAGTCCAGCCTTCAAAGTGCACTCTATGTTGGCAGCCGAGGGATTTGGCCAGTGCGCGTAGCTTCGGCTCAAGTGGCCCGTCACCACAGAAATGCACGTGTACGTTGTCCCCCAGGAGAGCCGCCGCCTGCACCGCCAGCTCGGGGTGCTTGCGCTCTTCGAGAACACCCACCACCAGAACACGTTTCTGGTTTTCAAGACTTCGAGTGGGCAGCGTACTCAATAACGGTTGACCAGGTGCGTCATCGACATCAAGTGCCCGTTGCAACCCGACACCGGGAATTTTTATGTACCGGCTTGAGTCGTCATGACTAAGCGCGTTTGCACTGATCACATCGTCTTCGTTAATCAGAACATACAGATCGGTAAATCGCGCCATCGCGCGTTCGACCCAATAATAGAGATTTCTTTCACCGGGCAGAAAATGAAACCCGTGCGCCATGTACAGAACTTTGACCGGATGAGAACGACGAATCGCAAGTCGAGCCAAAGCCGCCGCGATAGGCGTGTGCAGATGCAATATCAGTGTTTCACCGGATAGCGTCAGTTGGTCGATGAGTTGACGATAATCACGCCAGGCGCGGAAATGCCCGATGACGTTTAGCGGCGATCGTGTGAAGTTGATCTGATAACAGGCCAGACCCTGCTCATCTGCCACAAGTGGCTTTCCTGAACTGGCGATTTTCACATTCATACCCATTTCTGTGAGTCGCTGCATATGCGGACCGAGGAACAGGTCGATGGTTCTTGGAATTGCTGCTGTGATCAAACAAATGGCCATTGTTACTTTTTCCCTGTACCGGCGATGCCTCGCTCTTGCTGACACGCTGCTAATCGGCGGGCACCAGACGTTGACAATCGGTGGCTTGTGCGCAGTAGAGTCAAGGCGTCTCAACTCAGCTACGTAGACCCATGCATAAAAGTTAGTAGACACCTGTCAATAAGTCAAAGATCGCACTCCCAATGCTCGGTCACCACCAATTAAAAAATCTTGCCATTAGTTGGGTTTGTACTATACGAAACAGTATGGTTTTTATAACGACATACGGTTTCAAGGTGCAGATGTCGACTTCTATCCAATGAACGATCGCGCACATACCCGGCGTAGCTCAATAGAGCATAACGCGACCTGCAGATCCAGGGATGATGAAATAAATGAACAATGACAAGGCGCTTTATGTTGCAGACGTAGCCTTCGTGGGTCTCGGCCTGTCGAATGCCATGACGTTTCTGCACTATCTGAACGAGCTTATCGACGAGCCGCCACTACATCCAATGCGTATACTCTTGATCGAGCGACACAAAGTGCATTTTACCGGGGTTGCCTACGGCCCCAGGTCCGGGACCAACTCGCTAATCATCAATACGCTTGAAGAATTCATAGACGACGAGGAACGCATTGAGTTCATCGCGTGGATCAACAAGAACAAAGAGCGATTGATCAAGGATTTCAAACGTGCCGGAGGTGAGCTCTCGGCTCAGTGGCTGAAAGCTTTCCAGACAGCCGATGAAAACACTCTGGAGACATCCCTATGTGTACCGAGACGATTCTTTGGCCACTTTCTACGAGAACAGGTGTTCTCGATGCTGAAGCTTGCCACTGCTCTCGAAGTCGTTGATGTGCAGGCGATAACTGGCGAGGTCAGAGATTTGAGCAGGACACCCGTCGGATATTCACTTGATGTGGAAGGACAGCCCTGGTCACTACTTGCCGAGAAGGTCGTGCTAGGCGTCGGACCTCCAGTGCCGCGAAATCTGGCATATCGCGACGGCGTGCAAGAAGGTGCTACAAAACGCATTGTCAACAATCCCTATAACCAGAGTATCGGTGAGTTGACCACCGAGATTGCTCGGAACGTGTGTCAAGAACCCCAAGGCGACGCTCCAGTAAACGTATTGATCGTCGGCTCCAATGCCAGTGCTATCGAATCCAGCTATCTGCTTTTTGATCAGCCGGGATTTCAGGAACGCGTAAACAAAGTATTCGTGCTTTCTCCCGCGGGCAACTTTCCCAACCGTCGCTTAGCCCCTGTCGGGCAGGCAGAATTTGAACCTGTGCACTTGCAAAAACTGCGTGGGCAAAAGGGCTTGACGGCCAAAGCTATATATACCGCCCTTGAGCAGGATCTCGAGATGTGGAAGCGCAGCTTGAACTGCGAAAGACTACCGCTTTTCTCGTCCAACAAAGATCTCATGGCAGCAGTCAATTCTCTGGACTATAAGGAAAAAGAGAAATTCGCTGCCGTTTACGGGGTCATGATTGGCAAGTACCAGCGCCGGGCTGGTGACGAGTACCTGAACATGGCAGATT
>CAYGSW010000276.1:0-7431 GCA_964352535.1 uncultured Granulosicoccaceae bacterium | reverse complement strand
CACGAACACAGACAGGCCCGCTGAATCCTAATATTTCGGGTTGACGGACTACTAGTGGTCCGTCCAGCTGTATGACGCCCGCCCGGCTATACAGTTGGCCGCACGCAATGGCACCAGTGCAGAAACAAAAGGCAGCATGGCAAACGTATCCGGCAGAAAAAAACCGATTTCTCGCTCGCCCGGCTCGGTGAGGACACCATAGCGCGTAAAGTCGATGTCAGAGGACATTAAGCTGCCGGGGCAAGAGAGCACAGTTGCCGTAGTTGTTCATGCCTTTTGGTCTAGAAACTGCGCAAGCTCTGCCACAGTGGGATAATCAAACAGGTCGGTAATGTCCACCTGCGCAGGCCAGGTATCCTCTATCGAGGCGTGAATTTCAGCCAGTGTCAGGGAACTGATTCCAAGCTCAAACAGGTTATCGGTTGCTACCACCTGTATGCCTTCAACATGACTATTACAGATGCTCAGCAGTCTTGCAGCGGTTGAATCATCCTCTGCTGCAACAGAATCAGCCACAACGACGTCATCATTGTTTTCAGACTCATCGTCTGAAAGGTCGATGACATGTGCCTGATGCAACGCTTCGAATGCCCCCTTCTGATAGTCACTGACCAACTGGAAGCGTTGTACCTTACCGCTTGTGGTCTTGGGGATTCGCGGTACCGCCACCACTGCATCGACACGAACACCTGCTTCTGTACCCAGTGTTCGGGTTATGTCACGGGCAAGGGTTTCCAGCTCTGATACCTCACCACGGTGCAGCGCGAAAACCAGAAGTTGCTCAGTATCCTGGCTTGTGGAGAGACAACTGGCCACGGCCACTTTGCCGCGTTCAAGCAATTGCGCCTGCACCAGAATCTCTTCCAGATCATGCGGATAGACGTTCTGACCATTGATGAAGATGATGTCTTTGGCGCGACCTGTGATGTAGAGCTGTCCATCGGACAGGAATCCCAGATCACCGGTATCGAGCCAGCCGTCGGCGTCTATTAGCTGCTCATTAAGTGCAGGCTCTTTGTAATAACCGGAGGTGACATTAAGCCCCCGAATACAGATTCTTCCTGTCATCAGTTCCATGCAGGGCCTGTCGTTTTCATCGCGGATTAACAACTCTACGTAAGAGAGCGGTTTGCCAACTGCCACGAATTGCACACCGTCTTCTTCTGCTGGCAGAACACGAACAGTATCTCCGATAGATAGCGATGAGCGAGACAAGGTCAGGCTTGTAAAACGTTTGTCCAACGCAGGAAAGGTGACAGCCAGACTGGCCTCGGCAAGCCCATACACCGGAAACATGGCATGACTGTCCAATGCAAAGGGTTGCAGGGTTTGCATGAATTCGCGACATAGTGCAACAGAAATCGGTTCTGCACCATTGAACAGCAACCGCACGGATGATAAGTCAAGACCCGTGAATTTCTCTGCTTTGAACGATTTAAGCAGATGCTGGTAACCAAAGTTGGGAGAGCACAGAATGCTGGCGCGCATGCGATGGCTTTCACTCAGCCAGATGCCAGGCCTGCGCACAAAAACATCAGTCGGTATCAGCGAATGACTGGAATCACACACCAGCGGTGTCAGATGAAAACCGATAAGCCCCATATCATGCGTCAGAGGCATCCAGCTAAGCAGATGATCAGTTGAGCTCATCAGACAACCGTCAATAATCGAGCCGGTGTTAGTAAGCAGATTACGGTGGGTCAGCACAATACCTTTAGGAGCGCTTGTGGAGCCTGATGAAAACTGAATGAAGGCCGTGTCATCGTAATGCGGTGTCGCCACCACCGCTTTATCAGCGGGCAGGCTGCCAGAATCGCTGAGGCAGCACCGGTTTTTCAGTGACGCAAACTGATCTGACAAGCCATTGTCATTGGCAAATATCTCTACGCGTTGCAGGTTTTTTTCATCGGTGTACAACGCAGGCTTATCCAGTGTTTGCGCAATCCGAAACAGCTTGTGACGATGCTCAGCACTATTGCCACCCGCTACGGGTACTGCCACGATGCCACCGAGCAGACAGGCCCAGAAACCTTCCAGGAACAGCTGATTGTCGCTGCATTGAATGATCATCTGATGACCACTGTGCACGCCAGCATTCTGAAACGTCGCCAGACGCGCTCTGGCTTGTTGCAGCATGTCGCCAAAGCTTATGCGCTGCTCGTTGTTGTGACCTTCAATGAACGTGATGGACTGTTCACTGGTCGCTCTATCCTGAAGCACATCTATCAGGGTCTGGTATTTACTGTGGTCGGTCATTGTGTTCTGCTAAACGGCATCATCATGATGCTATGGCTCGAGCGAAGATTGATCAGGGGTTCAATTGTCACAGGCTCTCCGGCAACGTGTTTCAGACGGATGTAGCGAGCCAGCAATCCCAGATGCAGTTGCATGTCCACCATCGAGAAGAACTCGCCGATACAGCGACGCGAGCCCAATGAAAAAGGAAAATACACGTGACGATTGCGTTTACGACTAGTGGCGTCCAGAAATCTGTCCGGGTTAAAGGTATGCGGCTCGGGCCAGTGACGTTCGTCGCGGTGCAAGTAGTATGGACTCAGGAAGATGTCTGTTCCGGCCGGCACTTCAACGTCGTTGTGCTTAGTGCGAAATGTATCCGCATCAATCGCTTTGCGTGAAAACAGCCACACCGGCGGATACAGACGCAACGTTTCATCGATGATGCGATGCGTATGGGCAAGTGCATGCAAATCGTCGAAACCCGGATCCTCCGGCAGTGCGTCTACCTCATGATGAAGTTCATCCTCAACCTGCTTGTGTTGCGATAACAGATACCATGCCCAGTTAAGTGTTCCGGCAGTGGTTTCATGACCCGCAACGATTATCGTCATGACCTCATCGATCAAGGCCTTGTCTGACATCGGCTGCAAAGTATCCTTATCACGCGTCTCCATCAACCATGACAGAAAATCAAGCTCGATACGATGTTGCTCGCGACGGGTCTGCATGATGCTAGCAACGTGCCGAGTCAGTGCGCGAAAACGCATCGCAAGTTTCAAATCACGGGTGACGTCTTCGACCAGCATGGAAAACGGATTGCTGCCCTGCTCCTCGATCAATCGATCAAGATCATCACTGAACAAGGCGCGCAGTATGACGTCAAGGGCCAGTGCACTCATTTCTGAGGTCAGATCGATCGCTATTCCTTCAGAGGCTTTTTGCTGCCACTCACACAGTTTCTGTTGATTGAGGCGCTGCATCATGGTGGCCAGCTGTGCAATGATTTTCTTGTGAAACACAGGCTGTATCATGCGGCGCTGCTGGCGCCAGAACTCACCATCACTGACAATGATGCCATTGCCCAGCAACATGGCAACCCGCTCAAAACCGACGCCCTTGGCATAATTCCTGTGGTTGCCAATGAGCACCTGCTTGATGTGCTCAGGATTGTTGAGCAACAACGCCGGTGATCGGCGCTTTAGCGGTGTAATAGCGATGATGTCGCCGTATGATTGCAACCACGGTCCCAACTTGTCGAATGTTGTGTGATCAACATTGACGTCAAAGGGTTCGTCAGGACCGGGGGCGTTCAGGGGCGCAACTGTGTTCGATGATGTAGATCCGGGCATCAAGCGTGGCAATCCAACTCAGGTAGTGTGCGCGTAGGCGGACGTTGCACTAGGAGCTTGTCCGAGAATAAGCTGATCGATACCGAAGGCGGCCCCGCGAGAGTGTGAGATTTTTAGTCAGATTTTCTCGTTAATTGAGGTGAATAGTTGTTCTATTCGCCGTTGTTACGCGGAAATCTGGCAAAAAATTGCGCTCTCGGCCGATCAGTTTATTCTCGGACAGCCTCCTATCACCAGTATATCATTGAGCCCTTCACGCAGAACGGTGGTGCCTTGATCTTGTCCTTCAAACAACGGCGACGCCGACTGGCCAACAAAGTCATACCTCCGCTGGTCTGGGGCTTGATCAGGTTGATCTGGAAAACCTGCAGGGTGAAACAGGTACTTGGCCAGGAACACATGCAGGCTTTGCTGGACTCCGGCGAGCCATTTATCCCTTGCTACTGGCACCAGCAGCAGATTTTCTGCGTCCGCTATCTGCTTGATACGGCTGAGCGTTCGCCAGGACTGAATCTGGGCTATCTGATCAGCCCTTCGGCAGACGGTGACATCGCAACCAGCATGTTTGGTAATCGGGGCGTACACATCATTCGCGGATCCGCTACACGTGGCGGCGCGCAGGCGCTGCGCGAGATTTACACGGCTATCCGCAAACAGAACATCTCCCCTATTGTTACGCCTGATGGGCCCACTGGTCCGATTTACCAATGCAAGCCCGGTGTGCCCATGCTGGCCCAATTGAGTCGGGTACCCATGTTACCCCTCTCCTATGCAGGTAGCCGTGTCTGGACATTACGCTCCTGGGATGCTTTCATGCTACCTGTGCCGTTTACCAGCATCGTCATTGGTATCGGACCACCTGTGACAGTGGATAAGGCATTGGCGCAAAACAACTTTTCGGCTGCGTGTGAACTCATGAACGAGCGGCTGGATGGTGTTTCTGAACAGTGTAAGCAGGCGCTGAACGCGACGTAGCAGGCCAATACTTTTTTAGCTAACCTCTGCATGTTACATAGCCAAATTACGTCAGCTATCCTAGGAGGCTGTCCGAGAATAACGATCGATACCGAAGGCGGCCCCGCGAGAGTGTGAGATTTTTAGTCAGATTTTCGCGTAAATTGAGGTGAATAGTTGTTCTATTCGCCGTTGTTACGCGGAAAGCTGGCCGAAATATCGCGCTTTCGCTCGATCAGCTTATTCTTGGACAGCCTTCTGGTGCATAGAGATGTCCAGCGATTAACGTCACATCTTTCGTATCCGGATCACCAGAAATAACCGAGACAGGGCCGTTTCACACGCATGAAGCTCCATACTCGGCAGAGCACGACCGCAGGCACATCGCCCGTGTTGTATCCACAAAACGCAAGAGTACTGTCCATTGAGTATGACTAAACATATCCTGTTCGCCATCGCACTGACGATTTTTGCCACAACAGCCGTTGCCGATAACACCGCTATACGATTTATCAATGACTGGAAATGGGAAGGCCAGGCAGCTCCGTTGCTTCTGTCACTGGACAAAGGCTACTTTGCAGAAGAAGGCCTGGATGTCACGCTAGACATCGGTACTGGCTCGGTCAACACAATTCCCAAAGTCGCATCGGGTGAATATCATCTTGGCTCGGCAGACATCAATTCGTTGATCAGATGGCGTGCCGATAACCCTGACGTGGAGATGAAAGCGATCTACATGATATACAACGCGCCACCTTTCGCCGTGCTCGGCCGCCCTTCACTGGGTGTGACAGGACCGCTGGACCTGGAAGGACACACTCTGGGAGCTCCCGCATTTGATGGCGCGTATGCGCAGTGGCCTGCTTTTGTCGTGGCAAACGGTATCCTTGAAGATCGGGTTGAGATTGAGGATGTTGGCTTTCCGGCAAGGGAGCCCATGCTGGCTGCCGGGGACGTCGATGCAATTACCGGCTTTTCCTTCACCTCTTACATCACCCTGCGACAGAACGGTGTCCCGGACGATGACATATCCCTCATGCTGATGAGCGACTTTGGCCTAGACCTATATGGTAACGCCATCATAGTCAATCCGGAATTTGCAAAAGACAATCCGGGAGCCGTCAGAGCATTCTTGCGTGCTGCTGTGCGTGGTTACCAGGAAACCATCGCAAACCCGACAGCTGCTGTCGAGCATGTGGTCTCACGGGTAGAGGATGCCGATGCAGATATCGAATTACAACGACTGATCATGGCGATCGGGCATCACATCGTCACAGATGAAGTCCGCGCTCTGGGGTTAGGTGGCGTGGTTGATTCGAGACTGGAAAAATCAATAGCCCAGCTGGACAGCATTCACGCCTTTGAGCAGACACCATCAGCCAGCGATATCTTCGACAGCGCGTTCCTTCCGGCATCCGCAACGCGCCAGATCAAAGGCGTGGACTCGGTGCTCCCAACACAGGACAAGGCGTCAGACTGATTCTGACTGTTCAAAATTACGTCAAAATATTGACTTTTGGAGATGCAAGACTATCCATACAGGTGATTGACTCAAAACGCTGAGTACGTGAAGGTATGGCAACATTGCCAAACGCACATCAGTCGATGTCCCGAGGCAACCGTCGCTTGTCCAATCGGAGGGAGAAAATGAACATACTCATGGTCGAAGATCATCGGCTCGTTGCAGACGCCATGAAGGTTATGCTTGCAGAGATCGATCCCGCTATCAACATCACAGCCTGTTATTCCACGCAGCATGCACTCTCCATCGTGGACACCGGAAAGCGTTTCGAGTTGGTGCTCACCGATCTGTTTATGCCCGGCATTGATGGAATCGGACTGCTGGTCGGGCTGCGCAGCCGCGGCAAACGCCTGCCTGTTGTGGTGATCAGCGGATCGGACGATGACAAGTTCATTCGTGCAGCCATGGAACACGGCGCCTGTGGATTCATCCCCAAGACCCTTCCGGGTGCAGCGATGATCGAAGGTCTGAAAAAAGTACTCGCTGGTGGCAGATTCTTTCCTGAGCGTTTCACCGCATTTGACCTGCAACTGCAGAATGGTGAACGCAAACCAGCACTTGGTCAGAATGCGAATGGGCTCAGACCGGGGCAGAAGCAGCTTCAGGTTCTGCAACTGATGGCCGATGGAAACTCCAACAAACAGATTTCCCAGATTGTTGGAATCTCTGAGGCAACAGTGAAATATCACACCTCTCAGTTGTTCAAACTGCTAAGCGTGAAAAACCGAACCTCCTGCGTCCGCGAAGCTCAGCAACGCGGACTCATCCACTCATTCGAAGGTTCTAACGCTGAGCTTGTAACGTAGCGGCATGCCGTGAAATAAGGCCGTAGACTACCAAAGACGCTATGGCTACGGCCCATTTGACACCAAGATCGCCTGTGGCCCATTGCACCCAGGGAGTCTGGGTGCCAGCAAACGCAATACCAAAGAACAGGAAGGTGTCGACAATAGTGCTGATGGCTGATGACACGCTGGGTGCTATCCACCACGTTGCCTGACGCAACCTGTCGAAGATCGAGACGTCCAGCAGCTGTGCGATAAGAAACGCTGCACCCGATGCAATGGCAATTCGAGGATCAATGGTGTCCACCGACAATGACAAGGCGACACCAACGGCAAAGCCGACATACACCACTCGTCTGGCTGTGCTGGCCCCGTAGAAACGATTGACCAGATCGTTGATCAGAAAAGCGAGGGGATAAGTCAGCGCCCCCCACGTCAGCCAGTCATTAATCGGAATTTGTACGAGGTAGTTTGAAGCGCCGACGATAATCGCCATTGCGAGAACCGCCCACCAGGGGAATAGTGTTTTCATAGGCGCAGTTTACACTAGTAGTCCGTCAACCCGAAATATTAGGATTCAGCG
>CAYGSW010000275.1:0-7436 GCA_964352535.1 uncultured Granulosicoccaceae bacterium | reverse complement strand
GGCGGCGGCTGGTGAACTCTGAATCCTAATATTTCGGGTTGACGGACTACTAGGTGAACTCGGGACAACTCATTTACTAAATCGGTGACGGAACATGCCGATACCTCAAGTATGCGACCTGAATACACCAGATCCAGGGCTCCTGTCCTTCCAGTGATCTGCTCCACCGCCGTGCTGACATTAGCCCTTGCTCAAAGCCCGATCCACGCAGCCGTCTACAAATGCGTGGGCGCTGATGGCAGCACAACCTACAACGATGCACCGTGTGCAGCGGACCAAAGTGCGCACCTGCTCAGCAAATCTGCGCGCAAGCTTGAGGTACTGGATTGCCGTATTGCACGCAATTTCGCCTTTGATGCCGTAGCCCGCATGCGCCAGGATGACAGCGCCACCGAAGTGTTTGCGGCTTACGGTGGTGCCACCAATATCAGTGAAGGTGCACGGGAACTGATCAACTACGTCTATTCATTTCAGAACAATGGATTAGTGAGCTCGGTACGTATCGTGAATCTGGCCATCAAACGATGTCAGGCTGGTCTTATCGACAAGACACTGGACCAGTGTGAAACATTTCCAGAAGCATTCGTCACCCGTATGGGTGGCTGCATCAGCGCTCGCCAGAACGAACAGACAACGCTAATTCAGTCCTTAATAGACGATGACCTTGCCAGTAACCGCTTGATGGACGACCCTCAGTCTGGAGAACCAACACTCAATGCTGCCAAGCCGATACCAACGCGCTCCCCGCATCCTGAGACGACTAAACCTGTCAGCGCGGCTCATAAGAGGACCGGCCCGCCAAGCGTTCCCCGACGATAACAACAGCTCGACGACACAGACCGCGCAAATCCTCTAGCACCAGATAGTTCACCGGGATCAGTATGAGAGTGACGGCTGTGGCAAACAGGATTCCATATCCTAAAGACACAGCCATTGGAATCAGGAACTGCGCCTGAGTACTGTTCTCGAATATCAGCGGTAGCAAGCCGAAAAACGTGGTCAGAGAGGTCAGGATAACAGCGCGAAAACGTGCGACACCGGCTGTACGTACGGCATCAAACAGCTCAACGCCGCGCGCACGTTGCCGATTCACCCAGTCCACCAGTACCAGTGAATCGTTCACCACTACGCCGCACAATGCCAGCATCCCCATGTAACTCATGATGCTCAGAGACATACCCATAATCAGGTGTCCCAGCACACCGCCAACAACACCAAACGGGATAACCACCATCACCAGTAACGGTTGAACATAGCTTCTGAACGGAATCGCCAGCAATGTGTAGATAACCAGTAAAACAAACACCAGCCCAACCTTCAGACTGGCAAAGGATTCACGCTGTTCGCGTGCCTCGCCCTCCAGTGAGATGTTGGTATTCGGGTATTGCCGCTGAAGCTCAACCGCCAACGTGGCAAGATCTTCCTTGATGCCTTCAATGTTTGCACTTTGCTTATCGATATCGGCGCGTACATTCAATGTGCGTTGCCTGTCTACCCGGCGGATTTGCGCATACCCTCGACCTATTTCAAAATCAGCGACACTTGCCAGCGGGATAGATTCATTGCTAGGTGTGTGAATACTCAAACGTTCCAGTTGAGCCAGTGATGCGCGCTCCTCCTGCGGATAGCGCACATACACTTTCACTTCATCGCGATTGCGCTGAATGCTCTGAACTTCACTGCCCAGATAAGCGATTCGCACTTGCTGAGCAATATCCGACAGCGTAATACCCAGCTGGCGTGCTGCCGGTTTAAGCTTGAGTTGCAACTCCTGTTTGCCACCTTCGAAAGTATCCGAGACATCACTGACGTCCGGGTACTGCCTTAACTGGGATTTGATCGCCGCTGATACGGCATTCAGCTCATCAAAGTCAGCACCTGAAATCTCTACATCTATCGGCGAACCGCCACCACCGATCTCCGCGCGATAGCTGACACTTCTAGCGCCCGGTATTTCACCGATCCCCTCACGCCATTGATTGACAAGCTCCGCACTACTGATCTGCAGCGTACGTCGCTCTCGGGGCACAATCTCGAACATCACGCGCCCAAGGTGACTGCCTTTCTCACCACCTGAACTGCCCACCGTGGTCAGAATGGATTCTATAACACTCTCGTTTGTATCAGGATCAACTTGTTCAGCCTGCAATTTTTCTACAAAATCGCTCATTCGATCTATGTGCGATTGCGTGATCTCAAAGGGTGTACCAGCAGGCATCTCTAATGTTGCCATTGCTGTCTCCGCCTGCACCCTCGGGAAGAAAACAAAGCGCACATGACCGGACGATACCAGCGCAAAGACAAGGATGGCAGCACCGGCAAACATCGACAGCACCAGATAACGATTGCGCAGCGACCAGGCCAGCACTGGCTGGTATTTATATTCAACGAACCATTCGAATCCATCCGCTATTCTGTGCTGCATCTTCGCAAACACATTGGGCTCTTTTTCCTGATGGAAATTCAGGTGGCTCATGTGTGAGGGCAAGACAAACTTTGACTCGATAATCGAAAAAAGCAACACGGGAATAACCACCAGTGGTATCTGCGCAAAGATCTGTCCACGTGCGCCTTCTATCATCAGCAACGGCGTAAAAGCCGCTACCGTTGTAAGCACACCGAAAGTCACCGGTACGGCAACTTCCTGTGTTCCATCAATAGCTGCTTGCACACCGTCTTTCTTGCGACGCATGTGCGTGTAGATGTTCTCACCAGTCACGATGGCATCATCAACAACAATACCCAGCACCAGGATAAAGGCAAACAGGCTCAGAAGATTCAGGCTGACACCGAAAACCGGCATCAACGCAATGCCACCGAGTATGGATACCGGCACACCCACAAACACCCAGGCGGCAACCCAGAATCGCAGGAACAGGGTCAGCAGTATCACTACCAGAATGCCGCCTTGCAACGCACTGCTGGTCAGCGTATCCAGGCGCGCTCTTACCGTTCTGGACCAGTCACGCCAATAGCCAAGGGTGACCCCATATGGCATGGTGATCTGAGCATCCACAAGATAATCTTTGACCTCATCAGCGACAGTAATTGCGCTTTGTAATCCTGTGCGAAATACATCGATCTGTATGCTGTTGACACCATTGAATTTCTGAACCAGCTGCTCCTCTTCAAACCCGTCACTAATACTGGCAATATCGCCCAATTTGATGTTGGTGCCATCGTCACTGGCCAGCACCACAATCTCACGGTAGTCATCAGCAGAATTTGCCTGCCCACGCGTGCGTAACAGCATCTCACCGCTGGCTGTGGTGATTGCTCCTGCTGCCAGATCAATCGAGCTGGCGCTAATCGCCTGGGCCACTGCTGCCAGCGTCAGGTCATAACGATCCAGTGATGTCTGTGATATTTCGATGGCAAGCTCAAACGCGCGAGCGCCACTGACCGACACGGCAGATACATTCGGCAACGCCTCCAGCTCATCACGCACTCTGGATGCAAGCTGGCGAAGTTCTTTCTCCGGCATGGCCGCTGCAACCACCACACTGATGACCTCACGGTTTGCTTCCGGCACGGTAATCCGAGGCGTACCCACCTCATCAGAGAAGTTGCTGATTGCGTTTATCCGCTGCTCTATCTCATCGCGAATCTGCTGGGTGTCATAACCGTTGGCTACCGATACAAAAACATTGGCCGCATTCTCACTGGAGGTTGAGTTGATCTGCTTGATGCCTTCGATATCCTGAATGGCTTCTTCGATCTTGATGGTGACGCCATCCTCGACCTCGATGGGTGAGGCACCACGAAACGGCACAGTGATGGACACGTTATCCAGCTCGAAACTTGGAAAGACCTCAAGCGGGATACGCGTGGTGAGTGCTGACAATCCCCACGCAATGATGAACACCATCAGTAAGTTTGCCGCAACACTGTTGCGAGCGAACCAGGCGATAAGCGAGTGCATCAGCTTTCCAGTGGCGCCGGGGGTACACCGTCAATGGTGGCGCGTACGGGTGTGCCATCAGCCACAGTGCTCATGGGTGTGACCACCAGCAAATCGCCCTTAGCCAGACCATCGCTGACGGCAGCTACTAATTCATCAGACCAGGCAACCCTCACCTGTCGGCGCTGGATGGCTCCATTCTCATCAACTATCAGCACTTCACGCTCCTCACGCAGGGCTGCCCGTGGAATAACAAATACATCGTCCAGCACTTGCCCCTCGATAAATGCTTGAACAAACTGCCCAGCCCGCAATGGCTGTGCGCCTTGGGTATAGGGATTCTCCACTCGCGCTATGACGTTAAGTTGTTGCGTTTTGGCATCAATACCCTCAGCTCGGATCAACGAACCGAACCATAATTGTTCAGTGGCACCAATGGAGGCCTTCAGTTCTACATTCGGCAAGTCGCCTTGCAGAGCACTGTCGGGCAAACTGAGATAGGTGAGCTGCCGATTGCTCAATGGCAGCCTTATATCGGCAGCGTGCAGTGAATGTATGGAGCCCACAGGCGCGCCACGAGCCACAAACTGCCCGAGATCTACCTGCCGTTCGCTCACCATACCGTCATACGGTGCGATGAGGCGAGTGCGTTCGAGGTCAAGTTCGGCGCGTTGCACCTGTGCTTGCGCTGCATCGCGATTGGCGCTGGCTGCAGCCAGTTGAGGTTCCCGAAGTGTCAGTGACGAGGGCTGACCACTGCGCCCCATGGACCGCCATTCAGCGCGAGCCTGTTCCGCCAGGGCCTGTTGTTCCTGTAATTGAGCATCGGCCTGAGCAAGATTTGCCTGCGCCTGCGTCAGCGCGATTTCATAATCGCGAGGATCGATCTGCAAGAGCACATCGCCCCGCTTGAAAACACCACCTGCGACAAACACCGGGTTCACATCCGTGACGGTTCCGGCCACTGCAGGCACCAGTGTATTGGCCAGGGTTGGCTGTACCGTGCCCTGACTGCGTATGATGACGGGATAGCTGGAGGCTTGCAGGCGCGTAGCATCCACCACCGGCATACTAATGGTTGCCTCTTGCGTGCGCGGTGCTGGTTTATTGGCGCCAAGCAGCTTTGCACCCAGGATTGCTGCCGCAACGACAGCGACCGGTAACGCATAGTTGAGTGATTTACGTAATACAGTCATCATAAGTGGTTAAGATACGCGATTACTCCGAGACCAGTTCCATGCTTGCTCTTAACAAGACGGCCAAAACGCGCACTTTGTACGATTACCCTCCCTATTGGGCAGAGTGCTACGGACGCGCGCCCTTTCTGCCTATGAGCCGTGCGGAAATGGACGAGCTGGGCTGGGATAGCTGCGATATTATCGTGGTTACGGGTGACGCCTACGTTGATCACCCCAGTTTTGGTATGGCTATTGTAGGTCGATTGCTGGAGGCACAGGGATTTCGGGTAGGTATCATTTCTCAGCCTGACTGGCAGGACACCAGGGCCTTCGAAGCGCTCGGTGCGCCCAATCTGTTTTTCGGTGTCACCGCAGGCAATATGGACTCCATGATCAACCGTTACACGGCTGATCGTAAAATTCGCTCCGATGACGCCTACTCCCCGGATGATATCGGTGGCAAACGCCCGGATCGCAGCTCCATCGTCTATTCCCATCGCTGCCGTGAAGCCTTTGGCGACACACCGATTGTCATTGGCGGCATCGAAGCCTCATTGCGCCGCATTGCGCACTACGACTATTGGCAGGACAAGGTGCGCCGCTCCATACTCGCCGACGCCAAGGCTGATCTGCTGGTTTATGGCAATGGCGAGCGCGCCATCGTTGAGATAGCTCACCGTCTGGCAGCAGGTCACAAGATCAAGGAAATGCTCGATATACGCGGCACGGCACTTATTATCGACACTATCCCCGAAGACTGGATTGTCATCGACTCAAGCAAGGTGGATAAACCCGGACGAATAGAGGAGCCAGTCAACCCTTACATCGTGCCTGAGTACGAGCAGGCCAATTCCGGTGATGGTGAAGCCAAGCCGTGTCAGGATGCAGCACCGCCTGCACTCGGCAACACACAAGTGCTCAACTTCATGAGTCGTGAAGAGCGTCAGGCCATCCGTCAGAACAAGCGCGACAGAACCGTGCTGCGCCTGCCCTCGTTCGACATGGTGACTCACGACAAGGCGCTTTACGCCCACGCCAACCGCGTCCTGCATCTGGAAACAAACCCGGGCAACGCACGTGCCCTGGTACAAAACCAGGGTGGTCAGAAACTGTGGCTCAATCCACCTCCCATTCCCTTGACGACCGAAGAAATGGACTATGTCTTCGATCATCCCTATGCGCGTGTTCCGCATCCCAGCTACGGCAATGCGCGTATCCCTGCGTATGAGATGATCCGGTTTTCAGTCAATATCATGCGTGGCTGTTTCGGCGGCTGCACCTTCTGCTCGATCACCGAGCATGAGGGGCGCGTTATCCAGAACCGCTCGCAGGAATCGATCATCAAGGAGATTGAAACCATTCGTGATGAAGTTCCAGGGTTCACTGGCGTTATCTCTGACCTAGGTGGCCCCACTGCCAACATGTACCGCATTGCCTGCAAGTCGCGTGAAATTGAAGCCAACTGCCGGCTGCCATCGTGTGTCTATCCCTATGTCTGCTCCAATCTCAACACCGATCACTCATCCCTGATACAGCTGTACAAAGCGGCGCGCGAACTCCCCGGCATCAAAAAGGTACTGATTGCATCAGGCTTGCGTTATGACCTTGCCATCAAGTCACCCGAGTACGTTGAAGAGCTGGTCACTCATCATGTGGGTGGCTACCTAAAAATCGCACCAGAACACACCGAGCGTGGACCACTGGACAAGATGATGAAGCCAGGCATCGGCGCCTATGATGAATTCAAGCGCATGTTCGAGAAATTCACTAAAAAGGCTGGTAAGCAGCAATTTCTGATTCCCTATTTCATCGCAGCGCATCCTGGCACCACCGATGAGGACATGATGAATCTGGCGCGCTGGCTCAAGCAGAATGGCTTTCGTGCAGATCAGGTTCAGAACTTCTATCCATCACCCATGGCAACTGCCACCACGATGTATCACACCGGCAAGAATCCACTCAAGCGCATTCGCCGGGATGACAACAACGATGTACCCATTGCCAAGTCTGGCACTCAGCGAAGGCTACATAAGGCATTCTTGCGCTATCACGATCCGCAAAACTGGCCAATGCTGCGCGATGCACTGCGAGCGATGGGCCGAGCTGATCTGATTGGCAATGGCAAGGAGCACCTGATTCCTACCTACCAGCCCAAAGATAGCAAGGGATATCAGAATGCCCGGCGCAAGAACAGCACGCCTGCAGAGCGTCGAAAAGGTCGTGGCGCAGGGAGCAAGGTGCGCAAGGGACAAATCCTGTCACAGCATACGGGCCTGCCACCACGAACCACCAGTTGAAGCACACTCTAGTAGTCCGTCAACCCGAAATATTAGGATTCAGCGGGCCTGTCTGTGTTC
>CAYGSW010000274.1:0-7440 GCA_964352535.1 uncultured Granulosicoccaceae bacterium | reverse complement strand
GCTCTCGGGGGGCCGCCTTCGGTACGATCAGCTTATTCTCGGACAGCCTCCTAGTAGTCCGTCAACCCGAAATATTAGGATTCAGAGTTCACCAGCCGCCACCCTGACTGCGTTACGTTTGTTCGACGTATGCCCAATACGCCTTCACAAACGCGCCTTGCAGGGCGGCGGCTGGTGAACTCTGAATCCTAATATTTCGGGTTGACGGACTACTAGGAGCTTGTCCGAGAATAACGATCGAGGCGAGAGTGTGAGATTTTCTCGTCAATTGAGGTGAATAGTTGTTCTATTCGCCGTTGTTACGGGGAAATCTGGCAAAAATATCGCGCTCTCGGGGGGCCGCCTTCGGTACGATCAGCTTATTCTCGGACAAGCTCCTAGGCGTAAGTACGATTGATCATTGAAAAAGGCAATGCTCTGATCCGGCCTTGCGCAAGGATCATGCGTTTCAGGAATACTTCTGGCAAGTCGGCAAGATCAGATAAGCTGACCTTGCTGAGGTACCGGCCACGGAGGTAGCGGCGGAACCGAGCTACCCATGATAGCCATGAGCGTGTGATGAAATTGTGTTGAAAACGCAGGACAATACTGATTGTTCGGGCAATGGATCATCACGCAAGGCTGCAAGCCATCGTATATCCACTGCGCGGTGCGATGCGCCCATTCATTGATCCAGCGTTCGTTGCTGACACCGTCGGGATGCAAGATTAGACGAACAAATGCTAACTTGTTGTAAAGCGTTGTCAGAACAGGCACGTCCGGCTTTTCATGGACGGCGGCCACAACGTCGGGATGACTCAAGTCACCTTGATACAAAGCGCGTGAGTCCAGCATCACTCGACCAAAACCATAATGTTGCAGCAAGGGCTCCAACAGCTCGGGTTGACTAAACAACGCTGGATGTCGCACTTCAATCACCGCATCGTACTGGCTGGCAATCTCATCAAAAACTGGTTTTAACCCCCGCAGGTGCGCCATGCCTGCCCAGTCCGGAAACTGTAGGAGGAACGGCCCGATATGCTGTCGCAGTGGAATTATCCGCTGCAGGAATCGGTGGAATTCATTGAGATCGGGGCGCGTCTCATGAGTCACCAACCTGGGCAGTTTAAAGCTGATCAGAAAATCACGCTCGCACAAAGCGGCAGCCCATGCATCCACCTTTGAGGCTTCGGGGATGTGATAGAAACTCGTGTTGCCTTCTACCGCATTAAAAACAGAGGCATAGCTGGCAAGCATGGAGGGATGATCAAGCAGGTATGTGTTGCGCCATCCGGCGAAGGCCCACGCAGGTAAACCCAGGCGATACGGTAAACATTCCACTAAAGCTAGTAAATCCTCCCGGCAAACGGCATCCCCATAACCCAATCGCCAGGAACAGGCGCAAAGTCACGCACGTTGGCCTACATCGGTATTACCGGTGTATCCGGCATTTCATCTGAGAATAGCATCACAACCGATTACCCGTCGTTCTGTAAAACTGCGTAACCACCTTCAGACGTCAGCTCGGATCGTGGTCAAGAAACTGACCCCGGCGAGCTTTTTAACCACAGGGATGCTTCGTTATCATGCGCAAAGACAGTTTCACCACCCGGCTTCTTCTCATCAGCATCGGTATTGTCGCCACTTACGCCGCCATCGTCCATTTCGGTTTTTAGTGCTTTTGGCGCCTCGACGTTAAAAACAGACTCTCGGCGATGCGTAACTCACGTTTAAGGGATATTATCAGCGCTCTTACGATGCCGATAATAGTCAGTGCCCAATGGACGTGGATAACAATCCAGCCACAACACAGTACCTGCCAGCCGACCAGACTTTGGGACGCGTGGGTATTATCACCAACAGCTTTGTGTCGGCTTATTACAACAGGCTGGTCGAGGCCGCATCGAACTACCTGATGGCTCGCGGCTTCAATGTCGTGGTGCAGTCCAACCTGCATTCGCCTCAGGGCGAGCTGCAAGCCTTTGAATCTCTTGCCAATAATCATTGTGACGGTCTCATCATCCACTCCGACACATTGGACAACCAGGCGCTCAATGATGTCATGCATCAGCACCCCAATGCGGTTTTACTCAATCGCCACCTTGCCTTGCATCCGGATAGATGTATTGAGATTGACAACGCCATGGGCGGCGAAATCGCAGCACGGTTCCTGATCTCGCTAGGGCATCGAGATATCGCCATGATGGGTGGTCCGGAAAAATCCTTTGAATCCAATGATCGATCACGAGGATTCAAACGCGTGCTGAAAACGCATGGCATTGAGATGGTCGCAGAATTCCCGGGCAATTTCGTACAAAACTGCGGAGAGCGGGCGATTGAGCGGATTCACAAAGAGCACCCAAACGTGACGGCTGTTTTTTTTCAGAATGACGTGATGGCGTTTGGCGCACTACACGCCTGTCGTCGTCTTGGTATCAAAGTGCCGGAGCATCTTTCCATCATCGGGTTTGACGGTAGTCCCATGTGTGAGTATGTGTCTCCCAAACTTACCTCTGTGCAACAGCCACTGCGTGAAATAGGTGAGCATGCTGCAAAAATCATCTGCGACCTGTTGCTTGACGTTAAACCGGACAAACGTCACGTGGGAGCCAGCTATACACCCGTGCTTGCCGAGCGCGAATCCGTTTCTCCACCGATGGGCCATAGCCTGGAGAACATCTCTCTGACACAGCGCGAGTCAGAATGTCTGACCTGGACCGCCAATGGCAAGACATCGTGGGAAATATCAGTGATTCTTGGCGTATCCGAGAGTACAGCAACGTTTCATTTACGCAACGCCGGGGTCAAACTCAAAGCCAGTAATCGTGCGCATGCCGTAGCCAAAGCACTGCACCTGGGACTGATTGAAATTTCGAAAGTATAGCCTTCACATGCCGACAGGCCATATAAACCTTCTAAGTCTTGCAAGCAGAGGGTCTGCTGCTAGGAGGCTGTCCGAGAATAAGCTGATCGTACCGAAGGCGGCCCCCCGACGGCGCGATATTTTGGCGGGGCTGCCTCCAGCCAGCTTTCCGCGTAACAACGGCGAATAGAACAACTATTCACCTCAATTGACACGAAAATCTGACTCAAAATCTCACACCCTCGCGGGGCCGCCCTCGGCCTCGATCGTTATTCTCGGACGGCCTCCTAGTGGTCCGTCATTACGTTGAAACAGAGAGCTCTGATTATGATTTTTAAAAAAAACCAACGTTGGCCTCGGCTATCGTGCATAGCGAGATGTCAGCTTCAAACTACCCGATGCACTCTGTTTCAGTTTCTCTGATGCCTCTTGAATCTGCGCGGCCGACGCCTGTGCAGCGGTCTGTCGATCACTGACCTCGGTTATCAGAGTGCTGACCTCCTTATTGCCATCAAGCGTGCTCGAAACCAATTTCATGATGTCATCGGCTGAGCGCGACTGCTCTTTTACTGACTCGGAAATACCTAGCTGAATGTCATTGATCTGAGACACGATATTGTTAATGCTGCCGATGCCTTCAACCGCCTGGTCAGTATCGCCTCTTATCGCATCGATACGACGCTGGATCTCTTCAGTCGCTTTGTTGGTCTCTTTAGCTAGCTCCTTCACCTCATTGGCAACGACAGCAAAGCCCTTGCCTGCGTCGCCAGCTCTGGCTGCCTCGATGGTGGCGTTCAAAGCCAGAAGGTTGGTTTGCTCGGCCACTGAGTTAATCAGCTTTATAACGTTGCCGATGTCAGCCGATGAGGTAGAAAGCTTACGCATCGTTTTGTCGGTACGCTGACCAAGATCAACTGCTTCATTTGCCACGAGTGAGGCCTGAGATGCACTCGCCTCAATGCTACCTATGCCGTTTGCCATGGTGCTAATATCGTCCGAAATTTTGAAGATAGCTTTGCGCACAGCGCCTGCAGTACTGCTAACACGATTGGTTTGTTCAGTGTTCAATCTGGCCCCGCTGTTAATAAGCTCGCTTTGCTTACCCAGGCTCTCGGCGGCATCACTCAGGCTCCTCGCCTCTTCCGAAATACTGTGAAAGTCCTGATCAAACTGACCAAACAAACGCTCGAGATCTGTCGTCATGGTGCCCAGATCGTCGCTTGCTCGCTCACCGGCTTCGGGATGCGCAGCAAGGTACTTCAAATCACCTGCAGCAGCTGAAGCAACGGCCATCGACAGACGCTTGATTCTACCTGTGAGCTGCTCCTCACGCTGACGGGACAACTCAGCCAGCTCCTGGACATGTTGTTCATCACGCAGCACAGCCGAGTTGCGCTCTGTATCCAATTGTTCCTGCAGTGCTTTGAGTTTCTCCTTCTCTTCAACTTCTATCGATAACGTGGCAGAACGCTGCAGTGCCAAAGCTGAAATACGATTACGCCTGAACACCTGTAAGGCTTCTGCCATGTGACCGATTTCATCTTTGCGGTTAGTGTATGGCACTGCCGCAGAATTCTGATCATCAGAAAGGCGATATGCACAGCTTGCTAGATTTTTTATCGGCGTGGTGATTCTGCGTGTCAGGTAGAACGCAAAAGTCACTGATAGAATAATAAATGCAACAGCTGCAATGAGCAGCGAAATTCGTTGTTCTCGGTGAATTACCTGGGCTTGCCTGTCCATCTCCTGCGCTATATTGGTGCTCATGATGTGGACCAGACTATCCATACGATCTGTTGGATCCCGGTCAACACCACGCACCATAGCGTCAGCTATCGCATAGTCGGTACCGTTAGATTTCACCAGAACATCCAGGGCCTTTCGGTATTTACTACTCAATGCAGTCAGATCAGTCTTCAAACCGCTTAACACGTTACTCACTTCGCCAGGAGCACTCAGCGCCAGAAGCTCTTCAATGGTGGCAAACACACGAGACTCCGTAGCCAGGAAACTGGCACGGTACTTGTCCAGATCTTGTGAATTCTCGCCTCGGATCAGAATGTTTTTCCACTCCTGAACCTGTTTCTTGAAATCTACCTGCAACTCTCTTGCCGTGAGCTGATGAGACATCATGGTGGCAAGGGACTCAGCCCTGGCGATATGGTGCTGCTCGGCACGGGTCATGATCATCACCAGAAAGGCAAATGCCAGAGCAGCCGTCAGGATCAACCCCGTGTTAATTTGAAACGAGATACCGATACGTCGCATTCAACCAACTCCCCAACCCACTGTCTACTGTTGTGAAAATTAGCGACACATCACTCCTTTACTGCATAGGCAAGAGGTTAGTCGATTGCCAGTAGGCCAACCTCATGGACCACGGGTTAACGTGGTTTGAGATTGGAGCGCATTCGCTGAATGACTGATGCATAGTCAGGGGCGTTGAATATTGCACTACCAGCAACAAAGGTATCAGCGCCAGCGGATGCTACCAGGGCAATGTTATCAGCCTTTATGCCGCCATCAACCTCCAGGCGAATATCCCGACCCGTCTCATCAATACGCTTACGGACCTGCTCGATTTTCCGATAGGTAGACTCAATAAAACTCTGACCACCAAACCCCGGATTAACACTCATCAGCAAGATGATGTCCACCTTGTCGATGACCCAGTCCAGAACGTCCAGTGGCATGGCCGGATTAAATACAAGCCCAGACTTGCAGCCGTGATCCCTGATCAATTGCAGCGATCGATCTACATGCGTTTCTGCGTCTGGATGAAACGTGATCAGATCCGCACCCGCCTCGGCAAATGCAATTGCCAGGGCATCTACAGGCTGCACCATAAGATGGACATCGAGCGGTATGGCAATGCCATCAGCGGTTACACAATGCGGCTTGATGGCGGCAGCCACGGCCGGACCAATTGTCAGATTAGGGACGTAATGATTATCCATGACATCAAAATGGATCCAGTCAGCCCCGGCGTCGATTACCGCCCTGACCTCACTTCCCAATGATGCAAAATCAGCTGAGAGAATAGATGGGGCGATTCTGTACATGGCGAAATCGTGTCTTGAAAAAAGTTGGCTTAGCGGCCGATTCTACCCGAGTCAGCGAGCTGCGTTGATCAGATAACGCATCGATACTCAAGCGAAACAGACCATTCACGCGTTCTTCACTTGATATTTCTTACCCTACCTCACAATGTATTGCCGACAGGTTTTGGGCAAAAAAACACGGCTATAGCGGGTGTGATTACGCACACAAATTTGATATGTCAGCCACCCATTCACTGATCGTTTGACAGGCTAGCCCGTACCAGTTGGAACTTAACCTGACGCCGGTATCGGCAACACTTCAACTTTTCAAAGGGAGACACACAGATGCACAAGATGTTGAAAATTTGCACACTCTTCATCTCACTTTTCAGTCTGCCGGGATATGCCACGGTTGCCATTAACAAGTACATGGACAGCCCGCAGCTTGTTGGTGAGGCACGCCTCAAGGTCATGTTGTGGAATGTCTTCGATGCCAAGCTGTTTTCCCCGTCAGGGCGTTACGAGTCCGGTGAACCATTCGCCTTGTCGCTGACCTATTTGCGATCGTTGCATGGCGATAAAATAGTGGCCAAGAGCATTGAGGAAATACGCAACCAGGGCGTCTATGGCGATGAAGGTCAGTATGCCAAGTGGCAAGCGGCGCTGGGAAAGATCATCCCGGATGTTGATAAAGGCACGACACTCACTGGCGTGCGCTCAGCGCAAGGGCACACACTGTTTTATCTTGGCAATGACAGGATAGGTGAGATAGAGGACGTAGAGTTCACTAACGCATTCTTCAGCATATGGTTAGGTGAAAAGACATCGAATGCCAGCTTACGAAACCGCCTGCTGGGGGTTTCAAGAACATCCTGATACTAATGAATCCATCACGTATACCCCCTGCGATAACCACCAACGTGGAGCCAGTCAAATGGCTTGACAAGGTCCAGACTTTGCCTGTCGTGGACCAGCTGTCGTTACCATAAAAGCTCTACTGAAACTGCCTAGCAGGGCGCAAACTGTGTGCATGAGATTACGTAGTCAACGTGAGTTCCAGGCTTCGATTCTGACTCTCAAACAACATTCAAACACACTATTTTGCTCCGCAAGGCATTGTTCAGATCATGAAAATAATCAACTCTTTTGTCAACATCGTCGATCGTCACATCGTTGCACGCAACCGTAAACACAACTTTCAAAAGCTGGAACGAATGACTGATCGTGAACTGCAGGACATTGGCTTGCCCCGCGAGCTGCTCTATTTGAAATCGGCAAACCAAAAGCGTCATCAGGCACCTGCAATGAACGATGTGTCACGTGAAGAGCACGCCGCGTAGTTCCTGCCGAGCAGTCGTCTCCAGAAAAGCACGCTGTCCGGCATCCTTGCTCATTGCCAAGCATCGCTGGCAGCGTGCCGTGATCGGCAAACGCAGCGAATATTAAAGTGCGATGCGCGGATGACTTGGCCTCTATCGCTGTTCTCGGAAAGCGCCTAGGAAGCTGTCCGAGAATAACGATCGAGGCGAGGGTGTGAGATTTTGAGTCAGATTTTCG
>CAYGSW010000273.1:0-7515 GCA_964352535.1 uncultured Granulosicoccaceae bacterium | reverse complement strand
TCACTGAACAGATCGGGCAATATGCCGGTGAATGTGACTGGCACGGTTTCACCATGGTCAGTCAACTCGAAATTCACCGAGAGGTCCTCACCGCTTCGTGACACACTGCCATCAACAACCATACCGCCAATGCGAAATGGCGTACCCGGCGTCACATTACCAGCCACGACATCGGTGGGTGAGTGAAAAAGCATTAGATTATCGCGGAATGCATTGATGCCGAAAGCGACAGCCGAACCAACGCCCGCCAGCATCAGCCCTACCAGCAGGAGTCTCTGTTTACGTTTAGGTGTCATTTGGCTCTCCTGGCCTGGTGTTGCAAGGCGCTTTTGAACGATTGGTCCCGGGTCTTGCGCAGCTGGATCGATGACCAGAGCACCACGCCGACCAGGCATACCGCTGTAAGTGCATAGGACATCCACACAAAGAAAGCGTATCCGCCCATATGCAGAAACTCTGCAAAACTATTCACGAGAAGATCCTCCCGCCAGCTCGGCCACCCAGGCTGTACGCGCTTCCCTTTCCAGTATGACGGTGCGCACACGAACCATGAGGTTGAAGAAGTAAAGCATCTGAAAAGAAAGCACCATGATCAGCAAGGGCTTGAGCATGCTGATATGCATGGAGGGCTTGTCAAGTTTGGTAATGGTGGCGGGCTGATGCAACGTGTTCCACCATTCGACAGAAAAATGAATGATGGGAATGTTCACAACGCCGACAACTGCGAGGATGCCAGCAGCGCGAGCAGCACTTTGCGGTGTTTCCATAGCGCCTCTGAGCGCCATGTAGCCAAGGTACAGAAAAAGCAGTATGAGTTCGGACGTCAGTCTTGCATCCCAGATCCACCAGGTGCCCCACATGGGTTTGCCCCAGAAAGACCCAGTGAGCAAGGCGACCGCCGTGAACGCTGCACCGATCGGGGCAGAAGCCACAGCCACCACGTCAGCTATCTTGAGTCTCCAGATGAGAAAGATGGCACTGGAGACAGCCATGACCACATACACAAACATCGACATCCACGCCGCCGGTACATGGATGTAGATGATGCGATAGCTATCACCCTGTTCATAATCAGGCGGCGCGACGTAAAGGCCAAGGTAGAGCCCGGTGACCAGCGTTATCAGACAGATACTCGCGAACCAGGGGCTCAACCAACCAGCCACGCGGTACATGAACGGGGGCGAACCGAATTTATGAATCCACTGAAACAATTGACTGATGTCTCTATCTGTTTAACTGACTATTCTAGACCGATTTACGCGTCATGCGTTTGTCTGGACTCGCTTATGGAACCTTATAACCATAAGGTTTTAGTGCATGTATCCTACGGATTTACAAAGAAATTGATGCGGATCAATACGTGTTGCAGCAAGGCACCGGCATGCGTGTCGACACCGCCGATCGAGACGCATTCATACACGCTTGCAGGCTGCAGCCACACCGTCCGATCTGCTCAAACGAATGTCACATTTTTAAAAAGTAACGCCCTGCCGCAAATGCGCCCTAACGACCCGCAGCAACCCCTACCCTTAACGCTCCGGCCATTGCCAGAGGTGCTAACGAGGCTGACAAGGCGAGAATGGCTGCCAAAACGGATACCTGCATGGATGTCGTCAAACCCAGGCCCGCCGAGGACACCGCACCACTACCAAATATCAGCACAGGTACGGTCAGCGGCAATACCAACAATGACAGCAAAACCCCACCTTGGTTCACACTGACAATCAACGCTGCACCAATTCCTCCGATAAAACTCAAGGCTAATGTGCCGATGGACAAGCTGAGCAGCAGGGTGCCATAGGCAGCCTCCGGCAGCTGCATGACCAGTCCGAGCAACGGTGAAAGCACCACCAGCGGCAGGCCTCCTGTCGTCCAGTGCGCTAGCACTTTCGCGATGACAATGACGCTCAGAGGCTGCCCGCTAACAACAAACTGTTCCAGCGTGCCATCACGAAAATCGTTCGCAAACAGCGAATCCAGAGACAGCATCATGGATAACAACGCACTCACCCAGACAATACCAGGCGCAATGGTTGCCAGCGTTTGTGGTCCGGGCCCGATCCCCAGGGGAAACAGCGACACCACGATAACGAAAAAAAGTAACGTATTGAGCCACTGGCCCGCCGAACGAACCGTCATTGTCAGATCGCGCTTGTAGACCTGTGCAAACAGCGCAAAAAGACCCACTTCAGTTCTCGAGGCTATACGGACGACTGCACTCATGGAAGCTCACCACCCAGCACAATGGAATCCACAGGCAATGGCCCGAAGGACAGGGCCTGATGCGTTGTGAAAACCACGGCGCCGCAGCGCGCGACGTGATCCCTGATCTCGTCACGCACCCAGTTGTATCCGTTGCTATCGAGCGATGTCAACGGTTCATCGAGCACCCATAATCGTGCGGATTGCAGTCGCAATCTGGCAAGTGCTATCCGCCGCTTCTGGCCTGCGGAGAGCGCTGCACTGGGCAAATCGATACGATCGGCGATCGACAACTCTGCCAACACGGCAACCACTTCATCGCGACAATCGGCACCCAGCTCCGGGCACAGTGCCTTGATGTTTTCAAGCGGCGTAAGCCCTGGACTGATGCCGGGCTTGTGCCCCAGATAGAGTAAATCGGCATACAGCGCATCACGCACCTTCAAAAAAGGTTGGCCGCACCAGAAGATCTCACCTTCATCGAATTCTGCCAGTCCAATGAGGGCGCGAAGTAGCGTCGTCTTGCCACTGCCATTCGTACCCTGAATCTGGATGATACTGCCGGCACGGACACTGACATTAATCTCATCCATCAGCAGGTTGTCGCCGCGCCAGATAGTGATGTCTCGCGCCTCCAGCAACATGGGCAGATCGCTACTCATTCACTATATCCATCTCAGACAAAACCATGAATTGGCCGCTGGACTCAACGCCAAGCACACCGTCACGCTCTTCAGACCAGTCGGCCAACTGATAGAAAACTGATCGACTGATCAAGGCTCGCAATCTGTCGCGCACCTGAACATAGGGTGCAGGCTCTCCATCAGCTTGGGCATACTCGACCTGTATCGGATGATCGGCATCGGCAATTACCTGGTCTCCCACATTCGTGGTAAACACCAGGGTTGGTGCAAGCGGGGCTCCATGCCTTTCCACCAGAACCGCAGTAAACGGCGCATCCTCAACAACAATGCGCAGACGTTCCTGAGGAGTGACAAGGTAGGTGTCGCCATCGTCGTCCACACGCAAGACCGTTGAAAACAGTTTCACCATGCGCGGACGTTCTATGCGAGAGCCCTGATAGAGCCAGTCACCGTTACGCATGATGCGGATATCGACATCGCGCGTTTTCTCGGGATGCCAGGCCTGTACAGGTGGCAGTGACTGTGCCGAGATAGCCTCGACGATACTGCGAAGTGATGTTCGCTGGGTATTCATGACTGCAACTCTGGCAACCCCTCGAACAGTTTCAGGGCCTCAGGGTTTGCCAGTGCTTCGATGTTATCGACACTATCGCCGTGCACCACTTTCCGGACAGCCAGCTCTACAATCTTACCGCTGCGTGTACGAGGAATATCGTCAACCTGAATGATGCGCGCCGGCACATGTCTGGGAGTGGTCTGTGCACGTACATGCCTTGCAATGCGTGTTCTGAATTCATCATCCAGTGTCAGCCCATCGCGCAATCGGACAAACAGCACCACTCTGACATCACCCGCCCATTGCTGACCGATCACCAGTGATTCCACCACGTCGTCAAATGACTCTACCTGCCGGTATATCTCAGCGGTGCCAATACGCACTCCACCTGGATTAAGCACAGCATCGGAACGACCGAATATCACCTGTCCTCCGTGTTCCGTGTTTGCCACGTAGTCGCCGTGACACCAGATGTTGTCAAACTTGTCAAAGTAGGCCGAATGGTATCGGCTACCGTCGTCATCACCAAAAAAACCGGTTGGCATGCTCGGAAATGGCTGAACACAGACAAGCTCACCTTTCTCACCCACTGGCAGGGATTTGCCATCATCAGAGTAAACCTGCACATCCATAGCCAGCCCCTTGCATTGCAGCTCACCACGATAAACAGGGCCCGCAGGGTTTCCCAGAACAAAACAGGACATGATGTCAGTCCCACCCGACATTGATGACAGGCACACATCTTCTGCAATGTGGTTGTACACATAGTCGAAACTCTCGGGAACCAGCGGTGAGCCGGTTGACAGCACACTGCGCAGGTTCGGCAGAGCGTGCGTGTTCCTGGGGGACAGGCCTGCCTTGTTACAGGCATCAATGAACTTGGCAGATGTGCCGAACTGCGTCATTCCGGTCTCACTGGCAAAATCGAACAAGACGTTACCATCGGGATGAAACGGTGACCCGTCGTATAGCAGCAAAGTGGCCCTTGAGGCCAGCGCTGTCACCAGCCAGTTCCACATCATCCATCCACACGTGGTAAAGAAGAACAGCTTATCGCCCGGATGCACATCAACATGGAACAGATGTTCCTTGACTTGCTGCAGCAAGGTGCCGCCAGCACTGTGCACGATACACTTGGGTTTGCCCGTGGTACCGGAACTGAACATGATGTAAAGCGGATGATCAAAAGGCAACTGCTCAAACACTATGGGCTCGTCCGCAGCTGATACGTCGTCGTCCAGCCATTGCTGAAAGTTGACTCGCAATGAACTGGCATTGCCCGTCAGATCAGCTCGCGAATCGATGAACTCCACCACAACCACAGCCTTTAATGAAGGTAGCGATTGCACCAGTTCAGACACCACAGCGAGGGAATCGTGCTCTTTACCGGCATAACGGTAACCGTCTGCCGTGAACAGCACCTTGGGTTCTATCTGACCGAATCGATCACGTACCCCGTTGATACCAAAATCTGGCGAACACGATGACCAGACCGCACCAAGACTGGTTGTAGCGAGCATGGCAACCAGGGTTTCAGGAATATTCGGCATAAACCCTGCCACACGATCACCTGCCACAACCCCAAGGGCTTGCAGGGCTTTGGCAACTGCCCTGACCTGCGCGTAGAGCAGCTCATGTGACATCGATCTCAGTGCGCCTTGTTCACCCTTGAACACAAGCGCATCAGTCTTGTCCCTGCAGCGAAGAAGATTTTCGGCATAGTTCAGTCTTGCCTGTGGAAACCATTTTGCACCGGGCATGGCCTGTGGGTTTTCCAGTACAACTGATCCGCGTTCTGAAGCAATGATGCCAGCGAAATCCCATAGCTCGTTCCAGAAATCATCAAGATGAGAAACTGACCATTCATGTAACTGCCCGTAGTCAGCTATTTGCAGGCCGTAGTGTTGATTGACCTTATGCCTGAATTGCTCAACTTGAGTGTCAGCCTTGCGTTGGGCGCTGGGTGTCCAGAGCAGCTGATCGCTTGTCATGGGGTGCGTACCTGTCTAAATGCAAAAAATGGAGTGTTTGTGAAGCTATTGGTCTGGAGCAGAGGGATCCGGGGCAGCGCCAGCTGCAGGTTGTCTGACTGGACGGGGCAACCCGTCGGCATCAATGGCAACAAAGGTAAACAGCCCTTCTGTTACCTGCTCTTCTGCCGTCAACCGCCTGCGCCGAACCCAGGTTTCGACCCGGACAGTGATCGATGTTCGACCAATCCGCTCAGTAACGCAGTAACAGCTCACCTCATCGCCCACGTTGACCGGCTTATGAAATTTCATACCCGTCACAGCGACCGTCGCGACCCGACCCTGCGCTTCGAAAAAGGCGTGTGTACCTCCGGCAAGGTCCATTTGCGACAGTATCCATCCTCCGAATATATCCCCGTTAGGGTTGGTATCCGACGGCATCGCAATGGTGCGAAGAGATGCGGGTGTAGAGAGTCTGTCGATGTCCATCTGATGATGAATAAAACCTGGCACTGGCGCTGTGGAACTGCATGATACAGGGCTGAGACGTCAAACACGCCGATATGTTTCTGCAAGGCAAGCTCCTTCAGCTGCTTTCCAGCCCTGCACATCTCGATCAAAAGCCTGTACTGGCCTAAGCCGGGGCGAGTCTGTGATTAGGCTGTAACTGGCCTGAAATTGCTCTGATTAGTCGTAGCTTCGCTGATCCTCCACCACAATGCCATCATCAGGCAGACTGTCAACGACACTCACCATGCCATTCAGGCCCGTTGCCTGCTTGAGCGTCTGGCTGACCGTATCCAGCCAGGTAGCGTGCTCGGATGCTGTGGGCAATGCGCTACCCGTAGCCGCTTCAGTCAGTGTCAGCCGCAGAGACATCACATCCCGGTCATCCTCGCGTGTGATAACTACCCGCCACCGTGCAACTTCAGGGTGGCGCTGGCGTAATGCGCCCAATTGCACCGGATCAACAAACATGCCCTTGACCTTAACACGCTGATCGGCCCGCCCCATCCATCCGGCCAGTCGTCGATTGGTTCTGCCACATGGACTGGGCTCATCAATCTGCTTTGACAGATCACCCGTGCCAAAACGTACCAGAGGGTAATCCCTGTGCAGACGTGTGACGACAATTTCCCCCACCTCACCCGGTGCCACCGGAGTGTCAGTGCCAGGTACCAGAATCTCAACAATAATCCCTTCATTAACCACCATGCCGGGATGGATCCGGCCGTTAGTGGCAGTCTCGTAGGCAATGACACCCAGATCAGCGGTGGCATAGCACTGCTGAACATGGATTCCCTGTTCCTCGTATCGTGCGCGCATGGCTGGGAATAACGCACCGCCGGAGACCAGTGCGCGCTTGATGCCGGAAAGCGGCTGCTTTTCTGCGATGGCATGATCCAGCAGAATTTGCAGGTAATCCGGAGTGCCAACATACACACTGGCTTGCGTCTGTCGCAGCGCCATCACCTGCGACTCAGTATTGCCCACCCCTGCTGGAAACACGATACAGCCCATGGCACGCGCGGCCTCATCAATGATGAATCCACCCGGAGTAAGGTGATACGAAAACGCATTGTGCACACGATCGCCGGGGCTGATACCCGCAGCAAACAGCGCTCTCGCTCCCATCCACGGATCAGCGCCGCTTACCTGCGGCTCCCATACAGGCCCGGGAGACATGAAAATCCTGCCACCTTGCAAGGCTGATTCGCGCACAAAACCGCCAAAAGGAGGGGCTGCCTGCTGAGCAGCCATCAAATCACTCTTGCGTAACACCGGCAAATTCTGCAGTGCTGCACGGCTATTGACGTCCTCTAGCGAATGCGCTTCAAGATGGGCTGCTAGCCCAGGGCAATGTGCCGCACAGTCTTTGAGTGTTGCACCAAAGCCGTCGAACAGGCGTGCTTCACGATCCGATGGGCTGGCTGTTTCGGATTCGTCAAAGTATGCAGTCATGACGTCGTATCCACCTGTACGTTATGGGATTGTGCGATGGTAGCGCACTGTGTTCTTGATACTTAAGCCAACCAGCGCTTGCGCCGTTTGTAATGCTTTACTTCGCGGAAGCTGCGCCGCCCCTCACCACCGGTTCCAAGATAGAACTCTTTAACATCAGCGTTTTCGCGTAGTGCCTCAC
>CAYGSW010000272.1:0-7528 GCA_964352535.1 uncultured Granulosicoccaceae bacterium | reverse complement strand
CTACAAATCCTACTCTACCTCACGCAATCGAAAACGCTGAATTTTGCCCGTTGCTGTCTTGGGAAGCTCTTCAACAATATCGATCCAGCGTGGATACTTCCACTTGCCAATCTGTTCTTTCACAAAGTCCTTTAGGCCAGCAACCGCTTCATCACCAATGCCCTCTTTAAGCACAACGAATGCGCGCGGTTTTTCCAGCTCATTCTCATCGCGGTGTGCGACCACCGCCGCCTCCAGAACGTCAGGATGTGTCATTAGCGCCTGTTCGATCTCAAACGGACTCACCCAGATACCAGACACTTTGAACATGTCATCGGTACGACCACAGTAGATCATTCGTCCGGCTTCATTCATCTCATACTTGTCGCCGGTACGCGTCCATTCGCCCTCGAACGTCTTGCGCGACTTGACACGCTGATTCCAGTAATCGGCCGCTGCTGAATCGCCTCGCACCAGTAGCTCACCAATGACACCCGATCCCACCTCGCTGCCTGTCTCATCGACCAGTCGCACATCGTACCCTGGCACCGCAATGCCTGACGTGCCGTACTCGATATCGTCCGGCCTGTTTGACAGGAAGATATGCAACATCTCTGTGGAGCCAACGCCATCGATGATGTCCACATCCCAGGCTGCTTTCCACCTGCGGCTTATCTCGGCAGGCAACGCCTCACCGGCAGAGATGCAAATGCGCAGTGGTGCATCCGGAGCCGCATCTTGCACCTCCCAGCGGTGTACAAGGGCTGCGTATAGTGTGGGAACACCAAAGAAAATCGTCGGACGGTAGCGCCCCAGAATATCGGAAACCGACTCCGGTGTAGGGCGGGCATTGTAGAGTAAAGCAGTGGCACCCACCGATAGCGGGAATGACATACCATTGCCAAGTCCATAGGCAAAGAACAGTTTGGCTGCAGAGAAAACAAGATCGTCTTCGCGAATACCCAATACCTGACTTGCGTAGTTATCACACGTGACACGCAACGCATCGTGAACATGGCGTACGCCTTTGGGAGCGCCGGTCGATCCTGAGGAATAGAGCCAGAACGCGATCTCATCCCCGCAACATTCAACGGCGGGCTGTGACTCGGCGCCACTCACAAAGTCAACCCAGGTGATCGTGCGAGCAGGCGAATCTGCACCTATGACAACAATTTTGCGTATGTGTGGTGAGTCCAGCACGGCCGGCAGCACAACATCAAGTAATTCCTCAGACACAAAGGCAATAGCGGCGCGACTGTCGTTCAGAATTGCCCGGTAGATATCTGTTGTCAGCAGTGTGTTCATTGCAACTGGCAGGATTCCCGCCTTGAGTGCTCCCCAGAAAATAATGGGAAATTCGATCTGATCGAGCACAAACATCGCTGCCCGTTCCTCACGCCGAATGCCTACCCTGCCAAACGCCATCGCAACCTTGCCGCTGTGCTCTGCCAGATCACCGAAGCTCAGCTCACGCCCGTCCGGCCAGGCTTCACGAAATGCAGTCTTGTCGGACCGTCCTTCTGTCAAATGGCGATCGACGAACCATTCGGCGGCATTTGCGTTCATATAATTTCCTCCTCGTACCAATAGGCTGAATGGCTCACAGCCTTACCTTGGCGGAAGACGGACCGCACCGTCAAGTCGAATGACAGTGCCGTTGAGATAAGAGTTGCGAACAATATCCGCTACCAGATGAGCGAATTCTGCAGGCTCGCCCAGCCTTGCCGGAAACGGGATGTTCTGCGTGATCGCCGCTACCGTCGCCTCAGGCAGACTTTCCATCATGGGTGTCTCGAACAAACCCGGAGCAATACCCATCACGCGGATACCATGCTGAGCAAACTCGCGCGCGGCTGGTAGACACATTGAGGCGATTGCACCTTTGGAAGCCGCGTAAGCTGCTTGCCCAACCTGTCCATCTTCATAGGCCGCTGATGCAGTATTGATAATAACGCCACGTTCACCGTCATCAAGCGCAGGCAAATCAGTCATCGCCTGTGCAGCGTAGCTCATCAGGTTATAAGTGCCAAACAGATTGACCTCAATCACTTTCTGGAACAACACGATTGACACTTTACCTTCACGCCCGACAATCCTTGCAGCAAGTGCAATACCGGCACAACTCACAACGATGCGTGGCGCCTGACCAAAGCGTGCCATAGCAGCGGTGACACCACAGGCTACACTTTCCGCATCCGTCACATCGCACTGCTGCGCATAGCCCCCAATTTCACCTGCAACGCTGGCAGCACGTTCACCATCGATGTCAAGGATGGCAACATCAGCGCCAAGCTCTGCAAGGTGACGTGCCGTGGCTTCGCCCAATCCGCTGCCACCTCCGCTAACCAGCGCAACCTGCCCATCGATATTCATGCACCAAATCCTCTATAAACCGCTAAACCTACAACGGCAGCAACAACAATGTAATAACCGGAAACGCCACCAGTAACGCTACGCGTATCAGGTCGGTGAAAACAAAATAGATAACCGCCTTGTAGGTTTCCACCATAGGCGTGTTGCGATCCATCGAGTTAATGACAAACAGATTCATACCTACCGGCGGCGTGATCAAACCGACCTCCACCACGATAAGCACAAGAATGCCGAACCAGATGGCCGTCTGCTCAATGTTGATCCGGTTCAACGAACCTTGAGTCACACCACGCAGCCCCAGTTCCCGCGTCATCTCACGCGACAACGCCTGACCACTTGCCAGCATATCCTGCGCTTGCTGTAACAACGTTACCGGGAGCTCTGCACCGCTGGCAATCAATGCATCGAGTCGCGCGCTCTGCAATTGCACCATCGACACTAACCCGAAATCCAGTTCCTGCATGATTGGCCAGAAAATGGGAATTGTCAGCAGGATCATGGACAGGCTATCCATTAGACATCCAAGTAACAGATAGAAAACAAGAATCAACACCAGCACGGCTAGCGGGCTGTAGCCACTGGTCGAGACCCACACGGCCGCCTCTTGCGGCAATTGCGTTAACGCAAGAAAACCATTGTAGAAAGCGGCACCGAGCACGATGAAAAAGATCATGGCCGAGGCTCGTGCCGTCACAAAGAAACTCTCAGTCAATGAGGACCAGTTCAGGCCGCCCACGGCCCAGGCAATAAGACCAGTACCCAAAGCACCTACTGCAGCGCCCTCTGTAGGTGTAAACCAACCCAGGTAGATTCCGCCAACCACCAGGAGGAACACCAGCAGCACAGGCCAGACATCAAACAAGGCTTTGAACCGTTCACCGTAAGCCACGCGAGGACGCGTACCGGCAGAGCCCGGATTTACCCGCACATAGATAGCAATGGCAATCATATAGCCAAGGGCTGCCAGGATGCCGGGAACAAAGGCTGCAAGAAACAGCTTGGCAATGTTCTGTTCGGTCAGAATGGCGTAGATCACCAGTACAACCGAAGGCGGAATCAGGATACCCAGTGTGCCTCCGGCTGCGAGTGTTGCGGTTGCAAAGCCACCGGCATAGCCGTAGCGACGCAGTTCAGGTAGCGCTACCCGCCCCATCGTAGCGGCAGTGGCCAACGATGATCCGCAGATAGCGCCGAAGCCTGCACACGAACCCACTGCAGCCATCGCCACCCCACCTTTTCGATGACCAAGCCAACCTTCTGCAGCCTTGAACAGGGCCTGGCTCATGCCACCGAGTGTTGCAAAATGCCCCATTAGAAGGAACATCGGAACGATGGACAGTGAGTAGTTCGAGAATGTTGTGAAGGTTTCCGACTTGAGCCTTGCAAACGGCAGGCTGGTGTCGCCAGTGACCAGAACCAGGCCCACAAGCCCGGTAAGAAACATTGCCAGTCCAATCGGTACTCGCAGAAAAATCAGTATTAGCAACGCCGGAAAGGAGAGCAAACCGATGAGTAGGTCACTCAATGATCAGACTCCAATTCTGGTGGCAAGACAACTCGCCCGGTTGTCACTTCGATAAACCGCGACAGCGCAATGTGGGCTGCAACAAGCGCTGCAGCAATTGCACCCGGTACGCTGATCGCATACCCCCACCACACAGGATATTGCATCAACAATGTGGTTTGCCCTGACGCTCTCTTGCTCTCCATACCGGCAACCAGTTGAATAGCAATCAGCACCAGCACAGCAGCGAAGATAATCTCGACCACCATGCGTAATGAACGGTTGATCCTGAGCGGTAGCCTGTCAGTGAAGATATCCACCGACGCATGTGCACCGTTGAGTTGACACAATGGCAAAAACGCAAAGATGGCAAAAGCCATCCCCGCTTCGACCATTTCGAAGTCGCCATTTATGGGGCCGATGCCCATAGCCAGCAGTGCGTTCGCCACTCCTGGCAGATGGGCCTGAAGGGTTTCGGCGTGCAATAAAGAGTTTAAGGATCGACCTGCAATCGACAGACAGGTAAGCACAATAATTGCGCTTAATACCAAGCCACCGATTATCGCGAAGGTACGGGCCAGCTTGGTGAAGAAATTATGCATCAAGAGCTGTCAGGAAGTGAGATATGCCACGACAGGCAAGCTGTCGCGGCACGCGAAATTACATCTCAGCGGTAGCTCCCATGCACTCACCTGCCATCAGTGCTTGCGCCTCATCGATCAGCATCTGGCCATCGATACCGCTGTCTGCCAGACCTGCTACCCACGTATCGTATATGGGACGAACCAGAGTCGCCCATTCAGTGGTATCGGTGACTGTAATGATTTCGTTGCCATTCTCAACAGCAAATTCACGGGCTGGACCATCGGCATCAGCTTGTGTACCACCTGCAAAAATCGAAAAATTCAGACCTGAGTTGTCGTCGATGACAGCCTTGAGATCATCGGCCAGGCCTTCATAAGCCTCCTTATTCATCGCCAGCACGAACGTCAGGTTATAAAGTGCCGGTCCTTCAAACTCTGTATGAAACTCGACAAGCTCCGGGATCTTCAAGGCAGTGGTCACTTCCCATGGGATGGTAGTACCGTCGATCACGCCTTTTGACAGACCTTCCGGGATCGCAGGGACCGGCATGCCAACAGGCGTAGCACCGGAGAGCTCCAGCAATTCGTTTACCAGTCGCGAACCACCGCGGATTTTCATTCCTTGCAGATCTGCAGGCGTGTTTACAGGCTCACTGGTGTGCAGCATGCCGGGACCGTGTACCCATGTGCCCAGAATCTTTACAGCAGCAAACTCTGTATCGGCCATGTGATCCTCAAACATTTTCCAGTATGCACACGATGCTGCCCGCGCATCCTCAACAAAGAAGGGCAATTCGAACACCTCCGTTGAAGGAAACCGTCCTGGCGTGTAGCCAACGACCGTCCAGACGATGTCGGCGATACCGTCAATAGCCTGATCCATCAGCTCTGGTGGCGTACCACCCAGTTGCATGGATGGAAACCGATCAATCTTGATACGGCCTTCAGATGCCGCCTCCACCGTGTCTGCCCATACGTCCAGAACCTTTGCAGGCACATTGGCTTGCGCTGGCAGAAACTGATGCATCTTCAGTGTCACTTCCTGCGCTAGAGCACCGCTTGATGCCACCGTGGCGATGAGCGCGACTGCGAGTGGGCGCAGTACCGACTTGATTCCAGTCATTTGTTTTCCTCTTATTTATTCACATTCCGGACGCTCAGTGCGTCCGGGAAGTCGAGCATTGCTAGCTCAACGTTAAAGTTGCCAAGCCGTAAACACGCTACCTGTGCATTGTAGGCACAACACTATTGTGTTGTCACGTCAGTTTACTCACGACTAGCTCCCGTTTCAGACCGCCCGCAACGCCAGCATGTCTCGCGCCTCGCGCCATGTGGCAACGGGACGTTCATACTTTTTACAGATGTCTACTGTCCGTTTGACCAGCGCCGCATTGGAAGGCGCAAGCGTGGCACGGTCGAAACGAACATTGTCTTCCAGACCCGTGCGTGCATGGCCGCCGTGAGCAATAGCCCACTCATTCAGAACAAGCTGATTGGCACCAATACCAGCCGCACACCACGGAGCGTCTTCACCAAACAAGCGATGCACCGTTTGCACATAGTAATTAAAGACGTCTCGGTCTGCAGGCATGGCGTTCTTAACACCCATCACGAACTGCACATAAGGCAGATCCTTGATCTGGCCACGTGCATACATGTCTGCAGCCTTCAGGATGTGACTAAGATCAAACGCCTCGATCTCGGGCTTCACGTCATGCTCGAGCATCTCGGCCGCCAGCCAGTCCACCAGATCAGGAGGATTTTCATAAACCCGTGTTGGAAAATTGTTCGATCCAACAGATAATGAAGCCATGTCAGGAGACAGTGGGAGCATCCCGCCGCGCGCCTTGCCCGCCCCTGATCTACCGCCAGTGGACAACTGCACTATCATCCCAGGACAGTGCTTTTCCAGTCCTTGCTTCAGACGTGCGAATTTTTCAGGATCGCTCGAGGGTGTCTGATCGTCGTTGCGAACATGACAATGAGCAATGCTGGCACCAGCCTCAAAGGCTTCCTGTGTGCTCTCTATCTGTTCAGGCACTGTTATAGGCACCGCCGGATTGTTCTCTTTAGTTGGCAGGCTACCCGTGATGGCAACACAGATAATACAAGGCTTGGTCATGATGGCACCGGACAGTTAATGGACATGAGACGTACACCCCTACTCTGCACGAACAGCCTCACTATGATGATCGAAAACTGGCTTGCGACAGGACAATCCGCACCCAGGTAACGGCTGAAGCTTACTCGTTAGGGTCATCTCTGCCAACCATGATCTGCAGCGGCTTGACAAACCCAAACGCATCGGGTTGAGGCCAGATGCGCATGATCATGACATCTCAAAATGGCAACAAGCTCAGGTACAGCTCTTGGCACACCATCCGATATGCTGCCGAGTACTACCCGGTAGGCTTCATTACACAGCAATTCTCAATCGCTGCCAATTTGGCGTCATACTCAGCCATAATGTTTCTCTAATAGTAAATCCTTGTGATGCATAGCAAAAGCCAATGACAACCTTTAAATTCGCCTTCATAAAAGCAGGCTGGCACTCCGACATTGTCGACCAGGCACTGGTTGGATTTCTACAGGTTATTCCCGAGGTACAGGTGGACGTGTTTGATGTGCCTGGGGCGTTCGAGATGCCCTTAGTAGCGCGTGATCTGGCTCTAACAGGAATGTATACAGCTGTGGCAGCCGCCGCTCTGGTGGTGGATGGAGGTATTTATCGTCACGATTTTGTAGCACAAGCTGTTGTCAGTGGGTTGATGCAAACCGGGCTTGAAACCGGCGTGCCGATCCTGTCCGTGTCACTCACCCCGCATCACTTCCAGGAGACAGAACACCACACCCGAATTTATCAGGAGCATTTTGTAGTTAAAGGCAAGGAAGCAGGGAAAGCGGCACTCGAAATTTCCAGATTGAGGGCTTCTATCGCAACATAGGCACGACCTCGCCTCGTGTGGAACGTGAGCAATCACCTGATTTGTCGACAACGAATATTCGATTATCTATGACCATGATTACAAGCTAGCAGAGATACGATCCAGCAGAGAATAGAGAATAGAGAATAGAGAATAGAGAAAAT
>CAYGSW010000271.1:0-7613 GCA_964352535.1 uncultured Granulosicoccaceae bacterium | reverse complement strand
CTGCTCGGACTGCTCGGACTGCTCGGACTGCTCGGACTGCTCGGACTGCTCGGACCGCTCACTAGAGCTTGTCCCAATGAAAGCCATTGGTGTACCCACTGGTACCTCAGTTCCAATATCCAAAAGCTGTGCTTCAAGAACACCATCTTCAAACACCTCCACCTCGATAGCGCCTTTCTGCGTCTCGACCACGGCAATGATATCGCCGCGTTTGACAGATTCACCAGGGCTTTTCGTCCATTCAATCAGAGTGCCTGATTCCATGTCAGAACCCAGGCTCGGCATCAGGAACTCAGCCATGAGCCGTCACTCTGTCAGGTGGAAACAGCGCAAGCGCTGCCTTGACAATACTCGTAGTTTGAGGAATAGCCGCTGCTTCCAGGTGCTGTGCATACGGGATGGGGACCTCTGAACTACAAACCCGTGACAAGGGAGCATCCAGTTCGTAAAAAGCAGACTCTGCCAAGCGCATGCCAATCTCTGCTGCCAGACTCCCGCTTCGCCATCCCTCATCTACAATCAAGACACGATGTGTCTTGGCCACAGAGGAAACAACGGTGTCCATGTCCAGTGGACGCAGACTGCGCAAGTCTATGACTTCAGTATCAATGTTCTGCTTTGTCAAGGTCTCGGCGGCATCCAGTGTCTTGTACAGCGAGCCGCCGTAAGTGATCATCGTGATGTCCTTACCAACACGGCGTATGGCGGCACCGTCCAATGGACACCCGACAGGCTCGGCATCGATATCGCCCGTGCGGTTATACAGCATTACGTTTTCAAAGAACAGAACAGGATCAGGGTCGGAAATTGCACTGATGAGCATGCCGTATGCATCAGCGACAGTTGCCGGAGCGACAACACGTAAGCCAGGAATATGCGCGAACCAGCCTTCCAGGCTATGCGAATGTTGCGCGGCCAACTGTTTGCCTGCGCCTGTAGCCATCCGGATTACAAGCGGTACGTCAAACTGATTGTTTGACATGTGCCGTAGAGTGGCCGCCGTATTGAGAATTTGATCCAGCGCCAGCAGTGAAAAGTTAACCGTCATGACTTCAACGATAGGTCTCATACCGGCAACGGCAGCACCAATGCCAGCGCCCGTAAAACCCGACTCGGACAGTGGGGTGTCACGAATGCGCGTTGGTCCAAACTGATCAAGAAGACCTTTACTGACGGCATAGCACCCACCATACGCACCAACATCCTCGCCCATGAGAAAGACACGCTCATCCTCTTGCATGATATTCCGAATGGCAGAACCGACTGCTTCCCGGTAAGTTGTATGTACAGTCTTTGGCCGTGGCGACGCTGCCTTTTGAATAGCTGGCGCGGGTGTAGACGCATCCAGAGCTGAATCGATTCCCGTGACATAACGGGTCAATTGATCTACAGGTTCAAGAGAGCCAGCCTCCGCAAACTCAACTGCGTTCGCAATCTCTGAATCAATGTCCGATTCCATCGCTGACAGCTCGTCTGAATGCAGCATGCCAGACTCTTCAAGCCACTGAACAAACTTTACAATCGGGCCGCGATCACGCCACGCCAGCACCTCTTCTTTCTGCCGATACAACTGCGCGTCAAACATTGAATGAGGTCGAAACCGATAGGTTCTGCACTCAAGAAAGCGCGGTTTTCCGTCCTGTCGTATACTGTTGACACTTTCTCTGGCGGCCACTTCCATAGCAACCACATCCATGCCATCCACCACCTGACTGTGGATACCATAACTTGCGGCGCGGGCAGCGATGTCAGTACTGGCTTCAGAGCGATCCAGTGCTGTGCCCATCGCATAGCCATTGTTTTCACAAATAAAGAGTACTGGCAATTCCCATAAAACTGCCAGGTTAAGGCTCTCATGAAATTCGCCTTCTGCAACGGCACCCTCTCCAAAAAAACACGCGCTGACATGTTGCTCCTGACGCATGTGATCGGCCAATGCCAATCCTATCGCCAATGGAAGACCGCCACCGACTATGGCATTTCCCCCGTAGAAGTTGTGCTGAGCGCTGAACAAATGCATTGAACCACCGCGACCGCCAGCACAGCCTTCTGCTTTGCCATACATTTCAGCCAAGACCGACTTCATGGGTACACCGCGTACAAGAGCGTGAGCATGCTCACGATACGTTGCCACTAACCGATCACCTTCATTGAGCACCGGGATCGTACCGGCAGCAATGGCCTCTTCACCATCATATAAATGCAGGAATCCACGGATTTTTTGCTGTGTATAAAGCTCGGCACACTTATCTTCGAATCGTCTGATACGGATCATTGAATACAACAAAGCATGTACATGTGCGTGGTCAAGCCGAGGTTTCGTCTTCATCGCTCATCATCTTCGAGTGTAGAAATATCACCGACAGGCAAATCCAGTTCTTGCGCCTTGAGAAGGCGACGCATAATCTTGCCGCTGCGGGTTTTAGGCAAACTGTCGCGAAACACGATCTCTTTTGGGGCGACAGCAGGACCAAGGCGTTTGCGCGCGTGTCCCAGGATACTCAGTAACGTGTCGTCGTCAGCCGCAAATCCGCGATTCAATTCCACATAAGCCTTGACAATCTCGCCCATGGTATCGTCCGGCAAACCAATGACGGCAGCTTCCGCAACGGCTGTGTGTTCCATAAGCGCACTTTCCACCTCGAAGGGACCAATAAGGTGACCAGCACTCTTGATTACGTCGTCGTCTCGGCCGACAAACCAATAGTAGCCCTCCTCATCACGCATGGCCAGATCGCCACTCAGATACCAACCCTCACAAAAACACTTGTCGTAGCGTTCCTTCTCATTCAGGTATCCTCGCATCATGGAAGGCCAACCCTGCCTCAGAGCCAGTTCACCAATAACGCCCGGTTGATCTTGCTCTGTAAGCCCTGTGCCTGTTCTTTTGACGATACCAGCCTGTATTCCTGGCAAGGGTTTGCCCATTGAACCGGGCTTGACTGGCATAGACGCGTAATTCGCAATCATGATACCGCCGGTTTCAGTCTGCCACCAATTGTCATGAAATGGCATACCAAACACACGATTGCTCCACTCAACAGCCTCAGGATTCAACGGCTCACCAACACTTGCCATAAATCGCAATGATGACAAATCGAACTGCTTGGGAAGCTCATCACCGGATTTCATTAACATTCTAATGGCCGTTGGCGCCGTGTACCAGACAGTGACGTTCTCATCGGCAAGCAGCTTGTACCAGCGGATGACATCGAACTCTGACTCAAGGACAATCATGGTCACGCAATTTGTCAAGGGAGCGATGATACCGTATGAGGTTCCTGTCACCCATCCCGGATCAGCCGTACACCAGTAGGTATCCCCCTGGCGTAAATCCAGCACATACTTTCCAGTAACATTGTGTGCCACTACGGCTTCATGAACATGAATAGCACCCTTGGGCTTACCGGTCGTACCGCTGGTGAAATGCAGCAATGCTACATCTTCAGGCTCTGTATGCACTATGTCAAAAGAACGTGAAGCCGCATTCATCAGCGCATGATAGCTCTTTGCATGCACATCCTCTATCTGTGCATCTATCAAAAGAACGTGCTTTAAATCCGGCAGTTTATCAATGATCGGTTTTATCTTTCGACGATACAGTGCGCTATTTGTCACTACAACCCGCGCGCTTCCAATCTCCATTCTGGATTGCACAGGCTCCGGACCAAATGCCGAGAACAGCGGGCAATATACACAACCAGCTTTTAGTGTACCCAGTACCGTGACATACAACTCCGGTACACGTCCTAGCAGTGTGTAGACGCTTTCGCCTTTTTTTACATCAAGTTCTGTCAGCACATTGGCAAACTGGTTGCTCGCACTTGACAAGTCCTGGTAAGTAACATCAGTTTGTCGTGAGTCTTTAGCAATCCAGCGTATTGCAACTCGACTACCGTGTCCTTTGGCTACATGACGATCTACCGCTTCATACGCGATATTCACTCCACCACCCGGCAATCCGTCCAGCAAACCTCTCGCCTTAGACCAGGTAAAATCGTTTAACGCCACATCGTAGTCGGGCAAATTGTATTCACGAATATCCGGTCGGGTCTTTGCAATGGCAGACACGCTCATACTCTGTATCCTCACTTTGCGTCTAGACAGGATGCACGACGACCAGTTCGCCAGCGTTGATCTGGGTCAAAATACTCTCTTCTTGTCGACTCACAGATCTTGTCGACTCACAGAATCCAGAAAACACTGTAAAGACAGAAAACAGTGCAGTCTTCCAATCGGTATCTTTCGGATATCGGGGATTTCACAATTTTTGGGTTCTTAACCGCAATCTTCGATTGCAATCATTGAATTGAAAACACCTCGTACCTACGCCTTTCTTCGTCACTTGAAAAACGTGTGATCCGACTTAGCCGAACCTGTATTAACGACACGGCTGAACTACACGGGACAATCATGACCCTCAATAAACACGCACGATCTGCAATCTGGATTGCAGTTGGATCATTGCTAATATGTGTTGCAGCTTTTGCCCATATGGAGAGCGTCGGGAGGCAATCTTGATGTCAAGATCTATCATTCTCTATACTCCATGATTGCAGGTAGATTCAAAATATCGAAACCAGAACATGAATTGATGCTGATCAATTGCAGCGCACTGAGTGAACGATATCTTGAACTGATTGACAGAATCGCGCGTTGGGAACTCGCCAAGCAGCGCGGCAGACAACACTGACTCTATAGTGTTGTCGAAAAATTCATAGTGTAAGTACCATTACCGATTAATGATATCGCTGACCTGGTTCTAATTGTTTGAGCCACAACGCTATCGTACAGAACCTGCATGATTGGAAAGGGGTAGAACTCATGAAACGCAGACTACTTTTGACAATTTGTCTGGCAACGATACTTCAACCTGCGTTCGCCAATCCAGAGTACCCTTGGCTGCTGGAACTGCATACAGGACTGATTGACTCTAGCGAACGTATAAGCGACGCCGACTTAGATACCGGTGTAGAATTTGGTGGATCTATTTCCTATCACTTCATTGACAACAAAATCGGTCCTTATTTTGGCTGGAGCGTTAATTGGTTCGATGCAGACAGTGAAGTATTTTCCGACCTCGAGGTAATTGTCTACAAACGCGTATCGTTGGGATTTTCATACCAGGATTTGAATACTGAGGGTTCGCGTGGGTTCTATATCCGAACGGGTGTCACATCTGGCGAGATAGAGCTTGAAGATGACCGCGATAACGAATTGGCTGAAACGGGTTCTGGATTGGGATGGGAGGCGATGGCCGGATTGACATTCAACGTTAAAAACACTTGGGGACTGCGTACCGGTATTACCTATTCTTCCCTGAACGAGAATCTGCAGGACACACTCGGTGGCTCGAGAGCCGATATCGAGGTGGTTTCTGTGAATATTGGTTGGAGCGTAGCGTACTAGTATGCGCTGTAAGATATAAAAGCATGTCAAATCAATGCCTGTCAATACTTAACGCCTAACCCAAACGACCACTGTTCTTCGTTTTCCAGTTTTGCCGAAGTATCACCGTTGATATATTTCAGTTGCGCCGACAGATGTCCTGATTTATCGAGCGCAAGGGATAGCACAACATCCATTTGTTTTCGGCTTCGCTGATCGCCCACTATCGTTTTGAGAAACTGCCAGGAAGCCGACACTTGCAGATTCTCTGACGACGCAAACCACACGTCTAAATCTGCACTTGGGCCAATCCTGCCGAATGGGTTATCGTCAACTACAAATAGATCGTTGTCACCACGATCGTAGACATGACCGTATTCCAACGAAACGTTTGTCTGCCAGCGCAACTTCAGTAATCCGACAGAGATCACATCACCAATCCCAAGCGATGGTGCTGTTGGCTGCACCGTAAATTCCAGTGAAACGATAAGGGAATCGAACTCAGAGTCGGTAATCAGAGTGGGATTGGCGCGCACAGCCCATGCGCTAACTCGCTGGCCATTCGGACGCGGGTATAGCTGATCCGCTGACACCCTGAATATCAGAGTGTCAGTCGAGGCAACAGAGCTGCTGGTATAGTGCACCCGGTTGAATGCGATGCTCGGTGAAAAAACCAGATTTGGCCTCTTCTCGTTTCTCAAGGGGCGCATGACAACCCCTTTCAAGGTTGACCAGGCTTTGTTGTTAGCTAAATCCTGAGAATAGGAAACCGTGGCTGAACTAGCTCCACTCAAAGGTTTGACACCTGAAAATAACGTAACGGATTCCAGTTTTCCGCGCACCAGAAGGCCACTGCGTTCGAACCAGCTGGCGACTTCCACGGGTTTCTCTTCAGTCAAACCCACCTGTCGATTGAACAGTGTAATTTCCAGGCCATCAGGGGAGTCATCGGCAAATTGCTGCACTCGTTCATCGATCCCCTGCAGGATACCACCGAGCAATTCGAGTTCTTCTGTCGATATCTCACCATCAGAATTTTCATTCAGAGCTCGCATGGGAATATCTGTTCTTGATATCAGGAAAGCGCGATATTTCTCAGCCGTGATAACGCCATTAAGATCTATGTCGAACTTTCTGATTACCACGGCCTGTGCAGAGCTTATGCAAAGCACAAAACTCAGGCAGATGCAGCAACTCCATCGACACCTATGTACTACTGAAATCATCATTATAGAATAGAGGACTTGGCACTGAATTGTATAATGACTTCCATGAATCCTTGTTGACCCATCGATTAATACTATAACAACTGGTTGAGCTGCACATTGGCAAGAATCAGCCGATGCAAATGAGCATGAGGACATCTACCGGCCTTTGCCAGTAGTGACTGGTCACTGTTATCATTACTTCAAAGCAAACATATCCTCTCGGCGTCCGGGCTGTCGATATATCTGACCGTATCAACGGAAGCTTTGAAAAATGGAAAATATTTATCAGTCTCGAAATGGTTACCCGCCACGATCGTGGTTGGCAGCCAATAACCATCAAAGTTCTGAAAATCGGATAAGTATCCGCCGAAAGGTTGGTACTGATAGGCCTTTGATGGATTCGCATTAGACCAACGCTCAAATCGAATCTTGATAGGTCTGCCGACCTTGTCAACGGTCAAATCGAACGCTTGAGTCATCCTGTTGTGCTCAACCGTTACGCGTGCAGAACCCTTGTTGATAGGTGTCCACGTCACTGTTGATGATGGCAGCAGCGCCCCTGGCACCAGGAAAATCGAATCTGCCATCAATCTTCCAAATGATGATCTGGCGTGATCCGCGTTGTTGCCCACACGCGCTACAGGCACAAGATAGGCAAGCCAGAACCGGGTCCATGAATTCTGCTCTGTGGCCCCATCAGAACCTACGAAGCTCATGAGTCCCTGCCCTGCCTTGACATGCCAATAGAACCCATAAGGCGGTGCCAATAGTTGGCATGCTTGCATCGGTAGATAGGAGTGATCATCCTTTGTCCCAAGACTGAATTCCCCGTGCATAGTAACTTCAGCAACTGTCCGAATGGGGGCCCCTGATTCTATTGTGGCCATGAAGAACCGTTGTGCTGGCTCAGGTAAATCGGTGATCATATCTGAAGAGAACATCGACGGCTGAGTATGCACATGCGACACTAGTAGTCCGTCAACCCGAAATATTAGGATTCAGCGGGCCTGTCTGTGT
>CAYGSW010000270.1:0-7638 GCA_964352535.1 uncultured Granulosicoccaceae bacterium | reverse complement strand
TCTATCGGTTGAATCGCGCATGTCGGCGCCCAACCACGCCGATGGGCCGCTGAATTCGACAGGTAATGTGGTTAGATCTTGCATTGCTCAGATATCCCTAATACTATTTTTGCGAGCTCGTACGCCACTGTCTACAAATTCAAGCAATGAACATAATAGTCGACGATCTTTCAGGCATCGAGGTGATTGCACTACTTGAAGAACACCTGCAGCACATGTATTCCATAACCCCACCGGAGAGTGTACACGCACTGGATGTCGGCTCATTGAAAGCCGCTGATGTCACTTTCTGGAGCGCGTGGGAAGACTCTACACTGCTTGGCTGTGGCGCACTCAAGCAACTCACCCGGAAGACGGCGGAGATAAAATCGATGCGTACTGTGTCCACCCATAGCCGCAAAGGTGTCGCCGCGACTCTGGTGACCCATATCATTGCTCAAGCACGTATTCGTGGTTATGAGCAGCTGTTTCTTGAAACAGGATCAATGGACGAGTTTATTCCAGCCAGAGCCTTGTACGAAAAACACGGCTTTCAATCTTGCCAACCTTTCGCAGACTACGTTGCTGATCCGAATAGTGCTTTTTACTCTCTAGCCCTTTAACCGTTTAATTTCCGGGATTGAGGCGAATGCATGAGCACTAATAAACCAGTACACATCTTAAGTGCTTTGGAAGGCATCGAAAACCTGTGCCAGGCAAGCAGGCTTAAATGGCCACTACAGAGACGACTAGTGGTTGTAGTCAATCATTCCTTGATGCTTTGCCCTGCAGCGCGGCGCTCTTCTATCTTTCGCGCGTGATACTTCTGAAAATGCTCCTCACTGTCGTAGCCCTTCTCATTTACCCATTGAAACAAGTGCAGGAATGTCAGTTTGCCAAAGGCACCCGGCATTTTTGCAACAGCCGCATCCATCACACTGACGCCGTCTACAGGCTCTTCAGGCATGAATAACATGGTCGGTGTAAATACAACGCCCCATTTACGTGCAGCCTGTTTTTCACTCAAGGTGTCACCATCCAGATCGGTGACTTCCTCATCGCCAAACAGATTGAATTGCACGACGTGAAAGTTCTCCTGTAAGTACTCAACCACTTCCGGATCAGAGAGTATGGATTCATGCATCTTTGCGCAGTAAATACATCCACGCTGCTCGAACACCAGCACCAGGCGTTTGTCATCTGCACTGGCATCAGCGATATCTTCCGCGACATCTTTGAACGTGATGGAAAACCAATCCTGTTTGTGCAGGCCGTCTTCGCCTATCGTTGAGGCAAATACCACGTTGCTGATGAACAACAAGGCAATGACAACAGAGATTTTGTATGTTCGACATCGTGAAAGACAAGACATGATTCAACTCCTGTGTAGCGCTAAACCCGGTGAGAGTTAACCGAGTGTTGCAAAAATCGGAAATTTCTCAAACAGCCATATACCAATAACCCCGAATTTACCGGTAATCAGCAGCAGGCCAGTCAGCATCAACAGTGCGCCAATGACTTTCTCAACAATCGCCATGTGTCGTTTGATCCGTGAAGAGACACTCAGAAATTGACTGGCAAACAGCGCGGCAAACAGGAAGGGTAAACCCATACCTGCCGAATAAGACAATAGCAAACCCGCCCCTTGCAAAGCAGTTCCCTCACTGCCGGCGAGAAAGAGAACGCTGGCGAGCACAGGCCCAACACAGGGCGTCCAACCAAACGCAAACGCCAGACCAATGAGATACGCACTGAACAGGGACGGTGATGACGTTTGCACATCCACCCGGGCTTCACGATACAACAAGGGAATACGCACCAGTCCGGTGTAATGAACGCCCAATATCAGTATGGCAAGTCCGGCCACTTTGGACAGAACATCAAAGTAGCGCGCCATGGCCTGACCCAGTACACTCGCTGTAGCACCCAGAAGTACAAAAACGGTTGTAAAACCGAGAACGAACAGCAAGGCAGAATAAAACACACGTCGATTCACACGACGGCGTCGATCTACATCAGCCACCTCGCCTTTCAGTTCAGCAAAACTGACGCCTGCAATGTAAGCCAGATAAGGAGGAACAACAGGCAACACACAGGGTGTGATAAAAGAGACCATCCCTGCCAGGAACGCGGCACCTGCCGATATGTCTAGCATTGCAGCACGCAGGCTGCGATGTTGTTGAATCCAGGACTCATGAGGACAATATACATGCTAATATATGAATATTTCAATGTTTTAGGTAAAGTTTTCCTGACGCTGGTGCTGCTCATCGGCAAACCAGTCTTTGCTCTGGAACTCATCATGATTGAACAGGCCGGGTGCACCTACTGTGAACGTTTCAATAGTGAAATCGCTGTTGCCTACCCGAAAACATCGGAAGGTCGACGGGCTCCACTAAGGCGAGTTGATTTACATGCACCCTGGCCTGATGATTTGTCAAACATCCGCAAGGAGCCATTCACACCCACATTTGTACTCGTACAAGACAACAAAGAATTGGCTCGCCTGCGCGGCTACCCAGGTGACGAACACTTCTGGTTTTTACTCAACCAGATGCTCGAGTCGATCGACTCTGAGGTAAAGTAGCGACACTATGGCACTCCCCAAACTCAAGAAAAACGCAACGCCTGACGACATAGCCGAGCTGATGACACAGGCTCGCAAGGCCAGTGAGATGCTCAAGGCGTTGTCGCACGAAACTCGCCTGCTGATTCTATGCCTGCTTTCCGAAGGAGAAAAATCTGTATCCGAAATCGAGGAAATAGTGGCGCTACCACAGGCAACGGTTTCCCAGCAGCTGGCCAGATTGCGATTTGACAAGTTAGTCACCACGCGACGTGAAGGCCGGATGATCTACTACCGTATTGCCGATGAGGATGTCAGTTCCATTATCGAATCCCTCTATGACTTGTTCTGCAAACCGGTCAGAAACGGCCAGAGCTGAAGTCACATGCCTATTGACGCTACATGGCTGATTCCAACAAGTGGAATCGCTATCGGTGCTGTCATGGGATTCGTTGCACGACGCTACAACTTCTGCACGCTCGCATCCCTGGAAAGGCATTGGTACGCCAATGACAGCAGAGGCCTGCGAACCTGGGTGCTGGCCATAGCCGTCGCCATGATGGCTACTCAGTTGATGATGTTTACGGGGCTGATAAGTCTTGAAGAGAGCTTCTATCTTAGAACAAACTTCAATCTACCAGGCGCGATAACGGGTGGCGTGTTATTCGGAATAGGCATGGCGCTAACAGGCACTTGTGGATTTGGAGCCCTCGTTCGCCTGGGCAGCGGTAGCTTGCGCTCTCTGGTCGTCATCGTGGCTTTGGGGCTAGCAGCCTTGACAACGCAACGTGGACTTCTAGGGCAATTCAGAGAAGCCTATATAGAACCTTTGTCCACGGACTTCTCCTGGGCAGGTAGCCAGTCATTAGGTGCCATCGTTTCAACACTCATAGGTTACGACGTTCATGTGCTTGTAAGCCTTGTTTCGATTGCTGGTTTACTGTTCTGGGTATTTCGCGATACAAGCTTTCGTCTGGCTCACGGTCACGTGCTGGCAGGCACAACTATCGGACTCTGCGTCGCAGCTGGTTGGCTCATTACCTACTTCATGCAACAACGCGTATTCGAGGTGGTGTCATTGGAAGCCGGTTCGTTTGTGCTGCCTCCAGGCACCCTGATCATGCACCTGCTGTCTGTGAATACCAGCATTCCTGACTACACAATAGGCCTGATGCTGGGCGTGGTGGCAGGCGCTGCCATCAGCGCCAGCCGAAGCCACGATGTGCGTTGGGAGGCCTGCGACGATGCACGTGAGTTCGGCAGACACCTTGCCGGGGCATTTTTAATGGGTACTGGCGGTGTTCTTGCTGCAGGTTGTACGATTGGCCAAGGTGTCAGCGCTGCATCCACGCTAGCCATTTCCGCGCCCATCGTCTTTTTCAGCATCATGCTGGGCGCCAGAGTTGGCTTGTCCTGGTTATTGGAAGGTTCTGGTATTGCGTTTTTTCGTTCGGACTAACGAGCTCTGGAGCCTGCGCTCACATTTCTCTAGAGCACAGTGCTTCTATGTTAAGTCGATTTGCTCGCTCGTTAAAACAGCAACGAACGAAACAAAGGAATGGCCAACACCGGCAGCTAAATCAGGAAGATCTCTATACCAAAGCTCTGTTGAGTTGTATGCTTGAGTCCGAATCGCTCTTATTGGAGTGACTTAAGACCCTGAATCGGGTGGTTAACAAATGACAGTCACTGAATACCCCTGAAGGCAGAATTTATCAAGGTGTGAAACCAGGTTTGTGCAAAAAAGGGTGACATAGTCACTGATAAACCGTTTGAGATTACTAACAATATCTGCTGAAAACACAACTATTGAACGGAGACGTATAAATGGCAAATATTGGAAGCACAGATAAAAAACTTCGCATACTGGCTGGAGTTGCGTTATTGGCAATTTCCCTTTTGGCATTGGGTGGGCTAAGTACAACTCTCGGCATTTTTTCCATCGTTGTCAGTGCTGTATTGGTTGTAACTGCATTGGTGAATTTCTGTCCGGCGTACAGACTTCTGGGCATCGAAACTACTAGAAAAACCAATGTCGGTTCTTGATAAAAAACAAGCAGTACGACACTGGTGGATTATTCATCATTCAACTGTGTCACCGAACACCACGATGATAAACCCTAGTATTGCAAGGCTTGCGTAGAACACGATCTGTAACACTGGCCGCCTCGCGTCGAAAGCATTTAGCATCGCAATCAGCGCCTGTATCGAATAGTAAAGCGCAAATGCTCGAGACGCATACGCTATTATCTCAAATATATTGGCAGTCCACGTCATTACCAACCCAATGGCAATCAAAAGCACATAGGCTTGGCGTGGACTGATCTTTCCACCAGACAGCTCCTGGACCAAACCGCCAGCTCCACCTGTATCAGCAACTGCCGCGCTAAATTGAGCGCTCAACGCGGCCGCAACTAAAAGAAGCGGTAAAATAGGTGCAACTGCAGACATAATACTAATGATCGCAGTCTCACTCTGTCCAAATTCTGCAGCATCAAAAGAATAAGTGACTAGTACAATATAAATGACGTAGATGAAGGCAGATAGGTATTGTGCACGCCTCATTGATCTAACGCGAACAGTGGCATCGTAAACATTGCCCAGGTAACGTGAAATTTCAAAACCCTGCACAGTTACGATTAATCCAAACGCTAGTGTAAAAGCTGACCAGCCAGTTTTCACTGGCTGATCTAGCCGGAGAGAGCTTGATGTGAGATTTCCGTAAAAGTAGATGGCAAGCCCTACAATCAGACCAGCTATTATCGCAAGTTTCAAACTGACTGTAACCTGCTCCATTTGCTCCATCGCAGTGAATCCATAATGCCAACCCACAATCAAGACAGTTAGCAAGACGCCACTCGTTAAAAGTCTGGCATGAAACACATCATTCAACGAGGTCAGACTGACGCCAAAAGCTCCAAAAAGGTTCAGATAGTAAGCTACCGATATGACGTAGGCGAATGCGAGTACCCACGAAGCGCACGCTTCCAAAGTACGCTCTGTTTGTTTGCGCTGTGGTTGAACTTCAATTTGTTTAATATTGAACCGGATAGCATGTCCGAACGCAAACGCAACAGCACATAGCATCAGCATGACTATTGGCGCATAGAATCCGAACGAGGAACCTAGAATGGGACCAAGCACAAGAAATCCACTACCGATTATGGATGCCAACGGAGTGACTATCGCCCGCCAGTATATTGCTTGTGAGATTCCCGGATAAAGAAGTACCGCCAGCACTAATACTACAACACCGACGATCAACGTGGATACAATCATAAGATCAACTCATGAATTGACTTACGGCTCGTGTCAAACGGTATTAATTGTTCAACTCGATGCAATCAGATACTGCACGAGTAGCCAAACAAACACAATAAAACCACAGTTTCCCACCAACCCCCTTACGATGAAATGCAATGGCTTGCCATGGATAAAATCACGCTCCTTGTTCGCTTTGGATTGCACGCCAATACCCGCTGCCAGAACGCTCTGTACAACAGACCAGAATCCTGTGCCCTTACTCTCTGTAATCATAACGCGCTCCACATTTATTGGTGATCACTTGGTCAACCGTACCGCAGCATTGCTTTCAACCATCAACGGTGTCAGTGTCTGGATAGCATCATACTGTGCCAGAAATACCCTGCCAGTTAGCTCATTCAAAAAGTGAGTGTGCTCCAGTCTGTCCATGACAGGCCCTTTAACTTCCGACAGGTGCAGTTGTATACCCAGATCCTTTAGGCGAAGATTGATCGCTTCCAGCGATTCCAGTGCACTCATATCGATTTCGTTAACAGCCGAACACATCAGCACCAGATGCTTGATATCGGGGCTCGCTACCGTGCGATCGTAGAGATAGTCCTCCAGGAATCGAGCATTGGCATAGTACAAACTCTCATCCACTCGTATAGTGACCAAGGCTGGATCTGTCACAACGCTATGGCGGTGTATATTTCTGAAATGCTGTGTTTGTGGTACCAGCCCCACTTCAGCCACATGAGGCCGTGAGGTTCTGTATAGAAACAGCAAAATGGAGATGACAACGCCTGCGCTTACGCCTGCTTCAACGCCGATACCCAGTGTTAACAGGATCGTTGTAAGTACTGCTGTGAAATCTGCTTTTGAGTACGACCAGGAGCGCAACAGAATACTGAAATCCGCCAGCGAGATAACCGCCACAATAATGGTCGCTGCTAACGTTGCTTTTGGCAAGTGGTAGACTAGCGGGGTTAATGAAACAGCCGCCACCGCCAAGAGGGCGGCTGTGAATGCGCCAGCAGCGGGAGTTTCAGCACCCGCATCGAAATTGACGACTGAGCGTGAGAAGCCACCTGTAACGGGAAAGCCACCCGTGAGTGCGGCACCCACGTTCGCGGCACCAAGTCCGAAAAGCTCCTGATTAGGATCGATCCGTTGTCGTTTTTTCGCTGCAAGGGTTTGCGCGACCGATATGGATTCTACGAATCCGATGATGGAAATCAATAGCGCAGGTATCAGCAACACCTTGGTAAGCTCAAGTGAGAAGCTTGGCAATGTCAGTGGTGGCAACGATTGTGGCACCGAACCGACCACACTAACCCCTTGGCTGGCAAGATCGAAGTACCAAACGACAAGTGTGGTTCCAACAACCGCAAAAACAGGACCAGCTTTGGTAAGGACATCGGCAAGGCCTGCGCCAGCTCCAAGGCGCCGGAGCAAGCGCTTTAAACCTTTTCTGACCCAAAACAAAAAGAACGTTGCTGAAGTACCCAAAGCCAGTGTCATCCAATGTATGTCGAGTACGTTCCTGGCAAGCGAACTGACAAGTTCTACCAAATTGTGACCATGCGCATCAACACCAAGCAAGTGTTTCAATTGGCTCGTTGCGATAATGACGGCAGACGCGGTGATGAACCCGGCAATGACCGGATGGGATAGAAAGTTGGTGAGAAACCCAAGCTTGAAGACACCCATGGCAATGAGTATAACGCCTGACAATCCCGCCAATGTCAACGCAGCACTTGCGTAGTCTGCACTGCCGGCACTTGCGACACTACCTAGTGTCGCCGCCGTCATTAAAGACACCACAGCGACCGGCCCCACCGCCAGTG
>CAYGSW010000269.1:0-7713 GCA_964352535.1 uncultured Granulosicoccaceae bacterium | reverse complement strand
TGTCAGTGTCATGCCAAGACTCAAGGACAACAACCCGTTGGCAAGCTTTATCGAGACGCTGAACCGGCTCAGGAGTCTCCCCGAAGACACGCTGGTGTTGCCGTCGCATGGCCTGCCTTTCACAGGGCTTCATGGACGGTTGCAGTCACTGGTCGAGCACCACGACATGCGTCTGGAGCAGATTGTGGCTGCCTGTAATGAACCACGTACAGCCCATGATCTGTTTGCCGTTCTGTTCAACCGCAAGCTGGATGCTCAGCAGACCTCTTTTGCCCTGGGCGAAAGTCTGGCCCATCTGCATTTTCTGCAGCAGCAGGGCCGTATCGAAGCGGCAGACAGTGCTGGCTTTGCGCGCTACGTTGCCTGCTGAGCCCATCTTCTTGCAGGTGTAACCAATCCGGCACAGGTGTTTGCGGAATTGGCAACACGTTGGGGTGGACAAAATAGGCGGTGCGGGCGTACCATTTGACAAATTTTTGAACGGGGAAATTCGGCTTGTACAGCGGCTTTCTCCTTTTTTATGTGCGCCTTTCAAAAGGAAGCTAAACCCGTGCCCCCCGAATCCTTGCGTCCTGCCATACTTGTGCTTGCTGACGGAACCGTTTTTGAAGGACGCGCCATTGGTATCGATGGCATGTCGGTGGGCGAGGTCGTGTTCAATACCGCCATGACGGGTTATCAGGAAATCCTCACCGATCCCTCTTATGCCCAGCAAATGGTCACGCTCACCTATCCGCACATCGGCAATACAGGCACAAACTCCGAGGATATGGAATCCGGGGCGGTTTACTGCACCGGGCTGATCATTCGCGATCTGCCGCGCATGCACAGTAATTTTCGTGCCGAACACAGTCTGGACCAGTTCCTTATCGACAACAAGGTTGTTGCCATCGCCGACGTAGACACCCGAGCGCTCACGCGACATCTGCGGGACAAGGGGGCGCAGAACGGGTGCATCATGGCGGGAGATGGCACTGATGCAGATGCTGCTCTGGGTGCAGCAAAAGCCTTTCCGGGGCTTGTGGGTATGGATTTGGCGCGGGTTGTCAGCTGTACATCACCTTACGAATGGAACCGTCGGACATGGCAGCTGTCTGATAGCGAAGCTCGCGTTCGTGGTGAGCATATTTCCACGGAGCTTCATGACGCCGCAGGCCCGCACATTGTGGCCATGGACTTCGGTGTCAAGCACAACATATTGCGCCTGTTTGTCGATCGTGGGTGCAAGGTGACAGTGGTGCCTGCCACCTACACCAGCGAACAAATTCGAGCGCTTGAACCCGATGGCCTGTTTCTCTCCAATGGCCCGGGCGATCCGGAGCCGTGCGATTACGCCATCAATACCATCGCGCAGTTGCTGGAAGACTCTCTGCCCACCTTTGGCATTTGCCTGGGCCACCAGTTGCTGGCGCTGGCCTCCGGTGCCAGAACAATGAAGATGAAATTCGGCCACCACGGTGCCAACCACCCGGTGCTGGACAAGGACACTGGCCGTGTCATGATCAGTAGTCAGAATCACGGGTTTGCGGTAGACGCCAACACGCTCAACAATACGCTTGCGGTAACACACGTGTCGTTGTTTGACGATTCACTGCAGGGCATGCGCCGAACCGATGTGCCTGCCATTGGATTTCAGGGACACCCTGAAGCGAGCCCGGGACCCCACGATGTGGTGGAACTATTTGACCGGTTCATGGACATGATGGACGGCTAGCCAATGGCCTTCCAATGAGTTCATTTATACGGGTCCACTGACACGGGTCCTCTAAGCGTCGATATTCCGGCAAATTGCCAACACCCCAGTTCTTACCAGGTTTAGACCATGCCAAAACGAACGGACATAAAAAGCGTTCTGATCATAGGAGCCGGGCCTATTGTCATTGGCCAGGCCTGCGAATTCGATTACTCAGGTGCGCAGGCTTGCAAGGCGCTTCGTGAGGAAGGCTATCGCGTCATTCTGGTGAACTCCAACCCTGCCACCATCATGACCGATCCGGCCATGGCAGACGCGATCTATATTGAGCCGATTGACTGGCGGGTGGTCCGCACTATCATCGCCAGGGAAAAACCCGATGCGCTACTGCCTACCATGGGCGGGCAGACTGCGCTTAACTGCGCGCTGGATCTGGCGCGAGAGGGTGTTCTGGAAGAGTACGGTGTCGAGATGATTGGTGCGCGTCCTGAAGCCATCGACATGGCGGAAGATCGTGACAAGTTTCGCATGGCCATGACGGACATTGGTCTGGCAACACCCCGAGCGGTTATTGCCCACACCATGGATGAAGCCTGGGTGGGTCAGGCAGACATCGGGTTCCCTTGCATTATTCGACCTTCATTCACGATGGGGGGCAGCGGTGGTGGCATCGCTTACAACCGTGAAGAATTCGAAGCCATCGTAACGCGTGGTCTGGATCTTTCGCGTACGACAGAAGTGCTGTTGGAAGAGTCAGTGCTCGGATGGAAAGAATACGAGATGGAGGTGGTCCGCGATAACGCCGACAACGTCATTATTGTGTGTGCCATAGAGAACCTGGACCCGATGGGCATTCACACAGGTGATTCCATCACCGTAGCGCCTGCTCAAACGCTCACTGACAAGGAATATCAGATCATGCGTGATGCCTCGTGCGCCGTCTTGCGCAAGATAGGCGTAGACACGGGTGGTTCGAATGTGCAATTCGCTATCAACCCTGATACCGGTGCAATGATCATCATCGAGATGAATCCACGGGTATCACGATCATCGGCTCTGGCCTCAAAAGCCACGGGTTTTCCGATTGCGCGCGTGGCCGCCAAGCTGGCCGTCGGGTTTACCCTGAATGAGCTTCGCAACGAGATCACCGGTGGCTTGACACCTGCCTCGTTTGAGCCATCGATTGACTACGTTGTGACAAAGGTACCGCGCTTTACGTTCGAAAAATTCTCTGCAGCCGATAATCGACTGACCACGCAAATGAAGTCGGTGGGTGAGGTCATGGCCATTGGGCGTACCTTCAAGGAGTCATTGCAAAAGGCTCTGCGCGGTCTTGAGATTGATGTTTCAGGATTTGATGAAATACTGCCAGCTGAGCTGCCTCACGATCAGCGTTTGGCAGTCATTGATGCAGAGATGCGTCAGGCCCGTGAAAGGCGCCTCTGGTACGTGGCAGAAGCTTTTCGGCATGGCCAGAGTATTGATGAGGTTTTCAATGCCACTGCTATCGATCGTTGGTTTCTGGTGCAGATCAAAGAGATCATTGATGATGAGCTTGACTTGAATGGTGTGGCTTTGGAGTCGCTAAGCACGCTGCGCATGCGCAAGCTAAAGCGTGATGGTTTCAGTGACAAGCGCCTGGCTGGGCTGCTGGGTGTGACCGAGCAGACTGTACGCGAGCATCGTCATGCACTTGGGATCAAGCCTGTATTCAAACGGGTGGATTCCTGTGCGGCAGAATTTGCCAGCAGCACCGCTTACATGTATTCCACCTACGAACAATTCTGTGAATCCGAGCCATCGGACAAACGCAAGATCATGATTCTGGGCGGTGGTCCAAACCGTATCGGGCAAGGTATCGAATTTGATTATTGCTGTGTGCACGCAGCGTTGTCGCTGCGTGATGATGGTTACGAGACCATTATGATCAACTGCAATCCTGAAACAGTGTCAACAGATATTGATACCTCGGATCGACTGTATTTCGAACCGCTGACGCTGGAGGATGTACTGGCCGTCATTGATGTTGAAAAACCCAGTGGAGTTATTGTTCAATACGGAGGACAGACGCCGTTGAAGCTTGCTCGTGATCTGCTGGCGGCTGGTGCGCCCATTATCGGCACATCCCCGGATTCCATCGACCTTGCTGAAGATCGTGAGCGCTTCCAGCAGCTGATTGAAAAACTGGGCTTGCGACAACCACCCAACCGCACGGCACGAAATCCCGAAGATGCCTTGCAACTGGCGGATGAAATCGGCTATCCACTGGTGGTGCGCCCCAGCTATGTTCTTGGGGGGCGGGCAATGGAGATTGTGCATGATCAGAGTGAACTCGCTCGCTACATGACCGAAGCCGTCAGTGTTTCCAACGACTCTCCCGTGTTGCTGGATCGTTTTCTGAACGATGCTATAGAGGTCGATGTCGATGCCATTTGTGACGGTGAAAACGTGGTGATTGGTGGCATCATGGAGCACATAGAAGAAGCTGGCGTACACTCTGGCGACTCCGCCTGTTCATTGCCACCGTTCAGCTTGAGCGCTGAACAATGTCAGGAATTGTCCGTGCAGGTTGAACAGATGGCACATGGACTGGGCGTTGTCGGATTAATGAATACCCAGTTTGCCATTCAGGGCGATACGGTATACGTGCTTGAGGTCAATCCGAGAGCTTCGAGAACCGTGCCGTACGTCTCCAAGGCCACCGGTGTTCCGCTGGCCAAGGTTGCTGCACGCTGTATGGCGGGCCAGTCATTGAGCGATCAAGGTATGCTCACATTGCCGGTTCCCAGACACTACAGTGTCAAAGAGTCTGTATTTCCGTTTGCAAAATTTCCCGGTGTGGATACATTGCTTGGCCCGGAAATGAAGTCTACCGGTGAGGTAATGGGCTCTGGCAAGAGTTTTGGTGAGGCATTTTTCAAAGCCTCACTGGCAGCTTCTGCTGAGTTGCCATTGTCAGGCATGGCGTTCATCAGTGTGCGCAATCAAGACAAGGCAGGCATCGTCAAGATTGCACGAAGCCTGATTGACGCAGGTTTTACACTCATCGCCACTGATGGTACACAGCGCGCTGTCAGTGAGGCAGGAATCGAGTGTCAACGTATCAACAAGATGCAACAGGGGCAGCCCCACATTGTTGACGAAATCAAGAATGATGCTATTAATCTGATCATCAACACAACAGATGGTCGTCAGGCTATCTCTGATTCGTATCAAATCAGACAACAGGCTTTGCGTCGCAAGGTTGCCTACACCACGACATTGTCCGGCGCTACGGCTATTTGCGCAGCACTGGCCTATTCGGTGGACGGTCCTGTGTATCGCCTTGACGATATCCATATGGAGACAGTATGAACAAAGTTCCCATGACGAAACGCGGTGAGTCAATGCTGCGCGATGAGCTGGTCGATCTGAAGAGTAACCAAAGACCCACGGTTATCGAGGCCATTGCTGAGGCACGTGCGCATGGCGATCTTAAAGAGAACGCCGAGTACCATGCCGCGCGCGACCAACAGAGCTTCATAGAAGGTCGTATCAAGGAAATCGAAGCCAAGCTCTCGACCTTGCAGGTTATCGATGTCACAAAATTACCCAAGACGGGCAAAGTGGTATTCGGTGCCACCGTAAAATTAATGGATATGGATTCAGAAGATGAGATTACATACCAGATAGTTGGACATGACGAAGCTGACCTTAAGGCTGGCAGAATCAGCTTTGAATCACCCGTTGCCAGAGCGTTGATTGGCAAGCTGGAGGGCGATGAGGTCGGTGTCAAGACTCCTAAAGGTGTTCGGGAGTATGAAATACTGGAAGTGAGTTATATTTGATGATGGTCACATATGAGCGGTCTCATGACCAACGGTATCATCGCATCCGATTTATAATCACTCACGTCAGTCAGATGAGTGCATGTTCTGTGGCACAATAAAGTCGTGTTTTTGACGTTGATGACGCAGGCACAGTGCCGGCGTATTGTTGTCCGGACATAAATGGAAGCTATGAGTACCGATAAGCGCGATCCACTCGATCAAGTTCCCCGAAGGCAATTCCTCAAAACTACCGCACTTGCGGTATTGAGCGCGCCAACCATACTGGCAACGACGGGCACCGGCTCCGCTATTGCCAAAGGTAACGGTTCGGCTAGAGTGTCAATGATCGATGGCGCCAAAAGCACACCAACGCAGGGTGCAGTGGCGCAGCTACCAGCCAATGCAAGCCGGCGATTGCACCTTGTCAATGAACACACGGGTGACGATGTCGACGTGGTGTATTTTACCCATGGCCTGTATATCTATGAAAATCTGGCCCGGCTCAACCATCTGATGCGCGACCGGCGAGCCAATGTGGCAACGCAAATGGATACGACGCTTCTCAACCAGTTGTTTCTGTTGCGCCAGGAACTGGGAACCGATGAACCTGTTCATGTGTTGTCCGGGTACAGAACACCAGAGACCAATGCCAAGCTACGTCGCCGTTCAAAGCGAGTGGCGAAATACAGCTTGCATATGGAAGGCCGTGCTGCTGATATTTACATTCCCGGATTCACCGTCAAGAAAATTCATCGGACCGCCTCAGGGCTCAAGGCAGGCGGTGTGGGTTTGTACACGCGCTCAAACTTTGTCCATATGGATACCGGTCAGGTTCGGCACTGGGGCAGTTAGTCCTTTTGCTGTACTAGGAGGCTGTCCAAGGATAACGATCGATACCGAAGGCGGCCCCGCGAGAGTGTGAGATTTTGAGTCAGATTTTCGTGTCAATTGAGGTGAATAGTTGTTCTATTCGCCGAAATTTACGGGGAAATATGGCAAAAATATCGCGCTCTCGGCCGATCAGCTTATTCTCGGACGGACTACTAGTGTGCACAGACTTGCAAATCGTACTATCAAGCTGTGATTCAAGTCCCATCGACCGCTCTTCCAGAGCGTCATCAACAGCAAGCTGTCATAGAATTGTCGATCAGACGCAGATAGTCATAAATATGACGGCTGCACCATCGACTGACAGGGGACGACTATCTTGAAATCACGAAGCCATATATCAATCGCCATCAAAGCAGCTGCACTGGGCGCAGTTCTGTGTTTATCTGGCACAGGGAATGCAGCACAATTTGGTGTTCGTGTTGTGGATGAAGCAGGACTACCCGTTGCGGGTGCATCTGTGTGCTTTGGCCTGCCCGGAAGCTATCGGCAGTTTGGTGCCGTGTTTACCGATGTCGACGGACAAGCCGAGGCCGAAGTACCTAATATCCCTTTTGTCGTAACGGTGTCCAAAACCCGATTCAGTGGCGTGCGCATCAGTGAGCCGGCACGCGGATTCAATCTGATGAAACAAGTGACTCTGGCAGAAGGTACACCAGGTCCGCGTTGCAAGGCTGGCAGCACGTTAACCGATGCTGGCCAGTCCTCGATCCGTATCTCGAACGTAACAGTGAGCGAAGATGGGCAAGCAACGATCCTGACCCCTGTAGCTACCGGAGAGCCTACCGAATACCGCGTTGGCAGTTCGGAGTTTCTTGAAAGCGAACGTTGGCGCACACTCAACGGCTCGATACGTGTCCCGGGTTCTATGGCAGATCTGGATGAGGTGTACTTGCAACTACGGCGTTTTGAAGGCACTGCGTCCAGTTGGCTCGAAGCTCGCTCTGATGCCGTCGCAGTTTACCTTCCTGCATCCAGCCCTAATCACTAATTAGCCAGCGCCTCTACTTCTTCCAGCTTCAACGGTCGTGCTTCTTCTTCCAGCATCACAGGGATGCCATCCTTTATCGGATAGGCCAGCGCCGCTTGTCTTGACCAGAGCTCATTGTCTTTCTTAATGAGTTTGCCTTTTGTCACCGGGCACACAAGAATATCGAGTAGTCGTTTGTCCATGTTGCAATATTAACCCGTAAACACTCTAAACTCACGCAGGGTTTCAAACCTGCGTGAGTTATCCCTGCCAGGCACGGTTGTGCACCTGATTCTGGTACTAGTAGTCCGTCAACCCGAAATATTAGGATTCAGCGGGCCTGTCTGTGTTCG
>CAYGSW010000268.1:0-7723 GCA_964352535.1 uncultured Granulosicoccaceae bacterium | reverse complement strand
GCGATTTTTAGTCAGATTTTCTCGTCAATTGAGGTGAATAGTTGTTCTATTCGCCCTTGTAACGGGAAATATGGCAAAAATATCGCGCTCTCGGACGATCAGCTTATTCTCGGACAGCCTCCTAGCGCGCGATAGTGGCGCTTTGGCGGTGTTGCCAGAGTTGGTTGTCCGGGTCGAGCTGGCAGCGCAACAGCTGGTTGTATACCTGAGTCTTCCGAACATTTACAAGAATTTCTACGCAGTCACCATCAAGCGACAGTTTCGTCATACGCTGGTCAACGAACTGCTTTCATCGCAACTGCACATCAACGCGAAGCCGACGGATAGTCAAGCATGAGATTTTTCCGGGTGTAGCGTTCACGAGTTTCAACCACAGATACAATCACAGATTCAACCAGAGACAACAGTGGCTATGCAAAAAATAGGCATTATAGGTGTTGGGCGAATGGGCCATGGAATTGCCTTGAATATCGCCAAATCAGGGCGACCCGTTGTGTATTTGGAGCATCCGGACAATCAACCTACTGATGCGCTGCAAGAGCTTGGAGCCCGTGCCCGTACCACGGCTACACAAGTTGCCCGTGAATGTGATGTCATTATTCTCTGCGTCACTGGCACACCAGAGGTCGAAGCAGTACTGATGCAAGCTGATGGTGTGCTGGCTGGAATCAGGGCAGGCACGGTGGTAATTGATTGTTCAACAGCCATTCCCCAGTCGACCCTGACAATTGCAGCTAAAGTGCTTGAGGCTGAAGCTCACTTTCTGGATGCGCCGATGACCCGTACGCCCAAGGAGGCAGCTGAAGGGCGATTGAATCTTATTGTGGGTGGCAATGCAGACGTCTTTCAGGCGCAATTGCCGTTGTTTGAGTGCTTTGCCGAAAACATCACCTACGCAGGATCTGTCTCTGCTGGCCACACGCTAAAACTTATTCATAATTTTGTGTCTTTGGGTTTTTCTGCAATTCTGGCTGAGGCCGTTACGGCCTCTGGCAAGTCAGGTATTGATCCTGGTGTGTTACTGGATGTGCTGGAAAACGGGGGAGGGCGTAGCGTCGTGCTGGATAGGTTCAAAGCTTATCTTGTCGCAAACAATACTGAAGGGTTTGCGTTCTCATTATCCAATGCTGCGAAGGACACAGGTTACTATGCAACCATGGCCAACGATCTGGGCATGAACACGCAAGTCTGTGATTCGCTCGCCTCGCTCTATGAACAGCAGGTAGCGGCAGGCGAAGGTGAGCGCTCCATACCCGAGCTTGTCTCTCTTCTATGAACAGGAGTTTGATGCGAGCAGGGAATCCCTGTAGTGCAGATGTACATTGCTGCGTTGCAAGTACAGACATCCTGTCGGCCATCAGGCTCAGGTAGAGTGATGACTTCCGCAAGTGTTATGACAGGTCGAGCCTTGAAATTTGTGAATATTCTGCGTCCAGAGAAACTGTTGTTGCCAGCCTGTGCCGGTATTGTGATAGCCGGGTTGAGTGTTGCCCACGCGCAACAGGATTTGAAAGACATCTTTCAGAGTGCACTGGCGTGCGCGCTGGTGGAACCGATACTGGCTGATATGCCCGTGAATCCACTGTATACGCAAGTAGGAACTGATTGCACGGCGGTGACACCAGACAGCAGTGAGGCCACTTACTTCACAGATGCCACATGCCAGAATCGGGCATCGTTTGCGAACACAACCCTGCTCAGTCACTGTGAGCTGCTGCTTGATCCTGATCAGCTTGGTGAAGGCAGTGGGATAGATGCTGCAACGTGGACGTTGTCTCCCGGTTCGCGCCTTGATGTGGGTGCACGCTCGCTTGATGGCGTCTTGCAGCCCTATTTGCAGCGTCGTGTGTTTCGTAACGTACAGACTCCCCGTGGTAACTGTTCGCTGGAAATGCGAATCTATGCGGATAGCCCACAGTCTCAGAGTAACGTTATACGTCCCTCCTTGCTGGCATTGCATGGGGGTAGCTGGAGTGCACGAGGATTCGGCTTCTTCGGCCTGGAACTCACCATTCCCCATTATGTCCAGCAAGGGTTTGTCGTGTATGCACCCTTTTACCGACTACTCGGAGATTCAGAGGGAAGTGCGGCGTGCAATCAGGCCACTATCAGTGATATCGCTGACGACGCATCGGAAGCGTTGGCCTGGGTTGAGCAACATGCATCGGAGTACCAGAGTCAGCCAGTACCTGTGCTCTTCGGACAATCGGCCGGGGCGCATCTCGCCACCTCTATTCTGGTCAATGAGCCTGATAGAGTTGCAGGCGCTGTGTTGTTCTACCCGCCAACTGATTTTACGGATTTCACTCTGCGTGCTCAGCAAGGTTTTTATGCTGATGAACAAGGTCTTGGTATCCTGGAACGCGTACTGGGTGTTGAGGCAGGTTTGGCAAATGTCAGTGCCAGTCCGATTCCGGAAAACAGTTTTCCTATCCGGATAGTCGAGCAAGCCATAGACGTACCTCCCGTGATGATGGTGCATGGCATGCGTGACACGCTGGTGGAAGCGCGTCAGTCAGTACGCTTGTGCGATGCATTGGCACAACAACAGTTGCAAGCGCTGGATACTGAGATTGCCGAGCTCGTTACGTTGCGACAACGCATAGCCTGTGGAGAAGACTCTCAACTACAGCTTATACAGGAAGGGCAACATGCTCTGGATGTGTGTTTTGCTGATTCACCGTTACCCACCGATCTATGCCCCTCAGGGAGTCGAGCCTCCAGAGATGAGGTTTCTCTGGCCATTGGTGATGCTGTGGCGTTTGCGTCCAGCCTTGGTGTAGCAGAGAATCCAGATGGCGCTGAAAACCCTGACGGTACCGATGGAACCGATACCCCTGAGTTAGAACCGGAGCCTTCTGTGGTGAGCAACTCTGGCGGTGGAACGCTGTCATGGTGGGCATTGATGCTTTTGCTACCGTTCTGGATGTCGCAGCGTTATCGAAAAGCCCAAAGTGTCACGGTAAGTACGGTATTGCAAGACACAGTGAATCGGTAACGCGGCTTTGTACCCGGTCAACTACGTCGATTCGCGAAGCCGCTTTCGACATGCGGCAGCAGCACTGGGAGCGGTACTGCTGAGTTTTCCGATCGCGAGCGAGAGGTTTGGTGATCTGAGTATTGAGGTGGCACTTATTGGATCGGCTGCGCTACCAGCCATTGTATTGTCATCGGGATTGCATGGCGTGGAAGCGCGTGTCGGTGCAGCCATCCAGCTTGCGTGGATGGAAGCTCACCGACAGCACCCCGTACCGGGCAGATTCATTCTCATACATGCCATCAATCCCTATGGGTTTGCCATGGGTCGTCGAGTCGATGAACACAATGTCGATTTGAATCGTAATTTTCTCAATCACGCTAACGATCTACCGGCGACACACACGGTAGATGTCGCTGCGCCTGATACGTCCGGCTATGTACGTTTCAATGGGTTGCTCAATCCGGCGAATGCTCCGAAGCGCGTGGATGGGTTTGTGTTGCAGGCACTGGGCTACCTTGCTCGCGAGGGGGTGCATCAACTGCAAGGGGCGATCGTCACAGGTCAGTTTGAGTTCGACAAGGGCCTGTTTTATGGCGGTAGTCGTACAAGCTGTTCAGTCAAGATCATTCAGCAACATATTCATCAATGGGTTGGTGATTCTTCCCATGTGTGCCATATTGATGTGCATACTGGGCTGGGGCGTTTTGCTGAGTGTCAACTGCTTGTGCAAACGTCGCCAGGATCAGAAGATTATCGGTGGTTTGAGAAGACCTTTGGCGCAGAAGAGCTTGTGTCAACAGCAACTGCTGGCAAGAATGCGTATCAACCCATAGGAGCAATGGGTAACTGGTTGACTGCGCATTTTGCAGAGCGGCCCTATTATTTTGTGACGGCAGAATTTGGAACTTACTCCGCAATCAGGATGCTGAGCGCACTGCGAAGAGAGAATCAGGCCTTCCACTATACCGCGGTTGAAAGTCAGTCACGCACGCTTGCACGACAAAGACTGGAACGCTGTTTTTGCCCATCGTCCTCTTTTTGGCAACGCCAGGTTCTGCAGCGAGCAGGTAACCTGATCCAGCAAGTAAGCCACGAACTGTATGTAACCTGAAGACAGGCTTCTCCCGTGCCAGTGTTCGATACAGTCAATGAGAATAGGTAAACCCGACAGGTTTTTGGAGTAATTATTGCCAGCTGAGCCATACCATTCCAACAGTAAAACAGTACTATGGCTTACCCATTATCATTCAAACTCGTACCAGTTGCGGCTGTTCTGGCGACACTGGCCGCTTGCGGCGGCTCATCTTCCTCCTCTGATCCGGCTCCCGCGCTGCGATCACAAGCCGTCGACGGTTACATTGTCGGCGCTGAAGTGTTTTGCGATGATGTTCAAACAGGCATGACACGCGCTGCAGGTGTATTCACTTGCCCCGCCGGTACACTTCTCAGCAAGATAAGCGGTGGCTTTGATGTTGGTATTGACGACGTAGCAACAACCGGCGATGTCCCATTCAACGGTGTCTTGAGTGCACCAGCCACATCAGCTTTTGTCACGCCCACCACAACCATTACTGTGGCCATGTCACAGGCCTCCGATGGTGCGTTCGATTTAAGTAATTACAATTTTGCGCTTGCAGACCTTGCTCAGACACTGGGTGTCAGCGCAGCAACCTTAGTTGCCAATCCTGTAGTAAATACAGAAGCTGCAAAGACCAATGCCAAGGTTCACCAGGTGCTTGTCGCGTTTGCTCCCGGTGTGGAGGATTATGAAGAAGCCACAGCAGCGTTTGCATCCTTCATCGCTAATACCGCACAAACCGGTGGTTCAGTGAGTCTGACAGCTGATGTGACAGAAACCATGGCAGCAATCAATCAATCTCTTGCCCAGGCTAACTCACCTCTGGCCAAGGCAATCGTAGATCTTGATCAGGCGACGCTGAATGTTGTTAATGCCAACGCGGCCATAGATAGCGCAGAGTCACCCGCTAAAGTAGCCGAAGAGGCGAAGAAAGCGTTGGTTGAGCAAGCCCCCGTTACTATTGACCGTAGTAGTGCCACCGTCAGCCTCTACAATGCCAATCAGACTCAGGTTCAAGAGCTGAGCATTGATGAATTCGAAAACCAGCAGCAACTTGATGGAGAGTACACAGCAAGACTGATGGCGGGCGTAACACGTATCAGCTATGACAATGATGTCTTCCAGTTTAATCAGAACATAAACAGCTCACGTGTCACTGTTGCATTCGAGATCAAAGCTGTTACTGAAGGCGATTTGCGGTCAATGAGTTTTGTCAGTGATGATGTCGTGGTTTCAGCCATAAAATCACGCTCAGATAGTCTTGTCATCTCCTCATTCTCAGAGGATGCTACCTTTGAAATCAGGGGTACAGATTCACAAGGCGTCGTTACAGTAGCTGAAGTGGATACTGACGGGAAGACGTTGAGCAGTGACGGTACCTCGTTCAGCATCGACATGGAGCGTATCAATCGGCAGTTGTCAGACCTTGGTTTTGAGGACATGCTCAGTAGCGAAGGTGACTACAAAGTGACCCTCGTTATCTCTGGCTTGCGCATCAATGAGCGTGATGGTAGTACCACAACAACGTCAGAAAAATATACGATACAACATGGTGATGATTCAGTAACAGGTAATGGCTTTCGGGGTTACGTGTCGGTATTCCGATAAGCAAGCCGCTGGATCATCCTATTGAGCCGCATCATGTTGAAAAAACAGCTATCGTTATTGTTTTTCTTGCAGGTGGTGTTCAATAGTGCTGCATCAATCGGACATGCCATAGCATCGCCCGGGAATGAATACATCCCGGGCTTTGCCATTGCCATCCAGCATGAGACCGTTAACCAAAGCGTAGACTATTCACCAAATCTGGAGGTAGGCACGCTGGCAGCGCCGGTGGAAAAACCTCGGTTTCAGGCCTACGGAATACAGCTTTCTTACACGCCCGATCGTCGTACTCGCTACGCGTTGGGTGTTTCACAACACGAAATGAACTCATTGCGTGATGCCTTTTTCATCAACCAGCTCACCGCTGGCGTTCAAAGGCAGATTTTACGACCCGATGAATCATCGGTATCCCTTGATCTTGGGTTTAACATGCAAGTCAATCACGCGTCAGAAATCTACAAGAACTCATACACCAACTATAACGATCAATTAATCAATGAAGTGCGCCTTGTCGAGCCAAGTGATGTAAGGCTATCGATGCGGGCGAACCTGGGTGTCGCATTGACGCATCGGCTGCAAATGAACGTTGCACTAAGTGGCGGAATGTCTCAGACCAGCCAGAAAAAAGTGGTCGGGTCAGCACGGCTGGATAACGATTGCCGATACGCATTTAGCGCATCTGCACAAGGTGGATCAGTGAACCAGCTAGAACGGTGTGGCTCACTGATAAGCTACGATCAATACTATCCTTCTGATCGTGCTCTGAACGATCGGCTGGGCTTCTCTGTTACCAATGACCTGACGTACCGTGACTATTTTCTCGGATCACAGGCATCTCTTGCCTGGCAACTGGGATCTTGGCGTGTTGAAGGTGGTTACGAGTTCAGACAGTATTTTCGTCCAACGCTTGATCACAGAATCCGTAGTGCTGGCGCGATACCGGTAACACGAAGCCATAGTGCCTTTGGTGGGGCCTCGTTTGATCTGCTCAGGCACTGGCAACTGAACGCCAGGGTCCACTATCAGCGAGCGGCTTTTCTTGATGATGTCCCGTTTCTCTACACCGCTCTGACGCATCAGCGCTATCGTGGTGACGGGGTGATTCGCTATGCCTTGACAATAACCCGGTTTTTCCGATGAAGGGTTTAACGAATACGCCGGGACTGCAATAGTGCTGATCTTAAGTTACTGGCCGGGCTGATCCTCAGTTAGAGCAGTTAGATCAGTCAGCGAAAAGCGTCGGTAAGCATCTGGGCAGTTCGTCAAATGTATCAATGATGACATCAGGTGCAAGTATGCCTTTCAGTTCTTGTACTGGTGCCCCGTGGTTGTATCCATAGCTTACGCAGATCATTGCAAAGCCAGCAGCGCGTGCGGCTTTTATATCTGATAGGGAGTCACCAATCATGACTGAGCATGCGGGTAGTGCGTCGCAATAACGCGCAGCGGTATGCAGCGCTTCCGGGTCGGGTTTTTTTGAGGCCACATCGTCTCCTGCTATATGATGCGAAAAATAGCGATCAATGTCCAATGACTCAAGCAGTGGTCTTGAGAACTGACCCGCCTTGTTGGTAACACAAACCAGTGGGATGTCGAGAGTTGTCAGCCAATCCAATGTGTGCCTCACACCAGGGTAGAGAGCGGATGCTGTGCCGTTTGCATCATCATAGGCAATTTTGAATCGCTCAAGAGCTTCACTGAAGAGCACGGGATCTGCATCAACATCCATCGAATCTGTCAAGGCGCGGTGCACAAGTCTTTCAATGCCGTTTCCAATCCAATTGCGCACAGACTCCAGGGACGCAGGTAGTTGCCCCACATCAGTCTGCATTTTTGCCACAGCAGCATGTAAATCAGCAATCGAATCGACCAGCGTTCCATCAAGATCAATGGTTATCAGCTGGATACCATAGTATTGTCTTGTATTCATTGCCAGAGTGTCTCATGACTTGACCTGCACTTTCCGGCGGGTTGCCCAATGCATGGCTGGCTGATAGTTGCATTGAAATGGATACCCAGATCACCCATCACCTATCACCTATCACCTATCACCTATCACC
>CAYGSW010000267.1:0-7724 GCA_964352535.1 uncultured Granulosicoccaceae bacterium | reverse complement strand
TCGTTAATACGTAATGACATGAAACCTGTTTCCTGAGTGTCGTTAGGTTAGTCGAAAGGGGTAGCGCCTCAAGGTTTGCACAGTGATGTCGATTATTCATCAACACGCTGTTCGATCTTGAGGTCATATTCCAGTGCTCTGGCACATTTTCAGATACTTATCATTGCTGCTTATTGTAGCTCTGACAAATCCGTTACTTGCAACACAAGACGTTGTTGTCGTGGAAGGTGACATCATGGTGCCGGCCAATCCTAAAGTGTCGTCTATGAACACGTTGACGGGACGAGCCATCGGTTCTGCCAGCAGTAGCCAGTTGTGGCCGGCGGGCATTATACCGTACACCGTTGATCCTGCCTTGCCTGCAGCGAGTTTGAAGGCCATAAATATTGCGATTCAACATTGGAACTTGGTGGGTGGAATAAGCTTTTTGCCGATGTCTATCGCGCGTGAACGTCTGCCAGGTGGCGTTGTTGATTCGGTACGATTTGTAGCGGGTGATTACTGTGCTTCCTGGGTCGGTCGTCGAGGCGGCCAACAGGACTTGTGGATTGCCCCTTATTGTCCGGCTGGCAGCGTCATGCATGAAATGGGGCATGTACTGGGGCTGGAGCATGAGCATACCCGTCCTGATCGTGATCAGCACATCGCCATCCATTGGGCCAACATCGAACCGGGCAAGCAGCATAACTTCGATGCCGCACCTGCAGGTACGCGTTTGCTGGGTGAGTACGATCATGACTCGATCATGCACTACGGAACACATAACTTTTCCAGCAACGGGCAAGCAACCATCAGTGCACTTAATGGCGGCTCTCACCGCCTGGGTCAACGCAACGCACCGAGTCTCGGCGACCTGAGTGCAGTGGCTTCTCTCTACGGCAGTGACCTTTCTCTGGTAGCACAATCAGGCACTTCGTCAGCCGGACCTGTGCTCGATATCTATGTAAGCAACCAACATGTTCAAGGAGCACACGATGTCAGTGTGCATGTAAGCGGCCCTGTTGCCCTGAACGATGTGTTGCCCGCACAGGATGATTGGCAGTGCAGTAAGTCTGCACTGAGCTCGCTCACCTGCACACTTGGCTTGCTGCAAGGAAGCGCAACAACCCGGCTAACCATTGGTTTGGCCGATACGATCAGCGTATCTGGCATCGAGGTGTCATTGACATCAAAGACACCGGATCACGACTTATCCAATAACGTTAGCCGTGTCTTGTCAGATGATGCGACATCGATTGCAGGGGAAAGGCCGATTTTTTCACCCGCATTACCTATCGAAGACAAGCCACTGTTGCAGGACGATGTGTACGTTGAGGTTGATACGCGCGGTGCAGCTTCATCACTCCAGACACTGGCGATGTTGTTGTTACTGTTCGTAGGGAAGACCTGTGGCCGGGTCAATCGTCGCTTCATTGCCAACGTCTTCGGCAAACATCGGCGGTACTTGCTCGGCAGGCAGATTGGCATCGGAGCTGGCGGCAGCAGCGGCATCGCGAACCATACCGGCACGGTTCGGATCCCGTAATGTATTAGGATCGTAGGCCTCCTCGCTCTGTACTTCAGTGAGCTCTTCTGCAGGAGAACCTGTAGGCAGAAATTCATTCGCGTCGCCACCACCCGACGTGTTCTGTCCTTCACCCATCATCAACACGACTTCGATAATCTCGGAGGCATCATCCTCTGATCGGACCAACAGGTTATTGGGACTGAGCCTTGCGAGCGCTCGCTCCACGGGTTCTTTGACGATATCCAGATTGATACGAGTTTCAGCGTCACCGGTGATGACGATGCTGATGCCAAGTTGTTGGCTGAGCTCTTCGGCCAGTTCGATCGCTGTAACATCGCTGGCACGCACCGTCAGCAAGCCATCCTCTTCAAGCACTTGCACGGAGGACTGGGCATAGAGGGAAGCCGAGAGCAGAACGCTGGCGCAAAGTGAAAGCGATCGGGATATGAGTGGCATGGACAGAATCCTTCGCAGAGGCCCAATCGGGTTCATCAACATTGTACCTTCTGTCGTCAAAAAGGGAATGGCAAAACTGAAAGTCGGCGGATTACCCTTTGTTAACCGTATACTTCAACAGTCCGACAACCCTCAGCTTTTGTAAATCGTTGATTTGCCTGCCATGATTCGTGCCTCAGCCGAACAGCGTTTTGCCCTCTATTACGCTGTTCTGTTTGGCAGTATCGGCGCTATGCTGCCATTTGCTGCGTTGTGGATGAGCGAGATAGGTATCAGCCCTGCAATGATAGGGGTCATTGTATCTGCGCCTTCTGTTGTGATGCTGGTCACAACCATTGCGCTGGGACGATGGGCAGATACACTCAGAGACCGACGGCTTGCGATCATCGCAGCTAACTGGGTCGTTCTGTTATCCCAGCTGCTATTGTTCCTGAGCACTGGCCAATGGATGGTCTTTTGGGTGTGGCTTGTCGCTGGCGTGGTGATGTACGCCAAAATGCCTATAACTGATGCTTCGGCCCTGAGTGTGACGCGCAAGCGCGGAACCGATTATGCACGCGTGCGCGTGTTTGGCTCAGTGGGATTTGTCGCATTGCTGACGCTTGCGGGATACGCCTATGAGCATTTTGGTATCGGCGTTTTCGTATCGGTTCTGTTGGTAGCAAACGTACTCAGATTATTGGCCGCCTATTACTTGCCCGTCATGCCAAAATCCGACAAAACATCGGCTGACGATCAATCCGCAGCACCAAGCTCTCTGTATCAGCCAGGTATTATTCTGACGCTGTTGGGGGCAGCCTTTATCAATGCTTCCCACGCCATGGTGTACACCTACGGCATTCTATTGTGGACACAGCAGGGCTTATCTGAGTCGGTTGCCAGCCAGGCCATCGGCATGGGTGTGGTTGTGGAAGTTGCCTTGATGTGGTGGTACAAATCGTTGACCGACGACGTTTCTGCCCGGGCTTGTTTGCTGATTGCGGCTTTGTGTGGCGTTATTCGATGGAGCCTGCTGGCTGTGGAGCCTTCGCTGCCTGTTTTGTTTGCCGCGCAAGCACTACATGGCATCACTTTCGGCATCATGTTCCTTTCGTGTGCTAACTTCATCTCGCGTCGAGTACCTGAAGAGGCCGCTGCGCGCGGCCAGAGTTTGCTGGCTACTTTGTCCACTGCGTGTATGGCGTTGGCAACGTTTGCCTGCGGGCTGGTTTTCGAAAGCTGGGGCAGTCAGTTGTATTGGGTCATGGGCGGGATGTGCGCAATGGCCATGTTGCTTATCGCCAGCAGCTATCGATACCCGTTTGCTGAATAGCATTTATTCATGAGAATACGCTTCTACGTAATTGGCAATGATTAGAACTGATATCAACGTGACTCATCAATTACAGAGCCTTTATCAACGACAGAGTCTTTAATGAATAACTTCACACCGATGCGAGATTTTGGTCTCGAAGTATTTTTCTCCAAGTGGGAGTTCACAGCGCGCTATCACATGACAGCATCAGACTTTGAAAGCATGTCTGTATCTGACTTGCTGGAACTTGCCTCAGATGAGGACAAGCAGAATTTTGAGCAATTGTGGCTTGGCTATACTGAAACGTGGGGTGCTCCGGATTTACTGGATGAGATCGCCAGTACCTACGAGCACATGCAAGCTGACAATATTCTTTGTCTGGCGGGTGCGGGTGAGGGGCTTTACATGGTGGCGCGCGTGTTGTTGGATTCAGAAGATCACGTAATAGTACCCACGCCGAATTATCAGAGTGCAGAAACAGTACCTTTATCAATGTGCGCAGTAACGGGTGTCTCCATGCATCACGATACAGACATCAAGGGTGGCTGGCGGCTTGATCTGGATGATATCAAGGCTGCCATCAAGCCGAACACAAAGCTGCTGTCGCTAAATTTTCCGCATAACCCCACTGGTATGCTGATGCCTGCGGCTGATCTTGATTCGTTAGTTGAGCTTTGTCGTGAACACGGTATCTACATTCTTTGCGACGAGGTTTATCGTGGTATAGAAATGGATCTGGACGATCAACTACCGCAAATTGCAGACATCTATGAAAAAGGACTTTCATTGAATGTGATGTCGAAAGCGTATGGACTTCCAGGACTTCGTATCGGCTGGATAGCCACACAGGAAAAGCAACTGCTGCAACGTCTTGAGAAGTACAAGCATTATCTGTCTATCTGTAACTCGGCCTTATCTGAACGACTGGCACTCATTGCTCTGAAAGCACGCGATACGATTCTTGAGCGTAATCGCGCCAGTCTGCTGCAAAACGTAGAGTTACTGGAAGTGCTGTTGGGCGACTTTCCGGGACTGATTGACTGGCAACGTCCATTGGGCGGCTGTGTAGCCTTCCCAAGATACATTGGCCCGGGTGATAGTGAATCATTCTGCAAGTCCCTGATTGAACAAAGCGGTGTTTTGTTACTACCCTCGTCGGTTTATTTTTCTGAAGTTGCCGAGACACCACAAGATCGCTTTCGCATTGGTGTGGGGCGTGACAAGGTCTTCAAGGACGGTTTGCAGGCTATGCGTCAGCATTTTGAAAAGCATTATGCTGAATTTGCAGTTTGATGACGATACAGGTACGAGCATTGTTTCATTGCAGGAAATCCATTCAGTGAATGTGCTGACGTATCGCTTTGCGATTTGTTGGCAGGCAAGCATGAATCAGTGGGCTTTGCTGCTGCACATTTATCAGTAGTGGATCTTACCGGTCTGGGGGCACAAGATCTTGCCTTGGCAAGTCTGGTGGTTGAAAAGTTGGCTGGGAATATCAGCGGTGCATTGCGGGATTCTCTTTGCAACAGTGTACAGACCCGTCCAAGTTCGCCGATAGGCCAAATGAGTACGAACTTTTACTTCATCATGATTTCGGATGCGAATTGCTATGTGATTGGCTCGAAGTGGCTGCGTTACTCGAAGGTCTTCTTCATCGCACCCAACAACAACACTCTGGAAGAGTTGTCGATCGAGAGTTACTATCCACTCGATGAAAAAACGGATAGGGCCTGCCAGCAAGCCTTTGGTGTGCCTTGTTGATTGTGTAGCGACAGGGCAGTTGTGTTAGTATATTACGCCACTACTCGCACCAGCGAAAAGTATTTCCATGTGCCTTCACTCTACCGATTGAAGGCAGCGCGAAATGACTGCCCAGAACAATGCAGTCAGCTTCTGATACGGTCTCCAGCAAGTGTATCCGTGAAGTTACTGCCATTTCTGTATCGGCATCGAATTTGAAATGCCATTCCGGGTACCAGCATTGTACCGTTGAATGCAATGCATCCCCGGTGATCACAGCCTGTGCGTTTTCACTTTTTATCATGATCGAGACGTGGCCGGGCGTATGTCCGGGTGTTGGCATCAGCATGACATGATCGCCTAGCCTATGCTCTGCCAGTACCAGTTCTGCCTGTCCGGCTTCGATAACCGGTAGTACGCTCTCGCTATAGAGGTCGCTGTTTTGCAGTCGCTGAAACTGCTCATCTGCCGACGGCATCAGGTAGCGCGCTTTCGGGAATGTCGGAATCCATCGTCCATCGACAAGTTGGGTGTTCCAACCCACATGATCTGTATGCAAATGCGTGCAAAGTACGTAATCGATGTCACCAAAGCCTACACCTGCAGCTGTAAGAGACGCCTCGAAGCGATTATCGTTGCGTTGGTGCCAATCAGGGGTACGTGGTACCGTTTTATGATTGCCCACACAGCTATCAACCAGAATGTTATGGAACGGTGTCTTTAACAGAAACCCTTGAACTGGCAGGATCAAGCGTCCTGATGCGCTGCATACGCCGCCTGGTACATGGGCTTTTATGATGGAGGTGACATCGGGGCCAGCTGTTGGATAGAGTTCTTCGGGACTTAGAAAGGGTGCATAGATTTCGAGAATTCTCCAAACCTCAACATTTCCGACTTTGCATAACATGATGTTTTCTCCCTCACCAAGGCAATTCAACTGGAACGTGTAAACTTGTGACCATCCAATACGCGGACGGGCAATCACTGTCTGGAATGTTCTTCGTATCGCTCTACATCACCTGGAATCTGCGACCATTGACGAGCTGTTCGAACGAAAAATGACTGCGATCTGATCGGTGGCTGGCAGAGAATCTTCAGATTTTGCATCATGTGTCTAACTCATACGCTTGCTGATTTATAGCGATTCTGATCGATTAGTGCTTTGAGAGTGTTTTTTTCATAAACCACCGTTGATGGCCGGGTGGGTTCTGATCGTCGTTGTTGTGCAGCTCGCCAAATGTTTCGTAGCCGAGCTGTGAATAAAAAATGTGCGCCGCTGCGCTGGAGGTATCAAGCCACGCACCGTGGCAACCGCTTGTTAGTGCAGACAACTCCGCTCGTTCAATAAGCGCTCGACCTATACGCTTACTACGAAATTCCTTATCAACCCATAAAATTTTTACCAGAAGCCAGCCGTATGAAGTGCTGGCTACCAGTCCACCGATAATCCTGTCTTCGGATTCAGTGGCAGTAAGTATGATTTGGGAGTTAGTTGCTTGCGTATTAGCCTCACCAAGTGAAATGAGCAGCTTCTCTTCGAGCCATTTGGCCTCTGCGTGACTGCCGTTGGTTATTTTCATAGCTCGTCCAGTTTCAATACCGTTGTCCTGCCAATCATCCGGTCTCCCATTCCGGTTTCTCATGTTGTGTGTTCAACAGAAAAGTATTGATACTCATGCGTTTTTCATCTCAAGTCTAATCCATCTTCGTATTCAGAGCGTGACATACCCTTCCACAAGAATATGCACCTCGCCCCCAATCAGTATTTGTCCATCGCTTCGATAGTCGATTGAAACTATTCCCTTGCGTCCTATGCAGCTGCCTTGTGACACGATGACAGGGCGGTCCTGGTTGTTCACGCGCCCAGCGCTTTTGAACCAGCAGGCAATGGCAGCATTAAGAGAGCCGGTAATGGGGTCTTCACTCATACCGCTGGAAGGGGCCAGCATGCGTACTTCGAAATCACTGTGCGCGTTGTGCGTTTTGCGGCCAATTAATCCGATGGCCTTGAATTCTGGCCATTTTACCTTGCTTGATTTTATTGCAAGAACGCGCTGTGATGAATCGAGTTCGAAAACTTGCCATGTTGGTCCATTGATCAGTTGTGCGCTGGCAAGAACATGTTCAGCCCCAATATCGAGTCGGCTCATGATTCTTTGTTTTTCATCACTGTCCATCGGACTGATGTCGGTGGGAGGTGCGGCAAAAGCGGGAACATCTCCTGTGACGTCTATATCAATGATGCCTACACCGCATTCCTGTTTGATACGATCTGGATTTTTCGCAACACCCCCTGTGGCTAGCCAGCTCATGCAACTGCCAAGAGTGGGATGTCCAGCGAAAGGCATTTCCCGGGTCGGTGTAAATATGCGCACCTTGTAATCGGCTGTCGGATCGACCGGTGGCATCAGAAATGTGGTTTCTGCCAGATTGGTCCATTGAGCAAAGCTTTGCATCTGTGCATCGGTGAGTCCATCACCCTCTACAACAACAGCCAGGGCGTTTCCCTTTGTTGGTGTGGATGTAAACACATCGCATTGTATGAAGCGTCTTCGCATGGTTTGGATAGTCAGTTTATTTAACAATTCACAGTATCTGGCAATTCACTCACTCACACACACACACACACTCACTCACTCACTTGCTCACCCACTTATATATCTGTTCACTCACTTGCATATCTGCTGACTCACTTGCTTGTCAACTCACTCATTTGCTCACTCACTT
>CAYGSW010000266.1:0-7785 GCA_964352535.1 uncultured Granulosicoccaceae bacterium | reverse complement strand
CACCCTCGCGGGGCCGCCTTCGGCCTCGATCGTTATTCTCGGACAGCCTCCTAGTCGCGTTACCGCTGCGATAGCTTATAGAATACCTGCGCGTAAATAGAAATTTTTCAGCATGGCGTGGCCGTGCTCGCTGCTGATGGATTCCGGGTGAAATTGAACACCTTCCACCAGAGTCTTGACGTGTCGAACTCCCATGATCTCCTCCACATTGCCCTGTTCATCCTGCGTCCAGGCCGTGAGTTCCAGATCTGCAGGCAACGTTGATTTGTCGATGACCAGGGAATGATAGCGTGTTGCGGTGAGCGGACTGGGCAGTGCTTCAAAAACTCCACCCTCATTGTGATAGACCCTTGAGAGCTTGCCATGCATGATGGTTTGCGCGAGGACAATATCCGCGCCGAAATGCTGCCCGATACTCTGGTGACCCAGACAGACACCCAATAGGGGTATTACCCCTGCAAACTGGTCAATGAGCTCCAGTGAGATCCCTGCACTGTCCGGGCGCCCTGGCCCAGGTGAGAGCATGATGGCAGAGGGCTTGAGCGCTTTCAGCTCTGTACAACTTATCTGATCATTGCGGAAGACTTTAACGTTACAGCCCAGCTCAGCAGAGTACTGCACCAGATTCCATGTAAACGAATCGTAATTATCGATAACAACCAACATGTCAGACGCCCTCCTGCAAGTCAGGCGTTTTCGCCGCAAGCATTGTGGTGGCAGAAGTAGACTGAAATTCTTCAAGCGCGGAGGGCTTAGCGTCTAGTCCTGCCTGAGCAAGCGTTACAGCGCGGACGATAGCGCGCGCCTTGGAATGCGTTTCCTGCCATTCACTTTCAGGATCTGAATCGTAGACGATGCCCGCACCGGCCTGCACATTCAATGTCTTGTTCTTGATCACAGCTGTACGGATGGCAATAGCCGTATCCATGTTCCCGTTCCAGGATAGATAGCCCACAGCGCCGGAATAAACTCCACGCTTTACCGGCTCCAGCTCCTGAATGATCTCCATGGCGCGAACCTTGGGCGCACCTGACAAGGTGCCTGCTGGAAAGGTGGCTTTCAGAACATCCATGGGGGACATGCTCGGCTTAAGCTTGCCTACAACGTTGGACACAATATGCATAACGTGTGAGTAACGCTCGATGCTGAATTTGTCCGTGACCTTGACGCTGCCAGTCTGAGCGATCCGTCCGACATCATTGCGTCCCAGATCAATCAGCATCAGATGCTCGGCCAACTCCTTTGGATCATCCAGCAGGCTTTGCTCCAGAGCCACATCCTCAGCTTCAGTAGCACCTCTGGGGCGCGTACCAGCCAGAGGACGTACTGTCACTACATTGTCTTCAAGCCTGACCAGAATTTCGGGGGAGGCACCCACCACATGATGATCACCCAGATCAAGATAAAACATATACGGTGAGGGATTAAGCGTTCGCAGCGCACGGTACAGATCCAGCGGCGGTGCTTCAAATGGCACAGACAACCTCTGGGAAAGCACAACCTGCATGCACTCACCTTGCGTGATGTAGCCAATGATTCTTTTCACAGCATTTTTAAAACCGGCTTCGGTAAAACCGCTTTTAAAATCAGATTCTGTGACCGTTGTAGCTGTGTGACTGACCGTGCGCTTTTGCAACGGCTCACGCAAGGCATCATGCAGCTGCACCAGACGCGCAAGCCCTGCAAGACGCGCGTTGGGTTCTGAAGGATCCACCAATGCTATGACGGTGAGTTTGCTGCTCAGATTATCGAAGACAACCAGCTCACCGGTAACCATCAGCAGAATGTCGGGATTATCGATGGGGTCTGGATGCGGGTTGGCGCCCAAACGAGGCTCGACATAACGCACGGTGTCATAGCCAAAATAGCCAACAAGACCACCTGTGATACGCGGCAAGCCGTCAATATCAGGTACCTTGAACTGAGCCTGGTAGGTTTCGATCCAGTCGAGCGGTGCCTCCACCTCGAATCTTTCAGTTTCGACATCATCCACGCTGATGCTCACCGTGTTGGCCGTTATGCGAATGATTGTTTTCGAGGGCAGCCCGATAATGGAATAACGACCCCATTTCTCGCCACCCTGCACCGATTCAAACAGAAACGTGTAGGGCTGATCAGCCAGTTTCATGAATACCGACAAGGGGTTATCCAGATCGGCTATAAGCTCACAGCTTAATGGGATGCGTGTAAAACCACTGGCGCGGAAGCGCTCAAAATCGGATGCATTCATGGTTATGGACTGGATACGTTAGGGGCAAAGAGACACTGACAAGGAAAGGTGTGGTTACCTGACAGCCAAATACAGCGATTTTGGGGTCAGATGGATGCGTATGGGCATCGCCAGCGCCACTGGGCGCCAAACTGCGGTCCTTTGTATAGAATAGTCGTCTTCACAAGGCTGATAGTGCCTTTAACGATCGCCATACGTCAAGCCTCTTATATAATGTTTGCGTTGGGCTTGAGTTCTGACCGGTCTGTTTGAACACTTGTTTGACCTGATATTTACGCCCTACCCTTTGCCAACTTCGCGAGCCCATGCCTATGAGCAAGATTCGTCAGGATGATCTGATCGAGAGTGTCTGTGATTCACTCCAGTTCATGTCCTATTTTCATCCAAAGGACTACATCGACGCGGTACATCAAGCCTGGCAGCGTGAGGAATCGCAGGCTGCCAAAGATGCCATGGCGCAGATTCTGGTGAATTCCAGAATGTGTGCACACGGCAAGCGGCCGCTGTGCCAGGACACCGGCATTGTCACCGTGTTTGTCAAAGTCGGCATGGACGCGCAATGGGACGCAAAGCTGAGCCTGGCCGACATGATCAACGAAGGTGTTCGGCAAGCTTATAACCATCCGGACAATAAACTGCGGGCGTCCATCCTGGCGGATCCTGCAGGAGCGCGCAAAAACACGGGCGACAACACCCCGGCCGTGATTCACTACGAGGTGGTTAGTGGTGACAAGGTGGAGTTTGAAATTGCAGCAAAAGGAGGTGGCTCAGAGAATAAATCGAAACTTGCCATGCTTAATCCCAACGACAGTGTCGTGGATTGGGTGGTTAAAACCGTGCCGACCATGGGTGCTGGTTGGTGCCCACCCGGTATGCTGGGTATCGGCATTGGCGGTACCGCCGAAAAAGCTGCTGTACTTGCCAAGCAATCGCTCATGGGACCAGTGGATATTCAGCAGCTCTACGATCGAGGACCAGCCAATCGAATCGAAGAACTACGACTGGAGATATTCGAGCAAGTAAACGCATTGGGGATAGGCGCTCAGGGGCTGGGCGGACTGACAACCGTCGTTGATGTAAAGATTCTCGATTATCCAACGCATGCAGCGTCAAAACCTGTGGCCATGATTCCCAATTGCGCCGCCACTCGACATGCACATTTTACGCTCGATGGGAGTGGTCCCGCGTTGCAGACACCCCCTTCACTCGATGATTGGCCCTCCATCAGCTGGGATGCTGGCGACGGCGCGCGAAGAGTCAACCTGGATTCCGTAACACCTGCCGAGGTTGCCACCTGGAAACCCGGAGAGACATTACTTCTCAGCGGTACCATGCTCACTGGGCGTGATGCCGCGCATAAGCGCTTGCAAGGCATGCTGGAAAATGGTGAAGCACTGCCTGCGGGTGTAGATTTCAATGGAAAGTTCATCTACTACGTTGGCCCGGTGGACGCTGTGCGTGATGAAGTTGTCGGCCCTGCGGGGCCTACTACTGCTACGCGTATGGATAAGTTTACCGAGATGATGCTGGCTGACTATGGACTGCTGGGCATGATTGGAAAAGCGGAGCGTGGAGAGGCTGGAATCAATGCCATACGCAAGCATAAAGCGGTGTACTTGATGGCCGTGGGTGGAGCTGCCTATCTGGTGTCAAAAGCCATAAAACAATCCAGGGTAGTGGCGTTTGAAGATCTGGGTATGGAGGCTATTCACGAGTTTGTTGTAGAAGACATGCCTGTCACCGTGGCCGTCGATTCCACCGGAGAGTCAGTCCACCAGACCGGGCCGGCATTGTGGAAGGGAAAGCTTGCCAGTGGTGAAGTCAAGCCTGTGTATTTTCTTTAGGGCTGTTGATGACCATGTTCTGGAGGCTACAGCAGGGTCGGGATTTGTTACTCATACACTTATCGATCAAACGTCGACAGCAACCACTGTTCACAGTGGTATTAATTCTCATGGTGCCTCTACTTGGCTCTTGTGCCTCGTCGGGCACCAGTGCACCTGCCGCCAACGCCAGCGAAAGAATCCTTGCCTGCAAAAGCACGGACATTCAGGTGGCAAGTGAAGGCCAGTGTTTACAGGATGATGCTGCTTGCTATCAGATCAGTAGTGGGCAATGGTGCACGGGCGAACGTGGAAATGTCTGTCCAGCAGGATCTCAGGCTTTGACGGCCGGTGTTACCTGTCCCACCGGAGCTCGCTGCTTCAGGTTTAGTGAATCACTGGAGTGCGTGATTAATTGATAAGCGTGTAACTTGTAACGCTCCATATCCTGCTTGATGTCACAGATTGGGTCCGTATCACCCTGTTTTCATAACGTTTTTTTCAGAATGAGCCGATAGAAATACGAATCCACTTTCGTGTAAGTATCGTTAAATGGCTCGTCCGCTGCCCTATCACTCATCTGCTGCTGGTCAGTCTCCCATCGATCTGACATCGATGTTGAATGTCTGTCCGGTTGACGAACGTAATTTATGGGATGCCATAAGCGAGCTTCTAGTTGAGGCCGCGTACGTTGAGGCATTCGAGATTCATCTGGAGCCCGAGCGCGACTGTTTGCGTGTGCGATACAGAAGCGTGTTCGACTTCAGTGAAATTCGCGTGGAGGGCGATGCCGTCTTGCTTGAGGCCGTGACGCTGCTGGCGTCGCGACTGTGGAGTGATGAGAACACTCACGTGGCCAAACGCGGATGGTTTTTGATTAATGTGTCGACGACACCCACGTTATTTCAACTCGATAGCGCACCGTGCAGCACGGGTGCTACGTTCATGATGACAAAACTTGACGACGTCATACAACAACCTGCACGTATTGAGGATATTGGTCTAAGTCGTCACCAACTGACAAAACTTAAAAGCGCTTTACAACACAAGACGGGGTTGATTGTCGTCGCTTCAGAGCTTCCACAGGTACACCGGCGTACCAGCAGGGCCATTGCTCAGAATCTGGTGTCGCCTGACGTCAAGGTCATCATGGCCGATACGCCGATGCACCCGCGTATTCCTGGCACAACGCAGCTTGGAATGGATTTTCCGGCCACCATTGATCAGATAAACAACTGGCAAGGCTTATGTCAGATGAGCGCTGACGCCATTGTGGCGACACAGACACTGGACGCCGAGTTGGGTAAACAGTTAATTGATCTGGCGGCCGAGAAGTCGTTAGTGGTCAGTAGTATTGATGCCATTAGCGCCTCATCCTGTCTTGCTCGCCTTCTTGGGCTAGGGGTGGGCAGCGAAACACTGGCACATTGCCTTCACACCGTCGTGCTGCAATATCGCGTGCGGTGTTTATGTACCTATTGCAGGGTCGGGGTATCACCTGATGATGCAGGAACACAATGGCTCGCCCAATACAGCCCTATTCAGGCAGGTAATATCAATGACTGGCTGAGGCATCGCATGCGCGCCTCGTTCAGCGATGCCAGCGGCTGTGCCCAATGCGATGACACCGGACATCGTACATGGCTGGATGTGTTTGACGTCATAACAGTGAGCAGAGAGGTCAAAGAGGCCTTGTTTGATGCAGACTATCAATTTGCCATGACACAGATCCAACAGTTGCAGAGCTTGCCTGAAAAACTACTCAAGCTTGCTCAGGAGGGAATCATTTCTCTGTCTGAGGCTGCCAGATTGACAGATGGCCTGGCGGTTGTGTAGCAGCGCTAGATTATTCTAGTGCTGGTGGGGCAGTTAGGTATCAACAGTAGTCTCTCGATTTGCTCGTTGATACGTTTTGCCAGAAATGTGATTCTTCTATGACGTGTAAGCGGTGGCGCTGACTGCTTCGTTTTTTCCGATTACCTTTCCACGCAAATCTGCATGTCGTAAACGTTAAGCTGCAGCTGCGTCATCACCCTTGCCATAACCTGAGACCAGCTTGCCATCCACCGCCTTAAGTGATGGCATAACACCTCGCTCCATAGCGCCCATTTCCCACGAATGAATCGCTGCTAGCTCATCCGACCACAGGATACCTGTTGCACCCATATTGCTAACGCGGCGATACAGGTTTCCATTTAGCTGATTTTTCTGGATCAGGAAAGACCTGAAACGCCTGAACAGCTTACCATTGACTTCACGCGGACAAGACCAGAATTCATCAAGTGGTTTCTGCACGGTAAGACCTGGTAGATCGTAAATAGCCTTGCCCAGGGTTTTCACGGGCGTGCCGTGAAAGAGCGACGACAGACCCACCGTACTATTGATGAGTACTGTTCCTTGAGCATGCTTAAGCAGTGTTGGCAAACACACATCGTGAACATAAAACACCCTACCCTGCAAGCCAAGTTCTGCGATCAGATTGTCAAACAGTGCCGTGTAGTCGGTGTAACCGCGATCCATGGGATGGTGCTTGAAAACGATGGCTTTATTGCTGTCTGCGTGCTCACGGAAAGATGCCAGAACATCTCCGATGAAATGCTCTATGGAATTAAAATTTGAATGTACGATGACTTGCATATCGCAATGTACCTGCAACGGACACAGAAAGTAGTTGCCATCGTATTGGGACAATACTTCTTTCAACACCGTTTTCTCACGCCTGGCATATTTCATCTTCCGCAAACCAGAGCGTATCCAACGACCGCCTTCAGCAACACAGTCAAAGGGTCGGTGATGGCGATAGTGCACAAAACGATGGCGTTGTGCGGCACTTGCCATGTAGTACATCATTGAGTAGATAGCTGTAACAGGGAATATGAATTTCGGCTGATGCAACTCTTCAGGTAGAGAGCCTGGCAATGGAAAATTAGTGGACATCTTGGGCATCATGGCTGAATGCCCGTTAACTCCGCCTTCTTCAAGCGTTATGAAATTTGGGCGGATGTAACCTTCTTCAAAGACAAATACTCTTATATTTAGTCGATTGGCTACTTCCTTGGCCACACGATGATACGAGCGGCAATCTCCAAACAGGTAAATTCTGCCAATTTCACAATTAACCAACACGCGCTCGATCCACGCCCCCCATCCGTTCACATCTCCGGTGTAGTCGAGTGTATCTGTAGCACGCGTACCTTTACCACGATAGAAAAATCTATCCCCGCCATTGAAATTCACTTTAGTAACACTAAAGCCTCTGCATGCCAAATCGTTGGCAAAACGGGAAAAAAAAGGTCCGATAGGACCCTGCAACAAAAGCGCGTTCTTCGACATGGGAACAGTAACGCCACTGGTCTCAGGCAGAGACGCCGCGGCGGTATTAACAGAGCGTAGTGAAGCACTCTTGCGCATTGTTGTGTTGGGTTCCTGTGATGCTTAGTAAGTGGTTATTCACTTACAACCATGTGTAACCCTTGGTATCGCCCAGTTACCAGGATACTTAACCTATGTTCTGTGGCAATTTAAGGGCCAGCTTCGCAGGTAAATGCTTTATGTGTTAGCTACTTGGATAAAGTGGTCAACTAATGGGCCATGTTGAATACTGTGTTCACTTACGCACACAATGGAACGCAATTTCAATGAAAAGCCCCTGATTGAGCAACTAAGCTTGTAATCGTGTAACTGCTCACCCCTTCTGCATGTCAAATTTGCCAGCGAGTGCAAATTGAATTG
>CAYGSW010000265.1:0-7808 GCA_964352535.1 uncultured Granulosicoccaceae bacterium | reverse complement strand
AGGGCGTAGAGGGCGTAGAGGGCGTAGAGGGAGAGAGCGCTGTGAAGAAAGGCATCGTGGTTGTGTTCTTGGCACTGGCAAAACCGTTATCGGCTTGCTCTTGCAACGTCAAGGCCCGAGAACGTTGATACCGTGCTCGTTAGTCGTGGTTCGGTCGAGGCCAGCTTGCAGCTGACAGGATCTGTCATCAACGATCGGACAGTCACGCTCACCGCATTGCTCGATGGTGAAATCATGGCTATCAAGGCGCGTGAAGGCGATGTGGTGGACGCAGGTCGGGTACTGGCAGAGCTGGATAAGCGATTGGGGCAGACTGAGCCTGGGGCAAAGCGTGGAGCTTGCTACGGACGGAAATACGCAGGCGCGTTGGACTAGCTGGCTGATCATAAGCTACGCACCGCTTTGAGCGTGCTGGGTATCACTATTGGTATTGCAGCAGTGATGGCAGTGAGCACCATCAGTAAAGGTGGCAATTATGTCGTCTATTCAGAATTGCAAACGTTCGGTTTGAACTCGGTGTGGGTGTATCGCAACTGGAACACACCAAATAATGGCCGCAGCATACGCCCGGGCAGCGGTATTGTCGCCAGTGACTATACTATGAAGACTTGACAGCCAGTCGTGAGTCGCTGGGCATTCGGCACCTATCGCCTATTGTTAACCCTGATCATCGTTAGCAAGCTACTCAGCAAAGGCGTTCGAGCAACATCCAGCTGATCGGCGTTGGGCGTGACTATCCTGCTATTGTTAATGATGCGCTGCTGGATGGTCGTGCCTTTAATAGTCTGGAGATGGAGCACAGTAAGCCGGTTGCATTGATTGCTCCCACTGTTGTCGAACGCGTGCTGGATCCTGCCAGAGCGCCTGTGGGGCAAGTGGTTCGAATTGGTGACAAGCGCTTCACTGTCGTGGGAATACTGGCGGGAAAGAGTCGTGACTTTTTGTCCAGCATCGGATCGTCGGGTGGGCAGAACGCCAACGACAGGGTGGTGATACCTTACCCGGTGTTACAAGCCATGAACGGGTCTAAAGACATCAACAATCTGCAGTTGGAGGTTGAGCGTTTTGATGAGGCAGCACTGGTGGCGACGCGTGTCAAAAAACGCTTGTTGCAGCGACAAAAAGCTGAGTAAGTCTGAGTAAAGGTTCTCGCAATTTGCCAAAGTGCGCAGAGGGTGCCGGACTACGCGCTTCAGGATCGAGCACTACTGCCGTCAACACCGCGCCCAGATCGCCGCGAGCACCTTTGCCGTTGTCAGCAAACACCGCAGCTACTCGTTGCACATAGTCAAGTGAGGGATTGCTGGTAACAAACCGTTGAATCAGTTGTCGTCTGATAAACGATCTGACATTGGGATGATCGGCAATAATATCCAATGCTGCTTCAAGATCGGTACGGGCGTCCTGGCCTGCTGGTAGGGTCACACCATCGAGTAGCGTCTTGGCGTCAGTATCGTGGTACTGACACCATGGCTGGCTGTTTGTCGAAGGCCGTCATGTCTGCCGACTGCCAGGTAAAAGAGCATGGCGTGAACTTTCATTGTAGAAAAGCAGGGATAGCAATGTCGGTTTGTCGATGTGGAGGAGGTTGTCCGTATCGTCATGCAGGCGCGTGAGTCTGTGTTGGCCGCGTTAGCCATTTCCTGAGCCTGATCTCGTTTAACAAAGAGGGAACGTTATATAATATTTGGCAGGTAGGCGTTTTTTATCAGCTACGCAAACGTTTAACATTTGGTGTAGGCGTTTGCTCCGATCGGACAAACCATTTTCTGGACCGAACTCCGTCATACTCCAATCGCTTATGCTCAATGAGCGCAGTACACCCATCAAGGATTGAAATTCATGTTTAGAACACGATTAACGGCTAGTGCTGCCTGCATGGCAGTTATTGCGCTGCTCGCGGGTTGTTCAAGTAGTAGTTCGGATGGCACAACCGGCACAAACACCGGTACAGATATTGTCTCAGGCATAGATACAGGGACGACCACCGATACCACCACCAGTGATGCCGTACCACCTCTGACAGATGGACCAGCTTCGCCACTGGCGCCGGGAGCAGTGAGCAATGCTGATGTTTTGTTCCCTCAGATACAGGGCAGTTGGTCCTACGGTTGTCAGCTGTTTGATGAGGAAGAGCCGTCAGAAGGGTATGAGCGCAGTGAGCTGCGAATCACTGGTAACGAAATTGTCCTGGACACGGAAGTTTTTTCCGATAGCAACTGTGTGATTCCGCTAGCACGTGGTTTTCTGCAATTTGGTGATAATTTTCAGTCGTATGGCACATTGGTGCGTCCCGGTGGCACTGCCGACACGTCCGTGGGCGCCGTACCCTACATCGACATAAACTTCACGCGTTTCACTATTGATGATGAGCCACTGGTATCTGCTGTGGCGGCGTTTTTTGAGCCCTATAGCGATTTCACCATTGTGTATGTTGATGGTAACCAGATGTTTTTGGGAAATCCTGACTTACCAGGGCAAGATGGCGATACGGCGCAAACGCGCTCGCTGATACTGGATTTTGACAACCCGCTAACTCGGCTTTAGATTGTCTGTGTCGGCTCTCCTCACAGGAGTGCCGACAACACAGTGCTGGCAAGTTTTTTCTAAATATCACGTCAGCAGTAGCCCGGTGGTCAGCTCCAGTTGTACCCTTCCAAAGACCTTAATGTTGGGTGCCTACGGGCATCGTGTGGCACGATTGACAATCTCGTGCAAGGCTAAAAGACTAATAAACACACGGATGAAGTTCAGGCCGACTCATATCAGCGCAGTGGTATAGCCCTCAACTCAACGAGCGCTTCAACAACGCCTTCCAGCGATCAGTATCAATGGCAAAGCACACGTTCGCATTAGCATCATTGCCCATCACGTCGTTTCGATCCACAACAGTCATGCCACGTGTGAGTTCGCTGGTGGTCTCAATGTGCACTGGCACATAAGCTTGCTCGGTAACGATCTCCGGTTCGATCGCCACTGCCATGGCAACAGGATCGGCCAGAGCCAGCCCGGTTTGTCCCTGAAGGTTGCGTAATGCCTGCAGTGCCAGCTTGTTGGTATCAATGGCCATATGGGCTCTGGCAGTGCCCAGGGCCCTGATGCTTGCGATTTCCTGCTCATCCAGAGCTGCAGCATTGCAGCTCAGCTCCCAGCCTATCATTGTCAGTGGCATGCCTGATTGAAGCACACGTTGGGCACTCTCCGGATCACACCAGATGTTGTATTCAGCAGCAGGCGTTATGTTGCCCAGAGTGGCTGCGGCACCTCCCATCACGTAACAGTGTTTCACCCATTGCGCCAAGTTTGGTTCGATGGATAGGGCGGTGGCGATGTTCGTCAAAGGCCCAAGTGTGACAAGCTCGATCTGTCCAGGCTCTTTACGAAAACGTTCTATAAGTTCGGTAACCGCATGTTCAGCCTCTGCTGCACGTCGCGGTTGTGAATAATTCTGGTTGCTGAAGCCGTCTTCGCCATGAAACCAGTCGGCGCGTGCAGGCTCTCGCAGCCAGGGCCTGTCGCATCCTTCGTACACGGGGATCTTTGTGTTGCAGATGTCATTGCAAACTTCAAGCGTGTAACGAGCATTGATGCTGGCTTGTTTTACCGTAACATTGCCAGCAACAATCGTTATTGCCTCAACGACTATGTCTGGCGACGCCAGGGCCATCATGATCGCCACCGCATCGTCCGATGCCGTGTCAGTGTCGATGATAAAACGTCGCATGGATTGTCGGTCAGTCTCTCGGCAGGGCAGGCCCCGGAATCCAAGAAGATACCATGTCAGAGGCGTTCAATATCCTCATGATTACTACGGTTTATCAGTGCTGCCATACCGCTTGGTTGTGCAACGAGTCGCGAAGCCAGACCAGCCATCAATGGCGCATTGAGCAACGCCAATACTGGCTAGCACAGGGCGCTGTTTGTTCTGCTGTGAAGAAGCACCTGGCTCTGCCAGTACGCAGGCCAGGTGCTTCACAAGGTGCCTCAAGCGCAAGCACCATTGCCTGAAAACGATAAACGCTTAGTGACTAAGACGCCTGCTCAGGAGGCTGTAACACACCGCGCTTGCGCAACTCAGCCACAACGCGTTCAGCTGACTGCTCGGCACTCAGGGCAGAGGTGTCGATCAGTATTTCGGGTGTCTCTGGTGCTTCGTACGGCGAGTCGATACCAGTGAAGTTAGCCAGCTCGCCACGGCGCGCTTTCTTGTACAAACCTTTAGGGTCACGATCCTCGGCGACGCTTAGCGGCGTATCCACATGAACCTCTATAAACTCACCTTCAGCCACCAGTGATCTGGCCAACGCTCGCTCTGAGCGGAACGGTGAGATAAACGCGGTAAGCACAATGAGCCCTGAGTCCACCATCAATCCAGCCACCTCACCAATGCGGCGAATGTTTTCCACCCGATCGGCATCGGTAAAGCCCAGGTCACGGTTCAAGCCATGGCGAACATTGTCACCATCGAGCAGGTAGGTGTGATGGCCTTTGGCGCTAAGCTGCTTTTCCACCAGATTGGCAACGGTACTCTTGCCAGAACCCGACAGACCGGTAAACCAGACAACCGCCGGTTTCTGATTCTTCATCTGAGCGCGCACTGTCTTGTCGACATCGGTCGCTTGTAGATGGATGTTGTCAGCACGCCTTAGTGAGAAGTTGAGCATGCCGGCACCTACGGTGGAGTTGCTCATTCTGTCAATCAGAATGAAGCCACCCATGTCGCGGTTATCCTTGTAGCTGTCAAACGCAATAGGCTGGTCGGTGCTGATGTTGCACACACCGATAGCATTCAACTCAAGTTGCGTCGCCGCACTGTGTTCGAGTGTGTTGACGTTCACCTCATGCTTGATGGTGGTGATGGTGGCGTTGACGGTACGCGTGCCCATCTTCAACAGATAAGGGCGACCCGAGAGCAGGGGCTCGTCATCCATCCAGACAATGGTGGTTTCGAACTGGTCTGCCACGCTGGCAGGTTCTTCAGTCGTAGAAATCACATCACCGCGTGATGCATCAACTTCATCGGCCAGTGTCAGAGTGACAGACTGCCCGGGGTAGGCTTTGTCCAGATCACCATCCATTGTTACCACGCGTGAAATGGTGCTAGTGCGTCCCGATGGCTGAATGCGAATGGCATCACCGGGGGATACGCTGCCGCTGGCGATGGTGCCAGCATAGCCACGAAAGTCCAGAGACGGACGGTTAACCCATTGCACCGGCATGCGAAACGGCATATCACGCATACGCTCGTTGTCGATCTTGACGGTTTCAAGCCATGACAGCAGTGTGGTGCCGTGATACCACGTCATGTTGTTGCTGGGTTCGGTGATATTGTCACCAGCCAGTGCCGACATGGGAATGGCGGTGATATTCTCGATACCCAGTGGTTTGGCGAACTCGTTGTATTGTTCGGTGATCTGTGTGAAAACACCCTCGTCGTAATCCATCAAGTCCATCTTGTTGACCGCAAGCACCACATTGCGAATGCCCAGCAAGGAAACCAGATAGCTGTGTCGGCGTGTCTGTGTCAGCAGGCCATAGCGCGCATCACACAGGATGACTGCCACATCGGCGGTTGATGCGCCGGTGACCATATTGCGTGTGTATTGTTCATGTCCCGGTGTATCGGCAACGATGAACTTGCGGCTGTCTGTAGAGAAGAATCGATACGCAACATCAATGGTGATACCTTGTTCGCGTTCAGCTGCCAGGCCATCAACCAGCAGTGCAAAGTCGATGTTCTTGCCTTGTGTGCCGAATTTCCTGGAATCCTGTGTCACGGTGTCCAGCTGATCTTCGAACAGCGTTTTGGATTCGTACAGCAGTCGCCCAATCAGCGTGCTCTTTCCATCATCCACGCTACCGCAAGTGATGAAACGCAGCAGGCTTTTATGCTCGTGCCTTTCAAGGTAGGCGCCGATGTCGTTCGCAATAAGGTCGTCGCTTAACGATTGCATTAGAAGTAGCCCTCTTGTTTTTTCTTTTCCATCGATGCGGACGAGTCATGATCGATCATGCGTCCCTGGCGCTCGGAGGTGCGTGTCAGCAGCATCTCCTGGATAATGTCTTCGAGTGTTGTGGCGGTGGACTCCACAGCCCCGGTGAGTGGGTAACAGCCCAGCGTACGAAAGCGCACGCTGCGCATCTCCGGCACTTCACCTTCGTTCAGCGGCATGCGCTCGTCGTCAACCATGATGAGCATGCCATCGCGTTCCACAACCGGCCGCTCAGCGGCAAGGTATAACGGCACGATAGGGATATCCTCCTTGTGGATGTACTGCCAGATGTCCAGCTCAGTCCAGTTGGATAGTGGGAACACACGTATTGATTCATCACGCTGCTTGCGAGCGTTGTACAACTTCCACAATTCAGGGCGCTGATTCTTCGCATCCCAACGGTGCTGGGCATTTCGAAACGAGAACACACGCTCCTTGGCCCGCGATTTTTCTTCGTCGCGTCGAGCACCACCGAAGGCAAAATCAAACTTGTGCTCATCAAGCGCTTGCTTGAGTCCCTGGGTTTTCATGATGTCGGTATGCAGTGACGAGCCGTGAGTAAACGGATTGACGTTCTGCGCCACACCTTCCTGATTCACATGACGCAGCAACTCCAGCCCGTACTTTTCAACGATGTTCTCGCGAAATTCATACATGGCTTTGAACTTCCATGTGGTATCCACGTGTAACAACGGGAACGGCGGGACCGCCGGGTAGAACGCCTTGAGCGCCAGGTGCAGCATCACTGCGCTGTCCTTGCCCACCGAGTAGAGCATGACCGGATTTTCGGCCTCTGCAACTACCTCACGCATGATATGAATGCTCTCCGCTTCAAGGCGTTGCAGGTGGGTGAGCGTGTCAGTAGGCGTATCAGGTTGCCGCGCAACAGCGGCGGCTTCGGGTGTTGAAGTCATAGTGAGATCAGGGTTAGGGTTGAAAGAGGGCGCGTTGCTGGACTCATCAACGCAGATGAATTGGGTGTGAGTGGAGGCTAGCCATTGGGCCAGTTCGGTAATGCGCGGCAGCTGCGAGTTGGCAAAGACCAGTGCAAGCGGTTGCTCCAGATGGGTGTCCAGTGCTTTGAGAAATCGGTGGTAGTGTTCACTGTGCACCGCCCCATCCACCAGACACCAGTGAGTGCGGCCTCGTAAGTCGTGCGCATACAGTTGCGTGTGTCCGGTGGATACCGGGCGGCTTGCCAGCCAGAGCACGACAGATCCGCGGCGTCGTGCGCGATCTGCGAAACGCTTGTGGTGCTCCAGCCATTGAGCACTGCTGTCTTGCGCCATGTTGCTGGTCTGTGCGCTTGCGTGACGTGCCTTGTCGCGCAAGCGTTTGTAGCGGTTGTCCGGTTGAAAATCCCATTTGTTCAATAACGTCAATTGGGCAGACCGACTTAACGGGTGGTTCTGTTCTTGCAACCAGCTGGCGAACTGATCGACGTTCATGAGTGGGTCGTCGTGCCCAGCTGCAGGCCCGCGACTGTTGTTCAAGGTGGTGTGCTTTACCAGTAAGGCGTGCAGTTGATCGGCAGTCGAGTCTGCCTGTACTGCGGTGCGGCGTGGTCTGCCACGGGCAGCGACATCCACAGCATCCCAGCCACCCCGTCGGTAGGCCTTGGTGGCTGCGATGATGGTCGGAGCGCTCAGTCCGACAATCGACTGGACCTCGGAAAGAGTTCTGCCATCAAGACGCAGCTGCACGGCTTGTCGCCGGCGCGCATTGAGTTCTGGTACAGGCTGATTGGCAGGCGTTGGGGCAGGCACGTGTGGGGTCCCATCGAGAGTGTTGCTGAACTGTGGTGAATTGTCCTAC
>CAYGSW010000264.1:0-7838 GCA_964352535.1 uncultured Granulosicoccaceae bacterium | reverse complement strand
GCATAGGATTCGTCGTGTGGGCAAATAGAATCACGAATTTTTCGGGTAAATCTTGCCGCGTTTTCTACAAACCCTCTCTGTCCATCTTTTGCAGGCGCTTGCGTGCCAGTACGGATGCTGATCTGCCAGGATAATCGTCCTGGACGCCCGTCAGGATGGCGCGCGCTTGCTCGTACTGCTGTTGTTCGTACAGGGCAAAACCGATTTTGAGACGTGCGTCAGGCACCTTGGGGCTGTTGGGGAAGGAGTTGATCACCACGCCGAAATTTCGCAGTGCTTTTTCGAAGTCCCGTTGTGCGTACATTGCCTCACCCTGCCAGTACCACGCGTTATCCGAATAGGGACCGTCGGCGTACTGAAGCAGGAAGCTGTCAAACGACTTGGTGGCTTCCTGCACCTGTCCACGCGCCAGTTGGTCGTAGGCGCTGTTATAGGCCAGCTTTTCGGCATTGGTGGCGGTGTCACGCAAGGCATTGGTAGGCGGTTTGGGTCCTGCACCAAATTCTTCCGGATTGGAGATTGGAATCGTCGGCCCACCTTCGCGAATAATCACAGCGGCAGGTGCACTGCCGCCTTCGACGGTGCTTCCACTACGACTATCACCTGCCGAGCCGTCGCTGGCAGTCTCATCGAGAAAGCTGGTGGTTTCGTCCAGAAACGCACCTTCGGCCAGATTGCCATCTTCATCGAAGAAATCCAGTGAGCCCTGCATCTCTTCCAGATCGCTGATGCGGCGGTCTGTATCACTATAAAGATCAGCGCTGCGTTTTCGCAGTGTGTTCAGCTCGTTGGTGAGACTTTCGATTTCACCGCGCAAGCTGCGGATTTCCTGTTGCAGGCTGTCAACACGCTGAAATTGCTCAAGCAAGGTCTGGTCGAGCACTTTTTCTATGCGGTTGACACGCTGATCTATGGCACTCACTGTCGCCCGGTCCTGAGCGTAGGCTTCGCCCACACCCGCGAGCACCAAGCTCATTGTTCCCAGCAGCAGGAAGATCTGTTTATTGAACCTCATAGCGCTCATTCGATTCCTGTTAGGTAATTCCTGTTAGTTCTGCCTGTTAATTCTGTATGGCCACTTCGTAGATAACGTTCACTCGCCGGTTCTTGGCCCAGGCATCCGTGGTGTGCGCTTCATCGACAGGCAGCTCTTCTCCATAGCTGACGGTGCGCATTTGCGCGGCGCTAACGCCTTGCAGCTGCAGCATGCGGGCAATCGTGTTGGCGCGCTCTTCACCAAGCGCTATATTGTATTCTCGTGTCCCACGCTCATCCGTATGACCTTCCAGTCGGACTTGCGCATCCGGGTTTTCTGCCATGAAACGCCCGTGCTGGGCCACAATATCGAGAAACTCGGGACGCAGCTCTGACTGATCGTAGTCGAAATAGATAACGCGCTCCAGAGGCGCTCTACCTGCAATCGAGTTAGGGTCAATTTGTGTGCCATCCTGTAAACCGTCAATCGTTACCGGCTGAACCACTGCACTTCTCTGGGCAGTGGTGTCGACCAGCAGCTCTTCTTCTCGCTCGGGATTGGATCCGCATGCACTCAAGCCCAGGCTCAAAGCTACTGCGGCAACCAGATAAATTTGTGTCATCTTCATAATCCTTGACTCAGCAAACGAGTCTGTTGATCTTGATAGTGTAGAAGCTATTGAGAATAAGGCGACCAGGCGGGCTCTCGAACCGATCCGCCATCATCAAGCGTCAGGCTTTGAACCACGCTGCCATCAAGCGAGACGGCACCTAACGTGCCTCGGCCATTCTTCTCAGTGGCATAGATGATCATCTGTCCGTTCGGCGAGAAGCTGGGCGACTCATCCAGCGTGCCTTGTGTCAGTACCTGAAACAAGCCTGAGCTCCGGTCAATCGCCGCAATCTGAAAACCAGCACCGGCACCGTGTACAAACGCTACAGTGCTACCATCTGCAGAGACGGTGGCGCTAGCGTTGTAATTACCCTCAAACGTGATACGCGAGGCCCGCCCACCGCGCGCCGACACCTCGTACAACTGTGGCCCTCCGCTGCGATTGGAGGTAAACACAATCGTGTCGTTATCAATCCAGTCTGGTTCGGTATCAATCGCCGGACTTTCGGTGATTCTGCGCAACTGCCCGGAATCTATCTGGTATGTGTAGATTTCAGGATTTCCTTCGTGTGACAGGGTAATGGCCAGCCGTTCACCATCTGGCGACCAACTCGGTGCGCCATTGATTCCCGCGCGGGAAATCGCCTTAATCCGACTGCCCTTCTGCCGGTCTTGAATATAGATAGCCGACTGGGTTCGGTTCTCGAATGACACATACGCAATCCGGATTCCGTCTGGAGCCCAGGCTGGCGACAGAATAGGACGGGGAGACGTCAGCATCGCCTGAGGATTTTCACCATCGGCATCGGCTAATTGCAGCTGATAGGTCCGATTACCCACCTGCCCCTCAACCGATACGAAAGCAATTTGTGTGTTAAAAGCACCCGGAATACCCAGTATCTCTTCGTACACCTCATCGGCTATCTGATGCGCAGCACTGCGCAGTGTCTGGTCAGTCACCCTGAAACTGAAGCCTGTCATTAGCGCCTGCTGGATGATGTCGTAAAGCTGGAATTCGATGATGTAGCCATCGCCTTCCTCTCGCATTCCACCCACCAGCAAAAAATCTGCGCCGGATAAGCGCCAGTTTGCAAAACGCGGCACATCGCCACTGACAGGTGTAGCTACCAGATCCTCACGGTTGAGCGGCGAAAAATTGCCACTTCGTTGTAAGTCTGCATCCACAATGGCGGCTATATCGAGAGGTTCATCGCCAGATCCAGACCAGCCAAACGGCACGATGGCGATGGGTATAGCGTTCTGGCCACCCTGGGTGATCTCAATCTCAATGACCGCTCTGGCAGGGCTGAATACACTTGCCAGAAAAAACAGACAAACGCACGCAACCCAATGAGAGTATGGCTGTTTCTTGTGTAACACGTTGTAGGCGCCCGACATTAGTTTATTTCCCGCTATCGTAAACCATAGACCGATCCCATGGCTGAAGATTCCAGCTTGCAATATGGTGTAGCAGTAAACTGATGTTTCAAGCCCACCAGCACCCAAGTGTACGCGCGTGGTCTTGCAGAACCACGGGTGAGTTGTATCAGGGGCGGTAAAAATGCCATCGCTCGGCACGTTGAGCGACGTTAATTGCTACCAGATAACGGCAACCAGATCAGCTTGGGCGGAAATAGAATCTTACGCGACTATCAAACAACGCACTGTCCGGCGCCGGCGGTAATGGTGACGCAGCCCGCACTGCATTTTCCACAGATTTTTGCAGGGCGGCATCTCCATCCACACACTCAACGCTTAATACCTGCCTGACTTCACCACCCAGGTTTTGCAGGATGCTGACAGTACAATCGACATTGGCAACAGCGCCGGGTGGCTTGCGCCATTTGCTCTCTACCCGCTGACGAATGGCTGAGAAATAGCGATTGCGAAGTTGAATCAGCTCAGCCTGTCTCTGACGTGCCACCCTTGCACTTTCGTCATTGGCTGCGGCCAACTGCTCCTGCTCTGCCTGCTCAGCAGCTGCGCGCTCTTCCTGACGGCGTTGTTCCTCTTGCGCTAATCGGGTGCGCTCGGCTTCTGCCTCGGCCTCTATACGCGCCTCTCCGCTGCAGCCTCCTCTGCAATCCGGGCTTCCTCGGCTTCTCGCGCCTCCTCGGCTGCAGCCTCCTCTGCAATCCGGGCTTCCTCGGCCACTCGCGCCTCCTCGGCTGCAGCCTCCTCTGCAATCCGGGCTTCGTCGGCAGCTCGCGCCTCTTCGGCTGCAGCCTGCTCTGCAATACGGGCTTGCTCAGCTATTCGTGCCTCTTCAGCAACGCGGGCCTCTTCGGCAACTCGTGCTTCTTCTATTCTGGCTTGCTCTTCAATACGCTGTTGCTCCGCCAGGGCTTCAGCTGCTGCGATAGCCGCTTCAGCAGCTATGCGCTGTTGTTCAGCTTCTTCAGCCAATCGCTGTCGCTCTGCTTCGGCAGCAGCAAGCTCTTCCTCCAGTTGTTTGCGTTGCGCTTCGGCTTCAGCACGTTCTTGCTCTTCGAGTGCTTTCTGCTGCTCCGCCACAATACGTGCGCGTTCTTCTTCGGCAGCCTGTCTTTCAGCTTCGGCTCGCGCTCGCTCCTCCTCTGCCAGGCGTGCCTCTTCTTCAAGACGCTCCTTTTCCAACGCGGCCTGTCGAGCCTGCTCTTCCAGCTGTGCCCGCTCCTCTTCAGCGCGTGCCTTGGCTTCGCTGGCAATGCGTGCCTCTTCCTGTAGCTCCCGATTACGCTCCTCTGCCAGACGGCGCTCCTCAGCGAGTCTTTCACGCTCGGCATCGGTGCGATTTCGTGCCTCGTCCATACGTTGGGTTTCACGCTCAAGCTGCGCCTGTGCTTCACTGATGCGTTGCTCTTCACGCAGGCGTTCCTGACGCAGACGTTCAAGGGTTGCTTCGCGTTCCAGCACCTGTTGCTCAGTCAGGCTGGCTTCCTGATCACGCAGAGCCTGCAGTTGCGCCGCCTCGGCCGCCGCATTTTTTCGTTGTTCTTCGCGTTGTACTTCAAGCTCGGACGCCTGTGCCTGAAGCTCTTCTATCCGGGATTTTTCCTGCTCGGACTCGGCACGTTGCTGTTCTGTCAACTGCTCGGCTTCACTGAGCTTTTCCTCGGCCGCTTTCTGCGCAGCTTCAAGTGCTGCAACCGTTGCCTCAAGTGCCTGTTGCTCTTCCACTGCCTGCTGTTCGCGCTGCTCTTCCAAGGCCTGCAGCCGCTCAACTTCGGCTTGAATGTCAGCCTCACTGACCGCCACGGCCTGGATCGGAGCTTCCTCTGAGCTGTCTGTCGCACTGAAATCTGGCGTGCTTTGCAATTTGAATAACAGCGCTGCCACCAACGCACCGTGCAGCAGCACAGAGACAATAATAGGCAGCGGGTATTTGCGCAGCAGCTCAAGCATGACGGCTAGCGCTCAGGGTCCGACATCAGGCCAATCTCAGGTGCCCCAGACAGCTGAAGTGTCACCATGGCCTGCATGATCTGGCCATACTCAATAGCCTGATCACCTGCTACCAGCACGCGACGTTCCGGATTGAGGCGCAGCACGGCACTGGCGAGGCGCTGCACTTCTTCGCGGCTCAGGGGTGCTTCCGGATCTTCACCGACGTTCAAATACCACTGGCCCTCTGCATCCACGGAGAGTACCAGCGGTTCCTGATCCTCACTGCCATCATTGGCAATGGGCGTTGCATCTGCATCGGGCAAATCAATCTCTACACCGGTTTGCAACAACGGCGCCGTGATCATGAAGATGACCAGCAGTACAAGCATGACATCGATGTAAGGCACAACATTGATCTCGGCCACTTGCCGACGCGCACGCCGGTTCCGACGCAAGCTCTGCACTGCCCTAGCCACGCTTGCACCACCTGCGTTGTTGCGCTGAACATGTCATTGCATTACACATCTAGGTGACATCCGCCTCATCACCTTTCGAGTGGCGAATGGCCTGACGTTGCAGGACTGTGGAGAACTCTTCCGAAAAATTCTCATAGCGGTTGAGCAGTCGGTCAACGTCTGTAGCAAAGCGATTGTAGAACACAACTGCAGGAATGGCTGCAAACAGGCCGATTGCCGTTGCTATCAGTGCCTCGGCAATACCTGGCGCTACCATGGCAAGCGTTGCCTGCTGCACATTGCCAAGCGCGGTGAACGAATTCATGATGCCCCATACGGTCCCGAAAAGACCGACATAGGGGCTTATCGAACCCACTGTGGCCAGAAATGGCAGGTGAGTCTCAATGGTGTCTGCTTCACGCGACAGGGCTATGCGCATGGCTCGACCCGAGCCGTCCATGATGATTTCGTCATTGCTGGTCTTTCGGCGTAGACGACCAAACTCTGAGAACCCTGCCTCAAAAATGCGCTCCAGACCATCAAGCGTGCCGCGTCGCATGGTGAGTTTGGAGTAGGTTCCGGAGATGTCCGACGAGCCCCAGAAATCGTGTTCGAATTCCTCCGCCACGCGCTTGGCACGACGCAGCTGCATGGATTTTCCGATGATCAAGGCCCACGACATGATGGATGCTATGACCAGGATAATCATGACGCCTTGCACCACGGGGCTGGCGTCCCGAATCAGGTGCATTATGGATAAGTCAGCGTTCAACAGTCATAGCCTCTCGGATAGGGATTGGTATGGCTCGGGGACCTAGCGTATCGGCATTGACGCAGGCCAGTCTCACGACAGCGCTTGTCAGGATGCTGTCGCCACGCATGATAGCCTGCTCGCAGCTCATACTGGCCTTTTTCAGCTCTTTTAACGCTAATGTGGCGCTCAATTGGTCATCGAACTTGCCCGGAATCTTGTAATCGATGTTCACGGAACGCACGACAAACAGCGTTCGGTGTTGCGCCTGCCACTCAGGAAGCTCAAAGCCTAATGATCTGAACCACTCGGTACGGGCCCGTTCCATGTACTTCAGGTAATTGGCGTAATAGACAATTCCTCCCGCATCGGTATCTTCGATGTAGACGCGGATTGGAAGCAAGAATGTCTGCATACACGGATTATTACAGACAAAGTATAGAAAATACAGGCACTAAGACTCGGTTGCGACACATTAATATGACTGCACAGGGTTGTGACTGTCAAGAATATGGACTCGTGCCTGTCATTCGGGATGCGCCACAACCGGCAATCCCAGATGCTCGTACGTGCGCGGTGTCACGACACGCCCTCGCGGGGTACGCATCAGTAAACCCTGCTGTATGAGATAGGGTTCGATCACCTCTTCTAGCGTTCCGGTCTCTTCGGACATCGCAGCTCCCAGATTGTCGACGCCCACCGGCCCCCCACCAAATTTGTGAATGATGGCGTTCAACAGGCGTCTGTCCATCGCATCAAGGCCTAGTTTGTCGACATTCAAAAGATTAAGTGCCTTGTCCGCGGTGTCGGCGTTGACCGTGCCGTCAGCTCGAATATCGGCAAAGTCACGCACGCGACGCAGCAGTCGATTGGCTATGCGGGGGGTACCCCGCGAACGTCTTGCTATTTCGATACAACCCTGACGGTCCACTTTGACATCGAGCAGCTTGGCTGAGCGCGCAACAATCCCGGCAAGATCCTCCACTTCATAAAACTCCAGACGTTGCACGATACCAAACCGATCACGCAAGGGAGCCGTCAGAAGGCCAGCCCGAGTAGTTGCGCCCACCAGTGTAAATGGCGGCAGATCGATCTTGAACGAACGTGCGCTGACGCCTTCGCCCGTCATGATATCGATCTGATAGTCCTCCATAGCGGGGTACAACACCTCCTCCACCAGTGCGCTCATCCGGTGAATTTCGTCGATGAAAAGCACGTCGTTAGCTTCCAGATTGGTCAGGATGGCCGCCAGATCACCGGGACGCTCCATCACAGGGCCTGAGGTATGCAGGATGCGCACATCCAGTTCATTGGCGATGATGTTGGCAAGCGTGGTCTTGCCCAGACCCGGCGGGCCAAAGACCAGCACGTGATCCAACGCTTCGGTGCGTAGCTTTGCTGCTGAGATAAACAGGTCCATTTGCTCGGTGACCGCACGCTGACCATGATAGTCAGCCAGTTTTTTCGGCCGCATTGCACGCTCTTGCGCATCTTCGCGACTGGACTCAGCGGTGATCAGAGGATTGGGATGCGTCACTGATAGAACTGCCAGTAGATGAACCTGATTGAAGGGTAGCACCGGTTACCCCGCCAGTGTAGTAATTGGCAGAAACTCAAGCATTGGCCACTAGTAGTCCGTCAACCCGAAATATTAGGATTCAGCGGGCCTGTCTGTGTT
>CAYGSW010000263.1:0-7858 GCA_964352535.1 uncultured Granulosicoccaceae bacterium | reverse complement strand
GGACCCCACTAACGTGCAGTGACACGCTTGTCGGTTTGAGGCTTCGCCTCGCTAGACGTAGGTTTAGGATTATTCGATAGATGTACTAATTGTCAATGGCAACAGGTTGTAGTATTTTGCAATCGAAATCTTTGCTCAGTCCAGCGACACACCCCGTTTTCTCGAATCCTATACTTTTGATAGCTTGGCATCTGAACCTCAGCTACTTAAGGTGCCAAGATGCCAACAGATCATCAGCAATCCGGCTTCCCAGCACTGGTATCCCATTTTCACGTTCACATAGGACAACATGTGCTATCGCTGGCCTACGTTAGTGAAATCTGTGATGCCATAGAGCAGAAAAACACCCAAGCGCCACCATTGACTGTTGTATTGAGGCGTGCAATCACTCAAGACAAATTTCTGTTCAATTGGTTTCGTGATACTCGACTGGGTAAAGACACGAGTGCAAATGTCACGCTCATTCAACTTAGCGCCCCCAGAGGTGACGAAATCAACCGGTGGCTGTTGATAGATGCGCGTCCGTTGCGCTGGATTGGACCCCTTTTTGATGCATTGGGAAATGAACTATCCATGGAATCACTGGAAATAAGTTACAAACGAATAGAGTGGGCTGACCCAAAAAAAGGAGGCAGGAAATGAGCTATCCATTAACGGTTTTTCACTACCGGGTTGAATGGGGCGGTACTCGGGTTGGCTTCACTGAAGTGTCTGGGCTGGATCAGGAAATCACACCCATATTCTACAGAGAGGGTAGTAGCCCGACGTACCAACCGATAGTCATGCCCGGTATACCCACCATGAGCACGGTCACTCTCAAGCGCGGGATCATGCCCAGCGACAGTGAATTTTACACATGGATTAGCTCTGTGAGTCTGAACCAGGTTGAGCGTCGCGATTTAACCATAAGCTTGCTCAACCACCAGCACGAACCTGCTGCGGTATGGAAACTGGTAAGTGCGTGGCCAATGGCACTTCGTGGTCCGGTGTTGGATTCCACCCAGAACAGTGTGGCAATTGAGTCACTTGAGCTGGCGCATGAAGGTATCAGGGTTGAGGTGATTTGACGTTGCGCTGGAAACTGTCCAGATGGACACGAGTTAGTGAATTTTTCTGACCCATCAACATCCTGTTCCATGGATCTCTAGGAGTCTGTTATTGGTTGATGATCTGGCCATCAACGCAGGAGAGCTCTTATGGGTTGATGGCGTGTCGCTGAACATCAATGCGGGAGAAGCGGTTGCATTCGTCGGTGAAAGTGGGTTGGGAAAATCCGTGACTATACTGTCCATCATGGGCTTGCTTGCTGACAGATTGTCCGTTGAATGTGGCAGAAATTCATTGTCTGGTCAGGAGCTGGTCGGGCTGAGTAACGATGCGTTGCGCCAGATGCGTGGCGCGGACATTGCCATGATCTTTCAAGAGAATTGCCGTAATGTATCGAGGGCAGGTGATGGAGGAGGGGCCTACAGATCAGGTTTTTTCCTATACTGTTCATACCTACACAGAAGCTCTGCTATCAGCCATTCCCTTGCCAGATCCTTCACGGCGAGGTACGCGCAAGCGAATTATACTTGAGGGGGAACTGCCCAGCCCGCGAAATTCACCCGCGAAATTCACCTCGGGGTTGCGCGTTTGTTACTCGATGCCCGATCGCAGAGACGTCATGTAAAACGGTACGACCTGCTATAGTCGAAGTTAGTGAGGCGCATGTCAGTCGTTGTCATGTGCGTTTGCCAGCACTTTGAACGTCGGTTTGTTTTTAAACTCAGCTATCCATCACGGCCCCCACAAATGCTGCAATCAAAAGAATGAATGTGGGTACGATTGTGAGTATGAACCCCAGACTTCGTTTGGATGGATCTGCAATATACGTTTGGCGATAGATGATCCTGCCTATCAGATAAACAGCGCCAACTATCGCAACAAATGTATCCGACCAATACACGTTAGCCAGCAGCAGCGACGGAACAAAACAAACCAGTTGCTCCAGTGTGTTCATCTGAACACGGAAAACGCGATCGAACGCTTCATTGCCTTGTACCGCCGGGGCTTTTACACTATAGGCTTCGCGCGCGCGCCCAACCAGAAAACTGAAAACGATGAACTGAAAGACTGCCAAGGTAGCAACGATGTTAACAAGATCCATGTGAACTCCTTAAGATGTTGGTAGCTGTTTGGATTGCTTTGCAGTGTAACTGACCACCCCTTGAGAAGACAGGTGTTCTGTATTCGAGAGAGCAGTTTTCTAGTCTTCGCCTTGATTCGCTATATGATGGCTAATCATATTCAGCGCAATGGTCGATTCTGGAAAATCCCCCCACAATGGCCAAACATGCCAAAGGCCTTGACTGACATGCAATCTTGAGATACCTCCCGACTCCTCTACCCTTCTTGCCAACCGAGTCGCGTCGTCCAATAGGATCTCTTGACGGTCAGCCATAATGAGAATAGGTGGTATGTCGTGAAGATTTGCGAATAGTGGAGAGATCTCCGGATTTCGCAGATCTCTGCTTCCAGCATACAGCTGGGTGTAATGTTTGAGCACATCTAGAGACACCAAAGGGTCAACAGAAGCATTGGTTTTAAAGGAGTCTCCTGAGAATGTCAGATCAATCGACGGGGACAATAGAAATGCACACTTGGGCTTCTTGCCATGCCTTCGGTTTAAGGTGAACAGTGCCACTAGCGCTAAGACGCCACCTGTTGAGTCAGCACCAACACAGATTTCATCCGAAATATCAACGTTCGAAGACAGGGCATTGCAGACAGACATGACATCATTCACTGCAGCTGGATAGGGGGCTTCAGGGGCTAAGCGGTAATCAACTGAAAGAACTTTGCAACCAGTATGCTCAGCCAGGCGGCATGTCCAGCCCCGATGTGTTTCTACTGATCCCTCAACGAGACCACCACCATGAAAGTACACAATTGTTGTTGTGGACTTTTGGTGCTCCGGTATGCACAACAAGCAGGGTACTCTTCCTGATTCCAGGTAGCGGATCTTTACCGTTTTTGGTGATGATTGTCGTCGTGCAGCGGCTTCCCATTGTTGACGTTTCAGCTCGATTGGCGTTTCATCCAACACATCACGGGTAAGCGTGTCTTTTATGGATTTGGCTGCATGACTAATCATGACTATCGTGAGTTATCTATCATCGAATTTCTCGAGTATGTTCCACTACACTAGCTCGCTATCAGATTCTCTGCGATATTCTTCAACAAATAGGTGCCCCTTTAAATAGACAGTCCTTTTTTCTCACTGCTGGCTGTTACTCTCTGATTGTGAGCAATCGCAGTATGAATATTTATCCATAGTGGCGTCATTCCGTTGGATATTTCATGGGGCTCGAAGGCGGTGTCACCCAGCTGCTAATCAATAAACACGGCAATCTTCATTGCCCGGGGTTCTGGCATCTCATCATCGCGCTTCCAGGTACCGTAATCCTGATGCCATTGCCAGACGTCTCCATCGAAGGCTGTTTTTGCATTAACCTTGAATTGATGCATGTACACAGGGCCATTCAATAATCGCTCAACCGGGTTCACCAGTCTTGGGTGTGCCCCTAGCGCACCAAATCCTTCATTGTAGGTGTGGGCTGCAAATGCGGTTCTTGCAACGCCGGAGGACTCCCGCCACACTTCCTTGCGATCTGAGGCGTAAACGGCAAGTGATTCCTGTTTCAACACGGAAGCTTCAGCTTTAGAAAAAAGACCTGGTAGAAACAGATAGCCCTCCCTGTCAAACTCGGATTATTGTTCGTCAGTTAGCTGCATGGAATGTTCTCCAGAAAACACTGTTTGTAACGAGCTGGTAATTTTTGCAACGGTATGACTTCTGGATATTGACACAGATTCAGTAATATTTCGATCTGTTGCTGAACTCCGCTATTTTGATCAGTGGTTAGGTTCGCCATTCATCTGGCGAAAGATGGATATCGATCGGTCATCATGTTGGTTCACCCATGCAGATTTCAAAGTTCTGGACCGAAAGAGCTTTGGTGTGGCATTCTCGACCAGACAGCTATGGTATGGCATGCTGTAGCCACTACTTCGATGGAGATTGATTCATGAAAGTGCTTATGCATCCCTTGCTTGGTGCCATTCTGAGTACCGGACTCATTGTAAAGCCAGCAATGGCTGACATGCGAACCGAAATAGGTGAAGGGGAGGGGCAGCTGAACATCGTTGCCTGGCCCGGTTATATTGAACGTGGTGAGACCGACGCTGCTTTTGATTGGGTAACGGCATTCGAGAAAGAAACCAGTTGCTTGGTGCAGGTTAAAACGGCCAACACATCTGACGAGATGGTGGCACTGATGAATGAAGGCGGGTTTGATCTTGTTACTGCATCCGGTGACGCTTCATTACGCCTCGTTGCGGGTGGACGCGTACAGCAAGTCAACCCAGCACTGATTCCCAGTTGGGACACCATTGATGATCGCCTCAAGGACGCACCCTGGCACACGGTAGATGGCAAGCACTATGGCACACCGTATATGTGGGGTCCAAATGTGCTTATGTACAACACCGAGGTTTTCAAGGAAGCACCAACGAGCTGGAACGTTGTGTTTGAAGAGATGGTATTGCCTGATGGCAAGTCCAACGCGGGTCGTGTGCAAGCTTACGATGGTCCTATTCACGTTGCTGATGCTGCCAATTATCTGATGACGCACCAGCCTGAGCTAGGCATTGAGAGTCCCTACGAGCTTACACAAGATCAGTATGATGCTGCCTTGGATCTGTTACGCGGGCAGCGTAAGCTGGTGTCCCGGTATTGGCATGATGCCTTTATCCAGATGGACGATTTCACCAATGAAGGCGTGGTGGCCTCCGGATCCTGGCCGTTTCAGGTGAATATCCTCAAATCAAACGATGCGCCAATTGCATCCATCATTCCCGAAGAAGGGGCGACAGGTTGGGCGGATACGACGATGATGCACGTGGATGCAGACAACCCTAACTGCGCGTATCTTTGGATGGAGCACACTTTGGCGTCCAATCTGATGAGTGATCTGTCAGTGTGGTTCGGTGCCAATCCGGCTGTGCCTGCAGCTTGTACGGATGGGCGAGGCATGCAAACTGCTGAAGGCTGTACAACCAATGGCATGGATGATTTTGAGCGCATAAAATTCTGGACCACCCCGGTATCAAAATGTGCAACACAGGATGATCAGTGTGTACCGTACTATCGCTGGGTTAGTGATTACATTGGCGTCATAGGCGGACGTTGAAAAACACCGCTGTTGAATTTGACAAGGTATCGCGCCATTTCGGCGATGTGCGGGCGGTCGATCGCGTCAGTCTCGATATACGGGAAGGTGAATTTTTTGCCATGCTGGGCCCGTCAGGGTCCGGCAAAACGACTTGCCTGCGGCTAATCGCCGGATTTGAACAACCCACTCTGGGCTCGATCACGATATTCGGTTCATCGATGTCAGGCGTTCCTCCGTATCGCCGAGAGGTGAACACGGTGTTTCAGGACTACGCATTGTTTCCGCATCTGAGTGTGCTCGACAATATCGCTTACGGCTTGATGATCAAGGGTGCAGGCAAGGCAGAAAGACATCGCGCTGCAAATCAGGCTCTGCAAATGGTACGTCTGCCTGACTACGGATTGCGCAAGCCCGGTGAATTATCTGGTGGTCAGCGTCAGAGAGTTGCACTTGCACGTGCACTGGTCAATCAGCCCAAGGTGTTGCTTCTGGATGAACCACTCGGAGCGCTGGATCTGAAGTTGCGCGAGCAGATGCAGGATGAGCTGAAAACCTTGCAGAAGGAACTTGGAATCACATTTGTTTTTGTTACTCACGATCAGGGTGAAGCCTTGTCCATGGCCGATCGGGTTGCCGTTTTTAATAACGGCCACATTGTGCAGGTGGGCACGCCTCATGAGGTCTATCACCGACCACGTACATCGTTTGTGGCAGATTTTGTAGGTTCTTCTAATGTGTTGCCAGCACATGTGGCGCAAGTGTTCACAGGGCAGAATCAACCTGCCAGCTTGCGACCTGAATGCATTCGGTTTGTGAATGCAGGCGGGCAGAGTGCAATCGTGTCGAGTGTCAGTTTTCAGGGGGCAAGCATCCGTTACACCGTACAGCTGGCCGATACACGGCTCACAGTGCTTGCTGACAATGCACACCCACCCTTCGAATCTGGACAATCGGTACGTGTTGAGTGGGATGCTGAACGTCTACACACGATGAGTGAGGGTGCGTGAGCAGCGTTTCGGATGTTCTGTGGCGCCGGCCGAAGCTTTTTATTTTTTTACTGTTATTGTTACCAGTTCTGTGGTTAGGCATTGTCTACGTTGGTTCCTTGTTTGCTCTTCTGATACAAAGCTTCTTTTCCATTGATGAGTTTTCCGGCATGATCCGGTACGAACTCACACTCAAGACTTACAAGGAGCTCCTCAACCCGATAAATCTGGATATTATCGCCAGAACGGTGCTGATGGCCACGGTGGTCACTATTGCTGCTGCGATCGTAGCTTTTCCCATTGCTTTTTATGCAGCTCGTTACGCGCGTGGGCGGTGGAAGGCATTTTTCTATCTGGGCGTCATGCTGCCTCTGTGGTCCAGCTATCTGGTGAAGATCTATGCCTGGAAACTGGTACTGGCCAAGGAGGGTATCTTGAACTGGTTGTTTGCCAAGTTTCATCTCACAGGCTTGCTTGACTCAATGCTGTCTATTCCTGTAATTGGAGGCAACTCACTTTCAGTCAGCTATATGGGTACGTTTCTGGTGTTTCTGTATGTGTGGCTACCGTTTATGGTATTGCCCATGCAGGCTTCGCTGGAACGAGTTCCACAAAACTATCTGGATGCATCTGCAGACCTGGGTGCTACCCCCTGGAAGACATTCAGGCATGTCTTGTGGCCGCTGGCGTTGCCAGGAATCATTGCCGGGTCTATCTTCACATTCTCGCTGACACTGGGTGACTACATCATTCCTCAGATCATCGGTTCGTCACGATTATTCATCGGCCAGGCTGTGTATTCGCATCAGGGAACAGCGGGGAATATACCGCTGGCCGCGGCATTCACGGTGGTGCCGGTCGTCATCATGGCCCTGTATTTGTGGATGGCAAAACGCAAGGGAGCATTCGATGCGCTCTGAAAAACAAGGTGCACCAACAGCTTTGAAGATCGCAGCTGGTTTGGGTTTGCTGTTCATGCACTTACCTATCCTGCTGATTTTCGCGTACGCGTTTACAACGGAAGACAAGACTTATCAGTGGCCCCCGCCGGGTTTCACTCTGAAGTGGTTTGCCGTCACCTGGGGTAGGCCAGATGTGTGGGAAGCTTTGAAGTTATCAGTACAAGTGGCCAGTATTTCAACAGTTATTGCTTTGATTCTGGGAACCTTGTGTGCGGCCGCTGTGTCACGTACGAAGTTTTTTGGTCGCGAAGCCATCTCGCTATTTGTGATTCTACCTATCGCTTTACCAGGCATTATCACAGGTATTGCGTTGCGTTCTGCATTTAACCTTGCGGACATACCGTTTTCTTTCTGGACCATTGTCCTCGGACATGCCACGTTCTGCGTTGTTGTGGTTTACAACAATGCGGTTGCCCGTTTTCGCCGTACGTCAGGTTCTCTAATCGAAGCTTCCATGGACCTGGGGGCCAATGGATTTCAGACGTTTCGCCATATCGTCTTGCCCAATATCGCCACCGCGCTGCTGGCAGGTGGCATGCTGGCCTTTGCGTTGTCGTTTGATGAAGTCATCGTTACCACATTTACCGCTGGGCAGCAGGAAAGGTTGCGCATCTGGATGCTGGTAGAGCTGGTCGGTCCTCGGCAGCGTCCGGTTACCAATGTTGTTGCCATGGTGGTTGTACTGGTCACTTTC
>CAYGSW010000262.1:0-7981 GCA_964352535.1 uncultured Granulosicoccaceae bacterium | reverse complement strand
GTGCGCGACTGCTATCACCGCTCTATCACGTTTCTGCCTTGCGATTTTTTTCTCTCATTGAGGCTAATTCCAAGCCGTCGTCATCCAAAGTCCAGTACACGGGTTATTTAAAGAAGCCGCTTATGTCTGCCGCTAGCCCAAAAAGCTGATATTTTCAAAGGCAGGTAATGAGTACCTCAACAATTCTATTGATTATCCTGGGCGTTGCAGGGTTTATTGGCGTCATTCTGTATAACAGACTGATTGGTCTTAGAAACCGATTTCTGAACGCATTTTCACAAATCGAGGTGCAGTTGCAACGCCGTTATGAACTGATTCCCAATTTGGTGGAAACCGCTTCGGCTTACATGAAGCATGAAAGCGATACGCTGACTGCCGTAACACAAGCCCGGAACACAGCATCTGAGAGTTGCAGCAAGGCGGCCAGGGATCCGAGCGACTCATCACTGATGGGAGCCTTGGCATCTGCCGAGAAAACCTTGAACAGTGCCATGGGAAAATTCAACATGGTGATGGAAGACTATCCGGAGCTAAAAGCAGATTCCCAGATGCGTGATCTGCATGAAGAGTTGACGTCTACCGAGAATCGGGTAGCGTTTTCTCGCCAGGCCTACAGTGACGCCGTCATGAGTTACAACATCGCGCGTGAACAGTTTCCGGCCATCATGATTGCAGGAATACTTGGCTTTAAACGGGGCGACTTGTTCGAGATACCTGACGAGGAGATGAAAAAGGCGGTGAAGGTTAGCTTTCCTTCGTCTCGTGCAGCCTGAGTCAGCTCGCCCGAATCGCACAACACCTTACACATCCTACTTTATGAGCTGGACGGACCACTAGTCCATGAATTTCTATTGTCATCAGGCAAACAGGCGCTGGCAATCGGCTTTACTGCTAGTAGCATTTGTCCTTGTATTGATGGCCATGGGTGTACTCATTCATGTTGCCATTACCGCATTGTCGCTGGCGCTTGGACAGGGTGGCTCATTTGCACATCCATCAAAGCCTGCAGTGGTGATGATAGTGCTGGTATGGCTGACCATGATTGCCGGTAGTGTGTTCAGGTGGATTGATGTCCAGGCAGGTGGCGCGATGCTGGCTCGACGGTTTGGTGCAGTGCACGCATCGGATCGTTCACGCCACGACAAGGAGCAACAATTACTGAACGTTGTTGCTGAAGTGTCCATTGCGTCCAGTACCGCTCAGCCGGATGTGTATGTTCTTCGACACGAATCCAGCATTAATGCATTTGTCCTGGGCAACAACGTATCGCGCCCGGTAGTTGTTGTAACAGAAGGCGCTTTGAAAGCCTTTGATCGTGAGCAGCTACAAGCGGTGGTTGCGCATGAGTTCGGACACATTGTCAACGGTGATGTCCCTTTGAACATGCGCTTACTGGTGACTATGGGTGGGCTCATGGCAATCGATGAGGTCGGACGACTTTTGCTTGCCCGTGGGGTGACCGATTCAGTCCATCCCGGTACGGTAGTCGGTTATCTGTTGTGTGGCCTGGGTAATGTGGGTGTTATTTCCGGGCGACTTATTTCGGCAGCCGTTTCACGTCAAAGAGAATATCTGGCCGATGCCTGTGCGGTCCAGTTCACGCGACACCCATTCGCGCTGGCATCAGCGCTTGATATTGTTGATGAACACGGTGCCGAGCCTGCGCTTCACGGTATACATGCGCGCGAACTGGCGCACCTGTGTTTCCAGTCCGGGTCGGCAACTCCATGGTTGGGCAAGCGCTGGTTGCGCAAGATGATGGCAACGCATCCTGAGCTGTCGTTGCGCATCAAAGCCATCGAGCCTCAGTTTGGGGTCAAGAAACGCAAAGCGTTGCGCAGTAAAAGTGATACCCCGGCAAGCGCTGGTAACGTTGCCTCGCTACCGTTTACCGGTCCGGTCAATCCACTGGGTCATGCAGTGACGATGGAGCCGTCTTCAAGCTCTGCAGCGAACGAGTCTCAGATAGCAGTCGATGCTGTGTTGTCAGATCGCATTGTCTTGCTGTTGTCTGATGAATCACTGTGCGTGGCTGCATTGTTTGCGCTTTTTGCCTATGAGAATGGCAAGTTACGCGGTGAATACATGAATGCCCTGGGCTTCAGTTTCAATGATCTGTTTACCGAAAAGGTCAGCAAAGTCATGCAGCTGGTACCTGATGAGCTGGGCAAGGATCAGGTGGGTATCATCAACCATGTGACGAGCATACTCAAAGCGCGTTTGACGTTGGAACAGCGGCAGAAGATAGCCGTAAAACTGGAAAAGCTTTTGAGTGTGAATGGCAACTTCCAGTTGATGGACTATGCCCGTGTGCAATTGATTCGTCGCCGCCTTGATGTTGAATTTCCGGTGATCTGCGACATTGCCAATGACAGTCAGGCATTTGCCCGTGCGCGCAAGGCGAAGAGCTTCGACTCCATGGGCCCGGAGTTTGCTTTGTTGCTATCGCTGATGGTGGAATCATCCGGTGCTTCGCCATCGGAGCTGGATGCTCAGTTTCAACGTGTTCTCAAGTGTTACACACAGGACGCTTACCCGCGGCGTGTGGCGACAGAGACAGGCATCATCAAAGAGCTGGAAGCTGCCTTTCAGACTCTGTATGTGCAGCCACGTTCAATTCGTCACGCCTTCGTACAACACTGTATCGAGATCATGCAGCACGATGGCTACATCATGCCCGGTGAACGTGCATTGCTTGACTTGTTTGCAGCCAGTCTGGATTGTGAGGAGCTGATAGCAGCCTGAGTGTGAACATGGCCTTGCTGAATGTGTGTTGAAGTCACGTGAGCCATTTCGTAGCTGGATATTCCGGCATCGCCAGAGTCTACCTGCCCAGCAGTGCACCCGCGATATCTACACGGTCGGTGACAAAGCCCGCGACGTCAAGATCGATCAGACGTTGCATGTCTTGCGGCTTATTGATAGTCCAGTAAACTGAATGTATGCCGCGTTTTTTCGCATGACGAATGAAGTCAGGCGTCGCCAGTGGAATGCCGAAGTAGCGTTGTGGTATTTGCAGGTACTCAAAGGGCAGGGAACGATAGAGGCTACGTTTGAAATACAACTGCGCTACCTCAGATTGTGTAGCTGCTGTAGTCACGGATGGCAGGATCGCGCGAAAATGCAGCAGTGCCGAGGCATGGAAACTACCGACATTAACACTTGCGTGGCGTTCGAATTTTTCGATCACCGAAGCCACTGCCAATGCGGCTTCCGGACAATTGTCTTTGATATCGATGTTGATGGGGACGTCGGGTAGCTGTTCGAACATCTCTGCAAGACTCGGCAGTGTTACACCCGTATTGCGAAACGATCGACCTTGCAGATCAGTAAAGTGGTAACCCGCATCCAGCGTTTTGAGCCTGGATAAGGTCATGTCGCGAACCCGCCCGCTGGCATTGCATGTTCTATCCACCCATTCATCATGGATAACAACGACCTGACCGTCACGACTCAGCCGGACATCGATCTCCATGATATCTGCACCAAAGCTCAGAGCCGTATGGAAAGCTGCCATGGTGTTCTCGGGGGCCAGCACCATGCTTCCGCGATGCGCGTACAGTGTAAGCTCGGAGCGGGACACAGTCTTGTTATGAGCCTTGGTGGCACTATTATCAACGATCATTGATGCTGTGCAAGTATGCAGATCATGGGCAGCGCGGCGATTTGGGCCTAGGAGCTTGTCCGAGAATAAGCTGATCGAGCGAAAGCGCGATATTTCGGCCAGATTTCCGCGTAAATCTCGGCGAATAGTTGTTCTATGTAACGAAGTTCGCCGTTGTTACGCGGAAATCTGGCTGGAGGCAGCCCCGCCAAAATATCGCGCCGTCGGGGGGCCGCCTTCGGTACGATCAGCTTATTCTCGGACAGCCTCCTAGGGACCAGATGGAAAGATGCTGCACGGATACGGCTGGTGTGCAGTTCATTACAAAACACTATAAACAAATGGTCCGGTTTTGTTCGAAAACGTAAAAATTCTATGAATGGTAGAAAGTCTGGAGGCATTGTGGTCAATGTGGCGCTTGCCTCGTTCGCAGGAGTATTGGGCAGCGTCCTCACTCTTCTCGTAACCAGCAACCTGACAGTACCTGTCATTGATAGGGCGGGGCCTGCGCCAGAGCTTGCATCAGCTGCCACCGTAAACACTGCGACATTCGCTGCAGCGGCAACGGAGACAGCTGCCGAAGAAACACATTATCATGCGGCCCATGCTGAGTTGCGTACCGCGCTTCAGGCTGCATCTGACGAGCGCGCACAGTTAGCTCAGGTGCTGGCTCAGTTGACGCGCCAGATCGAGAATCTGGAGAGCGACGCCATCAATTTGCGTTCATTGGCAGAGTTGCAGGCTGCTAACGATGCGGATGATGTCCAGTCTGGTCAGGATCTTGCCGATTCGGGCAATTTCGGCGAATCAACCACAGTAAACGACCGCGTGGCCAGTCTCGTGGCTGCTGGTGTGGACTACGACAGCGCTCAGGCTTTGCAGGAGCGTCAGGATCGTTTTCAGCTAGCCAGACTGGAACTGTTCGATCAGGCAGAGAGGGAGGGCTGGATTGATTCCGAACAATTTTCGTTGCGGCTGAATGAACTGGATGAGCAGCGACTGGATCTGCGCGATGAGTTGGGAGACGAGCAATATGATCGGTATCTGTTTGAGGCCGGACGAAATAATCGTGTAATCATAGAGTCGATCATCCCCGGTTCGGCCGCTGAACTGGCCGGTTTGCAGGCGCGGGATATGGTTATCACCTACGCGCAAGGCCGTGTGTTTTCAACCAGTGACCTGCAACAGGCCACACGCGCTGGTGTGCGCGGTGAAATGGTTGCCATGCAAGTTGAACGCCAGGGGCAAACCCTGTTTTTTGAGGTCGCACGTGGACCGCTGGGCATTACGTTGCGCGCAGAAAGACAAGGTCCTTCATGACAGGATAAGAACCTGATCGGCAAACTGCTTGCGCGCGAGCCAATATTGTCGTTAAAGGATCAGGCGTCAACTGTGCAATTTAAGCGTGAACTGCATCGACACCTAAAAACTTTCACCGGCAGGCAGCGTCACCACACCGGCATCGATACCCTGTGAGTCCAGGTTGAACCCATCATTGGCGTTAGTGACAGGTTCGACCGCAAAATGGGGCATGTCGGGGTTGAAGAGGATGAGAAACCGGCAGGCTTCGCTGGACGACATGATCAGTTCGATGCCAGCCTCTTGCCAGTGGATATGACATGCACCTGATAGTCCAGCCAGGCAACAGTCAATTCTCTGATCAGGGGAAAGCGCTCTGCCTGAGCGAAAATCCAGCGCCTCAGGCAACTCGATAGCGGCACCGTTGGGTAGACAGTCGCCTGATGCATCTGGAAAAACAGCGTTTACAGGCAATGTCAGCGTGGGCATCGACTGGTCGATGGTGCGCACGAAATACGGATGCCAGCCAGTGCCAACCGGCATGTCGGTATCACCTCGGTTTGTGATGGTTATGGTGCTCGATAAGGTGTCTCCGCTCACTTTTTGTGTAATGCGGGCGTGCAGCGGCCACGGCCAGTTGATTGCCGATGTTGCGGTGCTGCTATCAAATTCGCAAACCAGCGAATCCGGGTCACTGCTGACTACGCGCCAGCTCTGTTTTCTGAGAGCGCCATGGATGGCATGGGTAGCTGCCCCCTCCAGATTGATCTGCTGTCCCTGAAAGCTGAATTGAGCATCCCGGATACGATTGCTGTAAGGAATCATGTGAAAGTTGGCTGCTGCCAATGGCGCATCGAATGTCTGACCAACAGCCGGTGCGGGGTTATCGGTGCTCGCCTGTAAAGCGTCAGATGGACGGCAATCTGGCACAACATCGACCCATTGGCCTTGACGATTGACTTGCGCTGCCAACCATTGCACACCGATGTCAGGATCACACCACAGGCGCCAGTGGCTGGATTCGATGAGTTGCATGACAGTTTTGATCTCTTCGGAGTAGAGCATTAGCGTTAGCGTATACCAGCACGACAATTTTTACCTCAGCGCTGTAAATTGTCGGCCCGCCTCTATGAGATCAGGTCATGATTGAGGTCTGATACGCGCATCCGGCCGAACCATCGACGGATTTACCAATCAATCCAGTCTGTCATGCGTTGATGTCTTGAGACAGGGCAGTGGCGTAGCTACACTACACGTCTGTATGGCATTGTCTGATGTGAACACATGGGGCAGCATGCTCAAACCTTTTTCATTCACTATCCAAAGGATGCTTTGTGATAATTTCCAGATTTCGACTTCAGTCATGCGCTTTGTTGCGCCCCTGGCGTGTTGCCATCTCTACAGTCGCCCTTGTTCTGGCAGCTTTTTGCAGTTCCTCTGTCATGGCGCAGTCGGATGGAGGACTCAAATTAGGGGAGCCCGCTCAGCAAGCTCCGACCCTGGACCTGGGGGCAACTGCACCCGCTGACAGGACGTCAGAGGCTGCACCCGCAGCGCAAGCCCCAGCCGCCCCAGCTGCACCCTCAGCGGATCTGGCGCCCTCGGGTAACGGTGCTGGTAGTCAAGTGTCGACCACCAAGGTCGGTGCCTGGGACGTTGCCTGCCCTCCACAAGGAACCAACTGCGCCATGGCTCAGGTAGGCGAGGATGCATCGGGCACGCCAGTTCTTGAAATGGTGATTCGCAAGCTTGAAGAGCCGTTGGAGGTCGGTGAAACGACGGCTATTGCAGTGCTCGACGTCATCACGCCACTCGGCGTTGTACTCATTGAAGGGTTAGCGGTGAGTATTGATGGCGGCCGTGCAGAATCCGCTCCGTTCAAAATATGCACAGAGCAGGGTTGTCTGGTGCGTGAACCGATTGACGAAGATCTGGTTAACAGGCTTAAGCGCGGAAACAGTGCCGTGGTATCTGTCATTGCTGCCAACCAGGGCGAGGTCAAGGCAACCTTGTCACTCAGCGGATTTACAAAAGCCTATAACGGCCTCAAATAATGCTGAATGTGGCGATCGTAGGTGCTAGTGGGGGCATTGGTGCTGCCATGCTGGATGTGCTGGCAGCTCGCGACGATGTGGCCAACATCCATGCAACTTTTCACCAGTCTCCTGCAGCGAGCAGTGCAGGTAACGTAGCAGCGTTTGCGTCCAGCACCAGAATTCACTGGACGAAACTGGATGCCAGTGATGATGAACAGGTTCGACGGTGGCTCGAGTCGGTCAATCAGGCAGATTGGTTGATCAATTGTGTGGGCATGTTGCATGACACGGCGCATGGGCCCGAAAAATCGGTATCGGCTTTTTCGACGGAGCATTTTGAAAAAAGTATGGCGATTAATTGCCTGCCAACATTGTTGCTGGGTAAATATGCGCGAGCCGTACTGAAGGGGTCAGAACGTGGGGTTTTTACAACCGTGTCTGCGCGGGTGGGCAGCATCAGTGATAATCGTCTGGGTGGATGGTACAGTTACCGGGCCTCCAAGGCCGCATTGAATATGGCCTTGAAATGCCTTTCCATAGAGTGGGCAAGAAACACGAAAAACGTTCGGGTTGCAGCGTTGCATCCAGGTACGACAGATTCGCGTCTGTCCAGGCCCTTTCAAAAGAACGTGCCTGAAGGCAAACTTTTTTCCGCACAGAAAACTGCCCGCTTGCTGATCGAGCAGATCGAGCAATTGCACGAACATGCCAGCGGCCGATTCATCGCTTACGACGGGGAGGAAATTCCCTGGTAGAGAGATCTGGCGCATGGAAAAAAACTGCCTGAAAACCCTCTAGGAGGCTGTCCGAGAATAAGCTGATCGGCCGAGAGCGCGATATCTCGGCCAGATTTTCGCGTCAATTGAGGTGAATAGTTGTTCTATGTAACGAAGTTCGCCGTTGTTACGCGGAAAGCTGGCTGGAGGCAGCCCCGCCAAAATATCGCGCCGTTGGGGGGCCGCCTTCGGTACGATCAGCTTATTCTTGGACTAGTAGTCCGTCAACCCGAAATATTAGGATTCAGCGGGCCTGTCTGTGTTCG
>CAYGSW010000261.1:5196-7983 GCA_964352535.1 uncultured Granulosicoccaceae bacterium | reverse complement strand
GAAGGGGCCGGCTGTGCGACCTGTCCGGCGACGGGGTTTGAGTATGCGTATGATGAGCAGGGGCGGTTGCTGGAAGCGGCCAAGAACTCGCTGGGTAACGCCACCGGTCAGGACAGCCGCACCTATCGCTACGATGAGCAAGGGCGGATTGCCGAGATTCGCCGTGTGGATGTTGGCGGCAATGATGAACTGATCGAGCGGCGTGAGTATGCCGATGCGTTCGCAGTGTTACCGGTACGGATCATAGAACCGAGCGTACGTCCTGCAGAGTCGCGGGTACGCGAGTTTGAGTATGATGATGCAGGTCATCTGATCAGTATCGGTGCACCACGAGATGATGTGGACGATATCCTGCGAATCAAATGGGACGAACGCAATCGCCCCATCGCGATCATAAGCCCTGGTACGGCACCAATCACCACAACAAGATTTAACACGCTGGGTCAGGTCACAGGCTTTCGTCTGGGCGATCAAGGTGTGATAAGTATTGAGTACGTTGCTTCGAGCCGGGCAGAGACAGTCACACAATACGGTCGTGCCTTGCGATTCAGCTATGACGCCGAAGGGCGATTGACAGGCTACGAAGGCCCGGACGGTGATCGACACTACCTGCAATATGATGAGGCCGGACAGCTGGTCAAAGTTATCGAACCCGATGGAACCACGACGCGCTTTGATCGGGATAGTGAAGGGCGTACGATTGACAATGAGCAGTTCAACCGCGACGGCACACTGATACGCTCGGTGTCCAGGTTTTATGATGTGCTGGGCAGGATAGGTACATCCACAACGTAGCCACTCAATGCCCAGGGCAATCTGCCTGCCGAGACGCTGCAACAGGTACATGCCGAGAATGCCAGATAATCTTACCCGACGCTTGATCTTGTCCGTCATTGGCGAGATCATTGCAAATGGGAAATAAATCCCCGCTATTGGTCAGCTGGTGTAAAAAATTGAATTTTTGTGAAAGACGTGGTGCTGAGATACTTTACTCAGATCGTGGTGGTCGAGTAGCGTTGCGATGAGCGAACCGTTTAAACTTCACCTCGCCCGCGCTGTGGTCGGTATTCTCCGGCCCATGATTCGTATGTTAATTCGCTTCGAGTTTACTCAGGCAGAACTGAGTGAGCTGGTCCGGCAGACGTACGTTGAAATCGCTGACAGCGACTTTGCTATTGAAGGGCAGGAAATGACGGTGTCGCGTGTCGCAGTTCTAACCGGTTTAAGTCGCAAGGAAGTAGTGCGCTTGCGCCTGTTGCTTGAGGACGGCGAGACGCGTATGAAGCTTGCGCCTAATCGCGCGCAGCGTGTGGTGCAGGGCTGGCTGGCAGACAAGGAATTTCTAGATCGTAAAAAGAATCCAAGAGTGTTGCCAGTGAAGGGAGAGAAAGGAAGCTTTATGACATTGGTCAAGCGCTACAGCGGCGATATCACCTACGGAGCCATTCTGGAAGAATTGAACCGTACGGGCATTACTCGACAATTTGATCTGGACAGCGTCGCATTGGTCAATCCGGCATACCTACCGCATGAGGATGATCTTGAACAAGTTCGAATTCTGTCCGTGTGTGTGTCAGACCTGTTCAAGACGGCTGTGAGGAACATAGATTCGCCTGCTGATGAGAAACGTTTTCAACGGCAGGTTACCTACGATATGCTCGACCCGAAAGCGGCCGACGAGTTCAGACTTTTCTCAACAAGAAAAGCTACGGATCTAATAAATGAGCTAAACACTTATCTGGCCAAGAAGCGCCGAAAGGTGGGTAAGAAATCAGGGACGTCAATGCGTGTCGGAATGGGCATCTATTCGGTTGAGGAGATGCAGGAACCTGCTGACAAGCCAAACAATAAGGAGCGTGGAAAATAACAAGATTGTGAAGCTGGATATGAGAGGCCGTGACACAGTGACCCTCCTCGATGCCGTTCAACTTAATGGCCGCGAATGCCACACGACAGTACGTAGACCTGATATGGAAGCAAAATGAGATCAGCAGCGATCTCACCTTGTCCGCAGGGCGTCACAGCGTGGAAGAAGATATCACCGTTGACGATTTCGGCGTACTGACGCTACAACCCGGCGCTGTGTTGAAGTTTTCCCCGAATACGCTGCTATTGATTGCATCAGCCGGAAGACTGGTATAGTTATGGCCGCCGGGAAATCCCGTTATCATGACGCGTGAGTGTCTCACTCGCGGAACCTGGCGCGGTGTTGAATTCAGGAAATCGGCCAGGACGCAGAACTTGATACGCCTACTGTTATCGAGTATGCGGGTAGTGATCCAAGCGGTTCAATGGCACTTCTGGGCTCCTCGATAAACGCGCCCACACAACTGCAGGTGGAAAACTCACTGATTTATGAAAGCCAATCGTATGGCATGTTGATTCCAGAATTTGATTCGCAACTGCTGTCTTTCAAAGGCGATGTAGCGTCGTATAATGAACGCGCAGTGTTTGTCAATTACACCGCCGTGCGGTCGATCAATGATGGCAGCGTCTTTGTCAAAATGTTCTGAACCAAATATTCATATCGCGCACCGGCTATGATGTAGATTTGGTTATTGGAGATGCTGGCATTCCCTTTCAGATCAATGAGTTCAATCAGGTTCGAAAAATGCTTGAGATCAAGGAAGGTGTTACGTAGCTATTCAGCCCATCAGAAGCTAATAGCTCAATATTGGAAGCCATTCTTGATGGTGATTTGTTTGGTGTTGTGAGTCGTTGTATTGCCTGGCACTTGAATCGATAATCCAACTACTCATTGAATGATCTGTCAGCCACCAAGGCACT
>CAYGSW010000261.1:0-5096 GCA_964352535.1 uncultured Granulosicoccaceae bacterium | reverse complement strand
TGAATGATCTGTCAGCCACCAAGGCACTCGAGATGTTGTTCGCGGGTGAAACACCCATATTGATGTTACGCGGTGTCGAATGGGCTACTCAAGTAGCCTGAGCCCGCTGACTAGTTACCAAATGTTTTGTATTTTTTTACGAATTGACGCTTGATATTATTTTCGAAACGAGTAATCATAACGTATGGGAAATTTATCCCCTACGCATGCTCTGTAGGGCTTGGCCTTTCTGGATGCTGATTGTTTGATTTTATGATGATGAGATGCGCATCACGGCTGAGTGTCGCATGATGTTGCATAATGGTTGAGTGGACGAACTTTCGCTTGCGACGGCCTTGGCTAGTATACTGCGGCTCATGGTTGGCCTTCTCATTCGCTTTGTATTCACGCACTCAGAGTCTAGTGAACTCGTTAGGCAGACGCATGTGGAATTTGTCGACAATGATTTTGCGATTGAAGGCCAGGAGATGACCGTTTCCCGAGCAGCTGTTATGGCCGGGTTAAGTCGAGAAGAGGTAGTCCGGCTTCCACTGTTGCTTGAGCAGGGCAAGCCGAGTATGAATCAAGCGCCTAATCGCGCAGAGCGTGTGGTGTAGGGTTGGCTGGCAGACAGGGAGTTTTTGGATAAAAAAACGCGAAGGTTCTGCCATTCAAAGGTGACAAAAGCAGTTTCGTCAGCCTGATCAAACGCTACAACGGTGATATCACCTACGGGGCAATTGTGGATGAATTGAGCCGCGCCGGGATAGTAAGCCAACTTTACTCAGATAGCATTGCGCTGATTAGTCCTGCATACATAGCGCACGCAGATGATATATGGCAGGTGCGTATTTTGTCAGATTGCGTCTCTGATCTATTCAAGACAGAGATCTGGAATATCAATTCTGATACAGGTGAAAAGCGCTTTCCAAGACAAGTTACTTATAACCAGGTGGACGAGTCAACCGCTGCTGCTTGCCGCGCTTATCCCACCACGAAGGCGACGGAACTTATCGATTGCCAATATACGTTTTTAGCGAAAAAATGTCGAAGAAGTAACAAGAAGATCAAAGGGAAGTCGCTGCGTATCGGTGTGTAGGTATTTATTATCACCAGGATGAGCAGGAAAGCACTGTAGTAGACTATAAACAACATGGACGATAAATAACATGGAAGAGTATAAATGAATTTCGTACTAAGGATAGATTGTCGCCACAGTAGTGTCGTCAAGTTATGGTCATGGATTTTGCTCAGTGTACTGTTGGTACTAAGCGTGGGTTGCTCGCCTGGGGATCCCGATCCCGACGAATCTGGCACCATAGGAACGGGCATCCTGTTCCGCGGTACGGTGAGCGAACTCAATCAAGTAGTCAGCCGTCAAGTACAGATAAGAGCTCAATCAGGAGAACGATCAACCGCAACAATTGCCTCTGACGGACAATATGTAGCAGATTCGGTCGCAGGAATTGGCCCTTGGGTGCTACGCAGTGACCTGGGCAATGGTCGTTATCGCTACGCCATCGCTTACGCGACAGGTATCGCTAATGTGCACTCCTACACAGATGTGGTAATACGCAGCTGGTTTCTGCAAGAACATGGTGTGAGTGATTTGAACACCGCGTTCGACGCGGATGACGCGATGCCAGCATTTCCTACAGTAGATCAGTTTTCGGATCAGGCACAACGGTATCTGGAGCTAGTCGGTTTAGTGTTGACTGACTATAACTTGGATGGAATTCAGCTTTTTAATGATGAATTTCGTACAGATGATACAGGTATTGATCGCTTTCTTGATCTAAACCCGGTCATTGTAGACGGACGACAAGCGACGTTCGTAAAAACTGATCCCCGCAATAGTACTCAGACATCGTTCACTGTTGACATACTGCTGGGCGCTGAATCCGAGCAGGCCGACACGCAACCACCGTCTATGCCTACGAGCCTAAGAGCGCTCAGTGGTGGTCTTGGTGAATTTTTTCTGGTTTGGGAGCCCTCCACCGATAACACAGCTGTCGTCGCATACGAGATTTTTCGCAATGGTCAGTTTTTAACTGAAACGCCTTATCCGTTTTTTGCAGATTTCGATGTAATACCCGATACACCATTAACCTATCAGGTCAGCGCTATTGACCTTGCTGGTAACCGTTCAGCGGAAGCGGTGGTCACTACTGCCGGAATGTTTGTCATTGGAGATACGACGCCTCCGCAAGCACCCAGGGCCTTAATGTCGGTGCTAGCGTTGACGCAACGCGTAGAGCTGACCTGGTTACAGGATGACGTTAGCGATGTTGCCGGCTTTAACGTCTATCGTGGACCTGCGCTTAGTGATGAAGAGTTGCCTTTGCTGATAAGGGTAAGCAGTACCTCGGTAACGGACGCGACAGTATCCTCAGGTCGTGAATACTGTTATCAAATAGCCAGTGTTGATGCTAGTGGTAATGAATCAGAGCGAACTGAAGTTCTGTGTGTATTAACGACTGGAATTGCAATAGAAGAACCTGAGACTGCCAGTTTAGACATTCAGCCGTTGGCTGGGCTTACTGTACCTGATACACAGAATGTTTCCTGCAATGCTGTTTTTCCAAGCTATCGCGTAAACTCTGAGCTGTCAGTGCCCTCTGGTTGCTATCGTGTAGAGCAGAATATTACGGTAGATAACTTAGGAGTTCTGACGCTTCAGCCAGGTGTCATTCTCAAGTTTGCGCCAGACACTCAGCTGTTGGTTGAAACCAGAGGTGCTCTGGTATCTGCTGGAACTTCGACAGATCCAATCGTGATGACAGGTGAACGCCCGATATTCGGATGGTGGCGGGGCGTAATATTCAATCGTTCAAACAGTGTTCAAAATGTAATAAGCCATACGGTAATCGAATACATGGGAAGCGATCCGAATATCGGAGGGATAACTCTCCAGTCTTCAACTAACGCGCCATCACAGTTGCGCGTCGAGAATTCTCTTATTCGTTTTGGCGAGTGGTATGGAATTTCCATTCCGGGGCTAGATTCGCGACTGGAGTCATTCAGTGGCAATCTGATCACGCAAAACAAGCGGGCAGCCTTTCTTAACTTCACTGCACTGTCATCCATTACTGACGGTAGTGCATTTATTGACAATGAGCAGAATCGATTGTTCATTCCTCGTGGAAACTATACCGAGGATGTGGTGATCAATGATCCTGGCCTACCGTTGGAAATCAATGGTATCAATCAATTGCGCAATACCTTGATTATCAATGAAGGTGTGCAGCTGTACTTTGTTGATGCAAGTGCCTTGATCGCTCGCGGAAATATTGCAATCAGAGGCACAGCAGAAAATCCTGTTCTCTTGAGTTCCAAGTCCCCTGTCGCAGGTAGTTGGCAAGGGATGTTGTTAATTGAGGGGGCAAATGCGCAGATAAGCCATGCACTTATTGAAAACGCAGGGCAAGCCAGTGCTGCCAACCCTGATGGTGCCAACCTGTTCGCTAATACCGCGAGGTTGTCTTTGGAAAATGTCACCTTAAGGTCAAGCTCTTCGTACGGCTTCCATGCCACGGGAGACATGGTCGTTGTTGATCAATTTGACCGAGTCTTGATTGTAGATAACGCTCGCCCTGACATTGTGAGTCCCGATGCACTGTAGTCTGAAAGAATGCGATTGTAGATGCTCAACGCAAGTGCGCCAGCAAAGGAAAGCCTAACAATGTCTACAAGCACAAGCACAAGCACAAGCACAAGCACAAGCACAAGCACAAGCACAAGCACAAAAAACGACACCATTGAGGCACTACGTTTTTTTGCTGCTTTGGCGGTGTTTTTCGTGCACATCCCTTTTGTAGAAAAAGGGCATTTCGGGGTGGATGCTTTTTTTGTTATCAGCGGTTACGTGATGATGTTGTCTACTCAGATCAGCGGAGAACGTTTTTTTGTCAAGCGACTCATTCGGATTGTGCCAACCTACTACGCGCTCACTCTTGTCGTGTTTATCATTGCTCTCGTATTTCCTTCATTGTTGAACAATACAACAGCGGATTCAGTTCATCTTGTCAAGTCGTTATTGTTTATTCCGTTCGATAAAAATGGAACTGGGCATGCACCCATCCTGTTTCTTGGCTGGACGTTGAACTACGAAATGTATTTCTATTTATTGTTCGCCATTGCCTTGGGGGTCTCGCATCGCTATCGTGGTGTAGTCGTGTCGCTGGTGATCTTCAGTGTTTGGTGTCTGTGCAGTATCGTGGATGTATTCATTACTCGAGTTTACGGAGATTTGATTGTCTTTGAATTCGTGCTGGGTATTCTGTTGTATATGGTGCTGGTGCAACGATCGTATCGTCAAATCGCGATCATTGTGATTATGCTGGCATTTGCAATGATGGCAGCAGATGATCCGGTCAGTAGTCGTTTCTTCTACGCCGGTTTGCCTTCCTTGCTGGTTATCTATCTGGCTTTGATCATATTCAAAAATCGGGTATTACCGAAAACACTGGTTCTATTAGGTAGCGCAAGTTATGTCCTGTATCTTATTCATCCTTATGTCATTCAGGTGTTTGACAAGGTGTCAGTTTGGTTTGAAGGAAGTATCCTTCTGCAGTGGCTAGCAGCATCATCATCGCTTGTTTTGGCCAATGTTGCTGCAGTGTTGATATACCGATATCTTGAGACGCCGGTCAGGACTTACCTGCGGAAGCACCTGGTTGCGAATAGTCCAAACCGGCATCTGAGCGGAAGGGTCTAAAGCAAGCATTACAACTTGCCGGGGCGATGTCGAGGTGTTGGGCGGAGCACTCTGATGATTGTATAGTTGTTCGCCCGCCATGAAGCCATGTGATAGAAACTCATCCACCTCGTTTGCGTACGCATCGTGAATGATGCAGGCTAGGAGTCTGCGCGGCAGAAATATTTCGTACCGGGGGCGGCACCCCACGAGTAATCCCATTTTGGCGGGGCTGCCTTCAGCCGCTTTTTCCGCTCGTTTTCGTCATTTAGCCCCGCTTAACTCCTCAAACGAGAAAAAAAATCGACACAAAATGGAATTACTCTCGCTCGAAATTTTCTACGGGGCCGCCTTCGTTCGCGCAGACTTCTAGTAGTCCGTCAACCCGAAATATTAGGATTCAGCGGGCCTGTCTGTGTTC
>CAYGSW010000260.1:0-8035 GCA_964352535.1 uncultured Granulosicoccaceae bacterium | reverse complement strand
GAACACAGACAGGCCCGCTGAATCCTAATATTTCGGGTTGACGGACTACTAGTGGGGCGTGGTGTGACACTGCTCAATTTCTGTTCAATCTTTGGTGCCGGAGTCATGCAGTTTTTTGCGGGGCGGGTCATTAGCTGGCAAGCTGATGCCTCGTCACCGGCAAGCTATCGATTGCTATTCATCACTTACGCGCTGCTTTTGTTTATCGCAATGATGATCTACCTGTTTTCAAAAGATGCTCGGCCAAAGCCGTAACTCACAAGTTGCGTGACAACACCAACGCAAGACTCAATGGGCTTCCTCCCAACTATTGCCCACACCCACATCAACTTCCAACGGCACTTTGAGTGTCGCCGAGGCTGTCATCAGAGCTCGAACCTTTTCACCCACCTCATCCAGCTCACCCGCCTTAACTTCAAGCACCAGTTCATCGTGGACCTGCATGATGATACGCGCATCAATCCCGTCATTCACTAGCCAGTTGTTGACATTGATCATAGCCATTTTGATGATGTCTGCGGCTGTGCCTTGCATCGGTGCATTAATCGCAGTGCGTTCGGCATAGTTGCGCATTTGCGCGTTGCGCGCATTAATGTCAGGTAAATACAGACGCCTGCCAAACACTGTTTCTACATAGCCCTGCTCTTTAGCCAGTGCACGCGTCTCATCCATGTAGCGCTTGACTCCCGGATAACGATCAAAGTAAAGATTGATGTAGTTCTGAGCCTCACCTCGACCGATATCCAGCTGCTTGGCCAGACCAAAGGCAGACATGCCATAGATCAGACCAAAATTTATGGCCTTGGCCGATCGACGTTGATCAGACTCCACAGCCTCCAGCGGCACCCCGAAGACCTCAGCAGCTGTTGCCTTGTGTACATCAAGGCCTTTCTCGAATGCGTTGAGCAAGCCCTCATCCTCAGACAAGTGCGCCATGATACGCAGCTCTATCTGCGAATAATCTGCTGCCAGCAAGCGATAACCGTCCTCTGCAATAAAGGCCTCACGGATTCTTCGCCCTTCTTCTGTGCGTACAGGAATATTCTGCAGGTTGGGATCTGTACTGGATAAGCGTCCGGTTGAAGCGACGGCCTGATTGTAGGATGTATGCACACGCCCAGTGCCTGGGTTAATTTGCAAGGGTAACTTTTCGATATACGTCGACATCAACTTGGTCAAGCCTCGATGCTGCAGAATAAGCTTGGGCAAGGGATAATCCAGCGCCAGTTGTTCCAGTACATCTTCAGCTGTTGAGGGCTGCCCTTTCGGAGTCTTGCGTATTATGGGAAACTGTTTTTCCTCAAAGAATATCTCACCAATCTGTTTGGGAGAGCCCAGATTGAACTCACGCCCTGCGTCTTCGAAGGCAGCCGCTTTCACGTTGACGATCGTGGCGGCAATCTTCTTGCCCTGCTTTTCCAGCATGACATCATCTATACGCACACCGGTACGTTCGATGCGCGACAACACATGCAATGAGGGCAACTCTATCTCTTCATACAACTTGCGCAGCGTGGGTTCGGCACTTAATTTAGGCCACAGCACTTCATGCAATCGCAAAGTGATGTCGGCATCCTCGGCGGCATAGTGGCTGGCCACGTCCACCTCGATTTCATTGAACGTCTTTTGAGATTTACCCTTGCCAGCTATTTCCTCAAACTTCACGGTCGCGACATCAAGATATTTACTGGCCAGTGCATCCATGTTGTGACGCGAAGCAGTACTGTCAAGAACATACGACTCGAGCATCGTGTCGTGCGCAACGTTCACCAGATGGATATCATGATTAGCCAGGACATTGATATCGTACTTGATGTGCTGACCCACCAGATTGCGTTTGTCACCTTCCAGCAACGGGCGCAACTTTTCGAGCACGACGGCTCTGTCAAGTTGCTCGGGAGCACCCTCATAGTCATGTGTTAACGGCACATAAGCCGCCCGCCCGCCAGGTAACGCAAAAGAGACGCCCACCACTTCTGCCTGCATGTAATCAAGGCTGGTGGTTTCGGTGTCAAAGGCAAACAGGGGAGCTGATATCAGCTCAGCGATCCATGCGTCAAGCTCATCCATCGTGGTGATTGTTGTGTAATCACTATTGCCAGATGAGGCCGCAGGCTTGTTGGATATGGCCGGCTCACCACCTTGTGATGCACGTGTCTGCAGGGGCGACATGCCATCGGCCAGCTCTTTGGACCAGGTCTTGAATTCCAGCTCGGTGTAGAGCTGCGCCAGCGCTTCTTCATCCGGCTCTTTGAGCTTTAGTTCGTCAACGGAGTGCTCAAGTGCTACATCAAGCCGGATGGTGGCAAGATCGTATGACATGGGCAGATGGTCCATTGCCTCACGCAGCTTCTCGCCAATCTTGCCTTTGACCGCATCCGCATTAGCCATGACACCTTTCAATGAACCATGGGTAGCCAGCCATTTGGCGGCGGTTTTGGGCCCACAGCTCGGCACCCCCGGAATGTTATCCGAAGCGTCGCCGACCAATGCAAGGTAATCGATGATCTGTTCAGGAGGTACACCGAACTTCTCTTTTACACCGTCAACATCCATGACGGTATTGGTCATGGTATTCACAAGGGTGACGTGCTCATTTACCAGCTGGGCCATGTCCTTGTCGCCGGTGGATACGATGGTTCGCAAACCTTTGGCACTGGCCTGGGCGGATAGCGTACCGATGACGTCGTCGGCTTCCACACCAGGCACAATCAACACGGGAAAACCCATTTTCTCCACGACCTCGTACAGCGGCTTGATCTGAGAGCGCATATCGTCAGGCATACTGGCACGGTTGGCCTTGTACTCACTGTAGATGTCATCGCGAAAGGTCTTGCCACTGGCATCGAAAACTACCACCATGTGGGTTGGCTGGTAGTCTGCCACCAGACGCCTTAGCATGTTAACCACACCGTAAATAGCCCCGGTGGCCTGCCCTTTGGAATTTGTGAGCGGTGGCATTGCATGGAACGCCCGGTACAGATAGGCCGATCCATCCACCAGGATAACGGGATTTTCTTCAGGTTTGGTGGTGGTAGCGTTGGGCATGTGAGTTCTGGAATGTGGCGTAAAGTCGTTAGTGTAACGCCTGTATTGATGGTTCTGCGTCCATCTGCTTATTGCAAATCACCAAAAAGCTGCCTCTGGCGCGCATCATGCGACCGTTTAACCTCTATCCTCTATCGACACTTAATCAGGGACGCAAGATGCGACAACTACCCACGCACAACCAGATGCGTCGCGACGCGCGCGACAAGGCACTGACACGAGACTCCTGGAAGATCTTCCAGATCATGGCAGAATTTGTGGACGGATTTCAGCAACTGGCTGATCTGAGCCCGTCCGTCAGTATTTTCGGCTCCGCCAGATTCAGTCCTGATAATCCCTATTACAAAGCCAGCGAGGACATCAGCCGTTTGCTGTCAGATTCAGGATTTGCCGTGGTCAGCGGCGGCGGACCCGGTGTCATGGAAGCCAGCAATAAAGGAGCGTTTGCCGGAAAGTCTGCCAGCGTCGGACTGAACATCAAATTACCGCACGAACAATCCGGCAATCCTTATCAGGACATAAGCCTGAACTTCAAGTACTTTTTCGCAAGAAAAGTCATGTTCGTAAAATACGCATCGGCCTACGTCGTCATGCCCGGCGGGTTCGGCACTCTCGATGAGATGGCCGAGGTGCTGACGCTGGTTCAGACTGGCAAGTCCAAACGGCTGCCCATCATCCTGTTCGGCACTGCATTCTGGAGCGGCTTGCTGGAGTGGTTTGAAACATCACTCGTTGAAGCTGGAACAATCAGTCCGGGGGACATGGATCTGTTTCAACTCACCGACGATCCACAGTTTGTCGTGGATGCCATATTCGATTTTTATGAAGGTGTGGAGCTGGATCGCATTATTGACGATTCACAATTGATGATGGACCTGTAGGCTTAAGCCTTATCACGCCTGTCTGAAAGACAGTGTGTGCCTCTGGCTCTTTGCACATCCGCACGGCCGTCAGTACATTTGAGCAGCACAATCCACGGCTGGGTTGTGCTGCCCTGCTACGCAGCTTTGTCGGCACTCTCTATAAGCCCACTGAGTGCGGCGTGCACTAGCTCATACTCAGAGGCTATCGCGATGATCAACGGCTCAAGCTCATCGTGTGACCCGGCTGTAATAGCCGCCTCAACCAATCGGCATTTTTTCGACAAGGTGTCGGCACCAAGATACGCACTACTGGATTTCAAGCTGTGAGCACACGCTGAAATCACAGCGTTATCCGCGTTGTTGAAGCCATCCTGCATGTCCTTGATTACCGCCGGCGTCTTGTCAAAATACACGTTCACTACCTTCGTCAACAGATCGGGTTTACCCGGACGCTGTAAACCTCGTATTGTGTCGATGGCCTTGATATTGACGACGCTTTCCACCACTTCGCAATCTGATGGTGATGTTCCATCCAGAACCGCATCGACAGCTTTCACTGTGTTGGCAAGCGCCTCCGGTAATGCGGCATCAGAGAGTGCATCTTCACGCTCAAGTTTCTCATCAGCGGGTTCTCTCCCAACCGGTACACGCTCTAAGTCATCACTACGCAGATCACCAGCCCGATCGCCCGTGGGCATCAGGGCTGGTGTTTTACTATGCTCTACCTGATCAAACGGCTCCAGAGGTTTACCAACCCACTTTTCCAGCATGTGCGACAGCATCTGAGTTCGGACTGGCTTCGATACATAGTCGTCCATGCCCGCCATCAGACACTTTTCGCGATCACCATCCATGGCATTGGCGGTCAATGCAACGATCGGTGTTGGCGCATTAATGGAGTCGCCAGATTTTATTCGACGCGTTGCTTCATATCCATCCATCAGAGGCATCTGACAGTCCATGAGAACGATATCGTATTTTTCTTCAAAACCTTTGGATACGGCATCAACGCCATCGGTGGCCAGTTCGACATCACACCCGAGTTGCTCGAGCATCCCCATGGCCACATCCTGATTCACGGGGTTATCTTCAACCAGCAAAACCCGGGCATTGACGACGGGCAACTGTACTGGAGCGTCGACCTCATCATCCCGCGTTACTCGCAACTGACCGTTGATCAACGGCATCAGTGATGCCAGTGAATCATGTAGAACGGACTGACGTGCAGGTTTGCTGACATACTTGTAGATACCCAGGCGACGTAACTCCATACCATCGAGTTGCAATATGGCCGACGTAAGCATGATGGATTGTAGATGCCGAAAGTCCTCTTCCACCTGTATGGCTTTCGCCAGTTGAATACCGTCCATCTCGGGCATATGCAGATCAAGTATCAATACATCAAACGCCTGCCCTCGATCATGCGCAGCGCGCAGAGCTTCCAACGCAAGCTTGCCGCTTTCAACCGTCTCGACAATCAAGCCCCAATTGGATAACTGGTGGTAAAGAATAGTGCGATTGGTCTCATTATCATCCACAACCAGAACGTGTGCGCCGCTCAAGGATCGTCTGCGTGTGTTCGAGTCTTCTCCATCAACGATGTCTTCCAGCTCCATCGTAAAGCTGAAACGCGTACCTTCACCCAGTCGGCTTCTAAAAGAGATTTCGCCGTTCATCATCGCAACTAGCTGTCGCGTTATGGCCAGTCCCATACCCAGGCCACCGTGGCCGCGTGTATTTGATGCATCAGCCTGTGTAAACGCCTCAAACAACTGCACTTGCAGCTCAGGAGAGATACCAACACCGGTATCCTGAACATCACATTGATACAACGACTTGCCGGTACTACCGCCTTTCCCGGACTCCTTGCGAGTAAGGCGCACAACGACCTCGCCCTCCTGAGTAAACGCGATAGCATTACTGATCAGGTTGTTCAGTATCTGTCTGACTCGCCCGGGATCTCCGTCCATCTGCTTGTGAACGTTCTCATCAACGTAACAGATCAGTTCGATGTTTTTCGAATGTGCATTGCCTGCCAGCGAAGAACAGACATCTTCAACGCAATCACGAACACTGAACCGACCATTTTCCAACTGAAGAATGCCGGATTCAATTTTGGAGAAGTCCAGTAGATCGTTGATTATTGCCAGTAGTGTTGTCGCGGAGGATGATATGGAGCGCACAAAACGCTCTTCACGATCAGTCAGCGATCCACCCAGCAGAAGATCAGTCATACCCATGATGCCGTTCATCGGTGTTCTCAACTCGTGGCTCATGTTGGCCAGAAACTGTGTCTTGGCCTGATTCGCTGTTTCCAGCTGTTGCTTGCAACCGACCAGTTCACGCCTTAGCCGTGCAATCTCGACGGTGGCAATCTGCATCTGTACATCTGCGTTGTCAGTGTGGCGTGCAGCGGGCGGCATTTGTAATTCTGGATCATCAGAGTGCAGAACCGAATCACATGTCTGTTCAAAGGAATCACTATTCTCTGGGAATTCGGCGCTATCCACAGTTGTGTCAACCATCGCACTATTCTGTCGCGCGGTATTGTCGCGATCATCTTCGTCCAGCATTGTGGCAATTTGTGCGGATACGCTAGCTCCCACACCTACCTGTCTACCCTTGTTTTTTGTTCGTGAGAAAAAAAGGATAAAGTTCAGCGCAACGAGTGCCAGTGCTGCCAACTGGTAGCGCACGAGGTCCAGCGTTTTCAGTACTTCACTACTGATACTGCCGTCTACCACCCATGTAATCTCCCACGGGGCCAGACCGATTCTGGCACATACCAGTAACATAACCGCCAACCCAGTTACCGCAAGCACGGCCCATACACAGAGTGCCAGTGAAGTTCCTTTGTGGTGGGTACTTATTGTGTTCATCGTCGTCTTGTGCGGTTCATGACCCGGCGCCAGAGGCATATGTTATTTCGGCCGTTTCTCGTGTAGCGGCGCTGATACAGAAACCTTGAAGCCAGCCAATCACAGATAACCGCAAGCCTCAATGCAGGCCAGAATCCAGTGCAGGAAGCTCTGACTGATCACAAATTCCCGGTTATCACATTTCTCAGCACTTCAGTAATGCAGTCGGGTGCCGTTTTGTACAGCGGTAGCCCAATTCTTCGAGCCCTCTATTCATGATTACGATGTCACTGTCACGAACCTTCACGCTTGGTGCTGTACTGGTAGCGGCCACTTTTACAGCGTCAGCAAATGCCGCAGAGAAGCTGCGTCTGAATTTTGGAGTCTACAGCTCCAACAAACCCTCAGCCATGGTCAAGGTATTCAGACCCGTGCTCAAGGAGCTTGAAAAAACCATGTCTTACTCGCTAAAGCGAGAAGTCGACATTCGCATGCAGATAGCCAAAAACTATGATCAGGGTATATCGGATCTGGTAGATGGCGACGTCGATTTTTCCTACTTTGGCCCGGCCTCTTACGTAGAAGCCAAGCGCATGAACTCTGACATCAACATCATTGCTGTTGAGAAGCTCAATAATTCGAAAGTCTCCTACGGCATTATTGCCGTTCATCAGGACAGCCCGATTACGAACATCAGCGACCTTGCGGGTAAGTCGTTTGCCTTTGGTGATGAGGGCTCGACCATTGGCCGGTTTCTTTCACAGCTTGAACTGGTTCAGGCTGACATTCTCGGAGAAGATCTGAGTCGCTACGAGTACCTTGGCAGACACGACAAGGTCGGTACTGCGGTGGGAGCCGGTGCATTTGATGCAGGTGCACTGAACGAGAAGACGTTCAAGAAACTGGTTGACTCTGGCGAACCCATTCGCGAGCTGGTGCGCTTTCCTAACGTCAGTAAACCCTGGATCGCGCGTTCCGGCCTGGATGAAGAAATCCTCAACGTACTGCGGGACTCGCTGCTATCCGTGACAGACCCCAAGGTTCTGAGTGCCATGAAAATTGATGGCTTTCTGGAAGGCAGTGATGTCGATTACGCCGTAATAAGACGCGCCATGGAAAACAACGATGCGTTTTTTGATGAGCGAGAAGAAAAATTGCCTAAACGTTCGGCATCCAATAATGGCCGAGCCAGTACACAGGAGCCTACCATACAGGCGGCAGTTGCTTCGACTGGCCAAGCTGCTGGCTCGGCAGGCGACGCAGGCG
>CAYGSW010000259.1:0-8077 GCA_964352535.1 uncultured Granulosicoccaceae bacterium | reverse complement strand
TATCTTTTTGGCCACTGATCTACAGGCAGGGGAATCGGCGCTGGATAGTGAAGAGCAAGGATTGATTGCAGGGCAGTTTACGCGCGCCGAATGTGATGCACTGTTAGAGGATGGTCAGTTGGCGGACGTGGGGAGTGTGGCTGCGTTGTATATGTTTGATAGACATATGTCTTCGAATTAAAAAAGCCCCCGATCAAACACCGGGGGCTCTGGGCGCCATCCTTGGCGATCGTGTTGTTCAGCGCACCAAAGCATCCTTGCTTTTCTGGCTTGGGGCAAAGCCAGTTCACCATATTTGGTGATCGTGCAACAACACAGGCATCCATTGCCGACTGTCTTTTGTTAAATCAACGTCCTGTCGATTTACTGCATTCCGTTGCAGCGACTGCCACGGCCTTCCCTGACCGCAAAGCCATTATGCAAGTGCGCAGCATTGGTGGCTATCGGAAAGGGCTGGGATTTGGGTAGGATATTTCTGAGCTGTGCAATAGTGTGGATTGGTGCGCGTTGATATGAGTAAACCGATACCACCTGAAGCACGCCTTGATGATCTTGGCCCTGGCTATGTCGTCCCTACCATGATGTCGGCCACCGACTTGAAATTACGGGCTGTTACTCCACTGGAATACCTTCGCGTCTCATCGCCACTGTAGACGAGATGTTTCTCATCCAGCGGCATCACCTTTTCATCGATGGTGTTAAGGCTTTTCAAAAACGACGATTGTAGCGTGGCGGAAGATTTGATTTCTATTCCTACTTGCTTTCCATCACGTTTAAACAGTAAATCGATTTCCTGTTTGTGATTATCTCGGTAGAAGTGCAGGTTAGGGCGTTGTCCGCGATGAGTGATCGCTTTCATCGCCTCTACAACAACAAGATTTTCAAACAGGCTGCCCACCAGAGGGTCGCGCAAAATTTGTGAGGGGTTCTTAATATCCAACAGAAAGCTCAGTAAGCCAGGCTCCCAGAAGTAATATTTAGGCGCTTTTACAAGCCGTTTACCGATGTTCTCAAAAAATGGCGGTAGCTTGAAGATGATGAACGATGCTTCAAGAACTGAAAGCCAGTGTTTGATGGTTTTAGCATCAATACCTGTATCATTACCCAGTGATTCCATGTTGATGAGTTGCCCGGTCCGGCCTGCCAGCAGACGCAAGAATTTTTCGAAAACGGTCGCGTCGCGCAGGGTGAGTAATTGACGCACATCCCTCTCGACATACGTTTGAAAATAGTTGGCGTAGGCGGTAGCGGGTCGCTGATTCTGGTCATGAACGCGAGGCAGGAAACCCTGAAACACGTAGTCTGAAAAATGTTCGAATGTTGTCCCTGCAGCGTCAAGCTCTTCAATGGATAGTGGGAGCAGGTTGAGGATGGCAGTTCGACCTGCCAACGACTGGCCGATCGCTTCTCGAAGTTGCAACTGATGCGAGCCTGTGATGACAAATTTCCCCAGGCCTTGATTAATATCTACTGCCGCCTGAAGGTAGCTGAGAAGCGCTGGCACACGCTGGATTTCATCAATAATCAGTGGTTCGCCAGCGTCTGCCAGAAAGCCGTTCGGATCCAGTGTCGCAAACGCGCGAACATCTGGCAGTTCCAGATTGCGGTAATTGAAATTGGCCAGGTAGTGCCTGGCAAGCGTCGTTTTGCCTGATTGGCGAGGGCCGAGAATGGTGACAATGGGGTACTCAGTGAGGAGAGTAGCCAATTCCCGCTGTAGTATTCTCTCAATCATTTTGTACAAATCTGGAGTTGTGGTCCGGAATTGTACATTTTTTAATTCTCTGAGGCGCAAAATCTGTAATACGAGGTGAAATTCCAGCGGCTGATTTGTAACTGAAGCCGCGTACAATTGTGAAGTGGAACAGCGTCTGAATCCAAAGTCGAAAGGCAACTAACTTGAGTTTATTGCGCCTGCGAGGGAGGCAGGTCAGTAAGTATCTGTTTTACATTGAATTAAACTGATTGCTTATTTCTGCATTGTGGATGATAGTAATCAGCGTTGCGATGATGTTTGGCAGCGCCCGTGCTGTGGCACTTCGCCAACATAATCCCCACATCTAACCAAGCATCTGTTGGTAGTTAGTGCGGAAATTCCCTGTTACCTGATAAAGCAGGTCCATCGCTTCACCAACGGAATTAACGTGCTGGCCCAGTAAGGGAAGGTACTGCAGCGCATCGTTGCCACCGCAGCTGACAAACAAGTGAGTGGCATCTGATGGTATTGCATCCAGCTGACGAACCACGTCTGTCGTGACATCGCCGTCTACGGCCAGTAGCGTCACCTTGGCGCCCTCAGCCATACGGGCGAGCTGATCGCTGACGGCGGTGTCAGCTTGCACATAGGGTGCGTTGTCGAAGATGGAGTCGCCCATGAGTATTATGTTCATTGCTGGCATGTGCGTGAGTATGCTTTATGCGCTTCGCCAGTGGCTTGCCATAGCCGGCGTGTACGAAGGATTAGATGTGTTGGAACTGCATGCGGTGCAACGATTTTCAGTGAAGGCAAAGGGCGTACACGATGTAGACAGCAGGTGCAAAGCTTGAACCGGGTGCCTGCCTAACAATTTGTTAAGCTACCAGCATGGAACACGACACGGTTGTCCGGCTGGCGGTTTTTAAGTACCTGGATACCCTGCTAATTCTGCATGGCCAGATATTTCCATGGTCAGACCTGCAGAGAGGTTTTTCGTACAAGGGATCTGCAGTTCCTTTGATTGGTGCGAAAGGAATATGAAAGCCGAAAATACTGGATTTGCCCATTTCGATCGCTACATCCCCAGGCCGCCCCTATAACGACACGTTCAATCAAGATGGGCTACTGGACTATTACTATCGCCAAGACGAGGCTGGCAGTGCCGACAACAACAGGCTTCGTACCGTTATGCTCAAAGGCCTGCCATTGGTGTATTTTCATGCGATGAAAAAGGGCAGCTATGACGCATCCTGGCCCGTGTATATTGTGGGTGATAATGCTGCCGACAACATCTTTACCGTGGCGGTAGACGACAAGTCTGAAATAACCAGAGACAACCGTGAGGCTGAGGTTGGTGAGTCGGCACTAATTCGTAGAAAATTTCTGACTCGATTAACGCGTGTTCGATTGCACCAAAGTGCGTTTCGTATACAAGTGCTGGATGCATACAGAGAGCAGTGCACCATCTGTCGTTTAAAGCATATCTCATTGCTGGAGGCCGCTCATATCATTCCAGATGCAGATACCGAAGGCGAACCTATAGTGTCCAACGGTTTGTCGCTGTGCAAGATTCATCGCGCAGCGTATGACCAGAATATTCTCGGCATAACTCCAAACTATAAAACCGAAATACGGATGGATGTTCTGGAAGAGATCGATGGCCCGATGCTCAAGCATGGCATACAGGAGATGCATGGTAACAGGCTGATACTGCCAAGAGCCGAGAACAAACGCCCTGACAGGGATTTGGTGGCTCGGCGATCCGAAAAGTTTAAAGCGGCGCACAAAGCGCGCCACGCACTATTTACGCGAAAGGGCACTTGCATCCGTAGGGCATTCCTTTTTCCTCCAAAAGATTCAAATGTAGAGCGATAGCGTTCTTCTTGAGACAAAGAAAATACTGAGATTAGCACAGTGTTTCGCCTTGCTTCCTACTTAGCACCCTGCTTGCCAAATAGTGGCATCGATGATTGCCATAAGCTATCTTCGATAGCCTGTAAAACGTCCTGGCCTACATCACCTAGACACTTCAATATCTCGATTATCACAAAGGAATCTTGTGGGTTTGGCCAACTCTTCAGGTGTAATGAATAAACAGCGGAATGAGAGTAACCAAGGTGTTGTTTCATCCGTTGCGTTACAGACTTAGAGCCACCAACATAGAGGCACAGGGCGTCGTTACTTGCGCTGTCAACCCGTGAATACTTTCTAGTGTTATCGGCACTAGATTTTGTATCGGTTAAGCTCTCACGTAGCACTTTGGAGGTTGAGTGGTTTCCGACGGAAAATCGATAAATATACCTATTGCTGCCTGCCGAACCTTCCAATGTCTGAATGTCATTAACGATAGTCGGCGGTACGTCCGCTATTAGCTGACTCAGTTCCAGTTTGTATTCGTTTTTTTCTGGAGGATGCGACGCCTCCATTCGGCTTGCAAGTGCTCGCAGAGAGTCTGCGGTTGATTAGCTGCTGAATGACACCGACTCTCAACACCTTGCTTTGCGCGAGCTGAAGCGCATTCGCTAATAGAAAGTTCGGTACGCACAGGTTCATCGAGTATCGGATAGAGCCTGATTCCACGACCAGGGCCTTTGCCAAGGTCTACACTTCGTTTCAACCTGATGCGCAAGCGCTGATAGCTTGCCTCTAGAATTAGAGGGTTCGTTACGCTTCACCCGTTTGAAGATGGCAATGGCCGCATTACCCGGGCAATGGCGGACAGAGCATTAGCACAGGCGGAAAACAACCCCATCAGATGGTACTCGCACGGTGATGCGATCATGGCAAAGCGCGATGGGTATCATACTCTGTGGAAAAAACACAAAAAGGCACGCTTGACATTACCGAGTGGTTGCAATGGTATCTAGCCACATTGGTTGATGCAGTTGCGCTGTCCAGAGTGCGTTTTGAGCGAATACTATATAAAGCAAGATTCTGGCAGCGTCATGCGCAAACCGTGTTGAACGATCGTGAAATCAAAGTGCTAAATCGATTGCTCGACTCACAGGGGGATGAATTCACCAGGGGCATTAATGACAGTAAGTACCGGAGCCTTGGTAAAGTAAGTAAAGCGACTGCCACCAGAGAATTGGCTGATCTTGTGAATAAAGGGTGTTTGGACAAGCTGCCCGGTAGGGGCGTAGCACGCGGTATCAACTGGTCAGATTTCAGACTCTTGCAATGTTACATTAAGGATCTAACAGCTCACTTCAGATCTCACCAGGCAGGTCCACTCTTGACCGATAAAATCACACAGGCACTGGCAGCGCTTGATAACCTTCCAAACACAGGTACTTTCGCTGCTAAAGCCACCCTCCCGGCCAACACCCTGAACCTGTCAATTCAGGGGTTCGGTAATTTACGCCTACCTGTCGCTACGACGAGGGCCAAGGCCTTGGCCAGGTTGGCAACGCCTGCACCGTTCGGTCGTGGGGCCGCCACCGTGACTGATCCATCAGTACGCCATGTCGGCGAGATCAAAGCACGAAAGGTCCAATTTGATCGTCGTGCTTGGAATACCGAACTCAAGCCGATTCTTGCGCAGATGCGTGCTGAGCTTGGTTTGCCGGAGGGTCGGCTCACAGCAAAGCTGGACAAGTTGCTGGTATATGGTTCCGGGCAATTCTTCAAACCCCACAAGGACACCGAGCGTAGCGACGACATGGTAGGAACGCTCGTGGTTGTATTGCCCTCCAGTCACAAAGGTGGATCACTTATTGTCAGTCACCAAGGTGAGACATGCCGCTTCCTGACTAGAAACCCCACAGAACCAAAGCTTCGATTGTTTGCTTTCTACGCAACTTGTGAGCATGAGGTGCGCCCTGTTAACGAAGGTTATCGGGTGGTGCTCAGTTTCGAATTACGCTTCAAGCGTGGCACTAGTAAGGCTCCAACATTGCTGCCTGGTCTCAAGCAAGCTCTAGAGCAATGGTTCGATCCCAATCGTAAGCCTGTTCGTCCTTATGCGCCTGACGCCGAGAAGCTTGTCTATCTGCTGGATCACGAATACAGCCGGCGAAGTCTAGGGTGGGGTCGGCTGAAAGGTGTTGACCATGCTCGTGCAGAAGCACTGCGTGTTGCAGGTGGATCGATAGGTTTGCAAGCGCATCTGGCATTGATAACGGTCAATGAAACTTGGAGTGCATCGGTTGAAGAGCCTCGATATTACCGTCGCAAACGCCCACGTTCTAACTGGATAGTAGAGGATGATGAGGGCAGTGAGGACGAAGATGTAGCGAGCCTTGTCGATAGTACACATTACGATCTCGAGGAGCTGATTGACCGTGGTGCAAGCCTTCACCAATGGCGGGACAGTTCGGATCAAATTGCTCAGTTACCAATCTTGAGGGCGTTTGATACCGAGCTTTGCTGGCTGTCAAAACTGGAAGATCACGTTCCAGAGTTTGAAGAGTACGAAGGTTATATGGGCAATTACGGCAATACTCTGGAGCGAGAATACAAGCGTGCGGCAGTCGTGTTGTGGCCGATTCATGAGCGTTACCGTATTCTTGCCAGTGCAGGTGGCGACGAAGGCGGTACCAAGGCTTTTAATGAATTAGTGGCTGACGCCAAACACCTGGAAATCCCTGAACTTGAAGCGGCGTTGGCTGCATTGCTCGCTGTGTGGCCAGGCCGAGAACGAAGTTCGGATTCCAGATTGTTAGGTGCGGCGTTGACGTTGTCGTCGCATCTTGACGATCCCGTTGTGACAATAGAGCTGCTGCGCAGCTTTTCACTGGCAGCGCTTAGACCATCAAGGTTTAAGGCACTTCTAGCGCTTGGCCAGCGTTATGGCGTTGAGTTCTGTCAGTCACTTTTTTCTCACTGGCTGGGTACTAATCAACAGGTGAAATTGCGAGAGGAGCCAACAGTTCGGGAGGGAAAGCCGCAGTCTGGGCGCATCTTTATCCGACATGTTGATCGTCGTAGATTGCAATGGTTACCAGATTTTGCTGGCTTCTGCCATAAAATTGCGACCTTAACGGACGATGCGTGGATTCCTTTGCCTGAAGTACTTTTCCGGGAGCTTCACACGCTTGTTCTCGAAAATCATTCTCAGAATCATAAGAGTATGTTGCGCAGTACACGACGTGACGCGCAAGAGCAACACTGTACTGATTTGTTGTCGTTGTTAAGCGCGGCTATGGAGATCAAAAGTAGCTGTGTTGATGCTGTGATTCGCGAGCTTGTTCACGATCTTGAGCACTACGCATCAGAAGTGCCCATTGCCGTACTGGAATACCTTGATGAGAGAGCTCTACCTGCGAAGCTGAAGAAGAATGTGGATTCTCTTCGTAAAGCGACTCGCACGTTGGTGCACTCACGTGCTGACAATGCCGTTCGCACCCGCGAAGATTGGACAATGAAAATTTCTACCGATTGCGATTGTGAAGACTGCGATAGCCTTGTCCGTTTTCTGCGCTCAAACGACAGAGCAGTGGGTTTTCCACTAGCCAAAAAGAGGCGCATGCATCTACACAGGCGAATCGATATACTTGAGATACCTGTTTCGCATAACACCAGGCGACAGGGAAGTCCGTATGTGCTGGAATTGCGTAAGCTGGAAGCCTTGTTCAGCCAATCAGAACGTGATCATGCTCGCGAGACTGAGCTGTGCAGGCGGTCTGTGCTTAGGTGTGGGTGATCGTGAGACCACAGTTGCAAAAGTGGCCAAGACTGCAAAGAGATTCAAGGCATGGAACCAGATTACACCCTATCTGGAGACAAAAACGCCCAATTGGCAAAATCTCCTACCATCGCTGGGTCAGACAGCCAGCGTTTACTGGATGTTCCGGAGTTACCGTGATGTGATTAGTGTTTTCACGTAGAGAGAAGAATACTCAACTATAAAGACCTGGGGTGGAATTGCCTTCAAACTTGCAAAACATAAATCAATGGCTCGCTTACGCTGAATCGATCCAACTTGAGGGTCAATTTATAGAGTAGCCAAAAGAACCTTTCGCCTACCGCGACAGCCCGTACAATAATATGCAGACCGGCGCGTGCGAAACAATCTCCGTCATTTATCGCGATTGAACAAAGGAAATACACCGATGAAATACCTCCACACCATGCTGCGAGTCAGCAACCTTAATCTTGCCATGACGTTCTGGCGTGATCAGCTTGGTCTGGTTGAGACCAACCGGATTGAAGTCGAGAGCGGGCGTTTTACGTTGGTGTTTCTAGCCGCACCGGAAGATGAGGAGCGTGGCAATGAAGAAAAAGCACCCCTGTTAGAGCTGACGTACAACTGGCCCGAAGAGGGTAAGGATGCAGAGATCTACACGGAAGGGCGCTCGATCGGACATCTGGCCTATGTTTTGGAAGATATTTACGCCACATCACAGCGGCTGAAGGATGCCGCCGTGGTGATAAACCGCC
>CAYGSW010000258.1:0-8083 GCA_964352535.1 uncultured Granulosicoccaceae bacterium | reverse complement strand
CTCATTTTTACGATTTCTTTTATCCGAATGTGCCGCACGCAAAGCCTGACCCACCAATTCACGGATATTATCCGGTAATCTGAGCCCAATGAATGTCTGGTTTGGGTCGATTAGCGACTGTCATCAACAGCGAATGGACGCCTACTCCCATGCGATCAAAGTGAATTTCCAAATCCACCACACGGTGAACACTCAAGCAGCTTTAAAATCTATCTTCTGCACGTTTGTGAGATCTGTTGATTCTCTCGCTTTCCACAGATCAAAGTTGTACTGCATCGCTATCCAGCTTTCAGGTGATCTCCCCAGTGCCTTCGATAGTCGCAAGGCCATGGAAGGACTGACACCACTTTGATGATTGATAACCCGATTCAGCGTTGAAGCAGATACTCCGAGGCTGTCTGCCAGCATACGCACGCTGATTTCAAAAGGCTCTATATACGTTTCGCGAATAAAATCACCAGGGTGCGGGGGATTGTGCATTCTCATCAGTGATAATCCTCATAGTCAAGCAACTGCACGTTGCCATCTGTGAATTCAAACGTGAGCCGCCAATTTCCACTCACCGATACAGACCATCGTCCTTTCAACTTCCCTTTAAGGGGATGCAATTTATATCCCGGCACATCCATGTCGTCGATCGTAGTCGATGTATCCAACGCTGCTAGCATTAGTCGCAGTCTGTTCTCATGTCCCGCTTGAATACCTTTTTTGCTACCAAATTCAAAAAACTGTTTTAGTCCTTTGTGCCGAATCGAAGTGATCATATCCGAGATCATAGCATGTTGCGCACCACGCAACAATGCGCATACAACACGGTTGCTGGATTTATGATCGTCAGCGATAAAGTCGTTTCGCGCGCCCTATAGAATTACCTATCCTACGACGGCTTTTGGCCAATAGCGCTACAAACGTGGAACTGATCGAAGGCCCCCTTGGTCTGGTCTTTATGCAGTAAACAAGGTGCCATGTATATATCCAGAATATGTCATCGCTCGGGTATTACGATGGGCACAAGCTCCAACTCTGTGATACCCAAAAAGTCATCTGGATTGGCTGTGTAAAGAGGCATCCGTTGAGCGACAGCTATAGACGCTATCAGCGCATCATAAGCACGTGCTTTCGTTTTTCTGCCAACAGAGCGAATATCACTTGCTACCCTGCCAAATGCCCTTGCCGCAGCGGCGTCAAACGGAATTGGCTCAAAATCCGATTCTGCCTGTTGCAAGTGAGCTTGCCGAGCCGCTCTTTCAATGTCGTTGGTCGTTACATGGGGGGCTACAGACAATTCGGCTAACGTAATAGTCGTGATTACCGGATACTTGGGCAAACACTCCGGATCAGCGATTCTGGGAAGCAGGATGACTGCATTCGTATCAAGGATTCCATACTCGTTCATAGTGTCTGATCGATTACGCTATCAATGTCGTCCCTTAGCGCACGACCATCAATTGCAGGCAGTGTCCTCCATCGTTGCAACAGAGCCGACGATTTCACTGGTTGTCGGGGGGTTGGGCCGAGCTCAGCCACCGCTTGCCCATCGCGCGTTACAACGAGTCGTTCCCCAGCAAGTACCTGGTCTATCACGCGCCTGCCATCGTTTCGCAAGTCTCGAATTGTTATCTTTTTCATGCCGTTAGTGTATCACGCGTGATACAGGCTCTAAATCTTCAATCACGCCAGCTACGTTCAAACGGTAATCGCCATGCACGTGGTGCAATCAGTTGGTGAATAGCGTTGGGGCCCCATGCGCCTGGTGAATATCGCATGACGGGTGGGGGAGATTCCAGCAACGGGGTGGAGACTTCCCACAGTCTTTCGATGCCTTCGGATGTGGTGAACAAGGTATGGTCTCCTTTCATGGCGTCGAGGATGAGGCGCTCATAGGCTTCCAGCACTTCGCCGATGTGTTTGTTTTCATCCATGGAAAACTGCAAGCTGTGTTTGTCAAGCTTCATGCCGGGCCCCGGGCGCTTGCCATAGAACGATAATGATGTGCGTGATGAATCTGAAAGATCGAATGTAAGATGATCAGGGCCGTGCAAACCGACGCCTGAATCGGGCGGGAACATGCTTCTGGGAGGCTCTTTGAAGGCTATGGATATGATGCGTTGTCCTTCGGCGAGGCGTTTTCCGGTTCTCAGGAAAAACGGGACGCCAGCCCAGCGCCAGTTGTCGATAGAGCATTTCAGTGCGATGAAGGTTTCTGTCTGTGACTCAGAGTCGACTCCGGGTAGATCGCGATAGCCGTTGAATTGTCCACGAACGGCATGCTGTGGCTCTATGTTCAGCATGCTGCGAAACACCTTGCGTTTTTCTTCCGTGATAGACCTAGGGTCAAGTGAGGCGGGCGGTTCCATGGCAACAAAGGCCAGTATCTGGAACAGGTGCGTCACTACCATATCGCGGAATGCACCTGTGTTTTCATAGAACGAGGCACGATCATCAAGCCCTAGGGTCTCTGGTACGTCAATCTGTATGTTGTCGATGAAGTTGCGGTTCCAGATGGGTTCGAACAGTCCGTTGGCAAAGCGGAATGCCAGTATGTTCTGTGCAGGCTCCTTACCCAGAAAATGGTCAATGCGAAATACCTGTTCTTCGCTGAACACCTTATGCACTTCGTTGTTCAGATAGACAGCGGATGTTCTATCAACACCAAAGGGTTTTTCCATGACCACATGCGCACGTTCGATAAGGTTGGCTTGCCCTAGCAGTTCAACAACTGAGAGGGCGGCAGCTGGCGGTACGCTCAAGTAATGCAGGCGTCGGCATTCACCCTCGAGTGATTTCTCTGCATCAAGTACTTCCTGATTCAATTTTTCAGGACCGGCGGACAATGGCAGGTAGGTCAGTTTTTCCTTGAATCGGCTCCAGTCATTATCAGCGATATCACGTGATGCAAATTCATCAAGCGAGTTTTTGCAGAGCACACAAAAGTCTTCCGTGCTGATATCGTCAAGCGATACACCAATTATTCTGCAATCAGGGATAAAGCCTGAGTTGTAGAGATGATAGAGCCCGGGTATGAGTTTGCGTTTGGCCAGATCACCGGTTGCGCCAACCAGTACGACAACTTGTGGAAACTTTGGGCCAACATCGCTTGCTACTGTTGCCATAAGATCTTTTTCCGAATAGCGAGAGAATTCACTGTGGGTGCGTAACTATGTTTCGTGCGTGACTATACGGGCTCGTCGATAGCGCCTATCGAGAAAATAAAGCGTTTTCTTGCCGAATCAAAATCGGCTATTTGCAACTCGACACCCTGGCCTAGCTGCCAGACAGGCGCGTTAGCATCAGCAGGCGAGGCTGTGATGCTATCCATTGTGTACTGCGTATCGAATGTGGTGTCCAGATCATCGCGATACACCTTGACGTCCATCGCCATACCATCAAGGTTTACGTACAGCTTGTCTGTACGAACACCTATCACGGTGCCTGTGTGCCAGATAACAGAGTCGGTGTCCAACTCCTTTCCAAAAACACTGAGCAAGGCTGCAAACTCTATATGCTTGTCAAGCTGACGTTGGCGCTGTCTGGCGTTGTTGGCCGACTCTATGACCTGCTCCCGGATCTCGTTGTCAGCTTCGTTGTCAAACGCCTGGCCACTCAGTGCCTCAAGCAACTCCTTGTGCGTGAATATCCCGACCACCTCGCGCATGGGGGCTGAAAATCGTGCGTAGCTACAGACTTTAAGTGCGTGATGTTCGCCGGGTTCCGGGGTGAATGTTGACCCTCGTTGCGCTTGCATGATCTGGCGTTGAATGGCGCGTACCTTTGGTCGGTTAGCATTATCATCAGGGAGTGCATTGACATAATCCGCCAGCGATTGTTCATTTTGCCACTTCCAGCGTTGTGGTTCTTCCTGAGAATCAGCCATTGCGTTAAGTGTTTCCCGGAGTCGATTCAAGCTTTTTTTCAAGGGTGCTTCGTGCACGCGAAACACGCTTTGAACCACATCAGTGACACCCGATAAACCAAGCAAAAGCTGCGCGCCTTGCATATTGCACAGCAAGCTGATCTGCTCGCTATAGCGTTCAGTCTCAAATCGTTCGCGCACCGTTGCTTGCAGATACGGTGGCGTACCCACAACACGTATATGAGTTTCCTGCCGATCAAACTGGATGACACCACGTGATTCACTAAGGGCGATAAGTCGGGTTCCCAGTGTCTTGAGCCGTCGCAGACTGGGATGGTAAGGCTTTGTTTCAGGGGCATCAGAATCCAGCCAGTGCTGCACACCGGCATAACTCAGTTTTGCCTGACTGCGAATGGTTGCTCGGACTATCTTGCAGTTTGTCACCGTTGCATCGGCGTTGAGTGTTATCTCGAAAACCAAGGCTCGGCGTATAACGTCCGGGTTCAGCGAGATGAGCCCTTCGGACAACTCCGTGGGGAGCATGCTGGCGGCGAGTAGGGGTGTGTAATACGTGGTTCCTCGCTGTAAAGCCTCGTTGAAAAGCGCACTGCCGGGCTGAATATAATACGAGGCGTCTGCCAACGCATAGTGAACCTGATAATCGTCGTTGTCGCCGCCCGTGATATACAGCGCCTGGTCGAGATCGCGTGAGTCTTCATTGTCGATCGTGACAAACGGCAGATGGGTCAGATCGACAAGCGTGGGATCATCAAGTCCGTCGTTTTGCAACCAATGCGCTGTTTCTTCCACACTTTGCGGGGTGTGTGCCAGAGAAATGTCGAGCAACTTCAGCGCATTGTTTACGACATCCTGTGGGGCGGTTTTACTGTTCATGACTGATACTATGCCGCATTCGTTGTTGTTAACGGTGTAATTCAATGATGGGGTCGGGGCAGTATTCTCGCCGACGACATTTTACACAGTGATTTCCAAGATACAGCTCGTCGATCCACTGCATGAGTTCTGTCAGTTGGTAGGGATCGTCAAACATGAAGCCTGCTTCGAAATTTCTCTTGTCCTCGTGTTTGGCGCCAAGGCCTGCGCCTGTGAGATTGGCAGAGCCAACAAACGCCAGAGTGCCATCGACCACGATGGCTTTGGTGTGCACCCTGGGGCACAGGATGCGCTCGAACAGCTCACTGTTGATTAATGCGTCACAACGATCAAAGTCCTCTCGAAATCGAGGCCCTGGTTCCTTGGCGTGGATAAGCCGCACGGCTACGCCATCCTCAACCAGGCTATTCAGCACTTCCAGTAAAGGCTGGTAGCGATTGTTGACGTCAACATAAAGGTCCTTGATGTCGGCCGTGACGATCCAGAGAAAACGGCGTGCCTGTGTCAGGCACGGTTGTACAAATTCGGTGTAAATATCGCGATTGAGCAGTAGTTTGTGCATGGGTAGGAGTATCCGTGAAACACCGTAGATCGTCCCGATATAGATCGACTTCGGATAAAAATTGCTGGCTTCGGATAAATAAAGTGCCTGAAGCATGGAACTTGATGCCAGATTTGCCTGTCACTGAATGGTCGGGTCTATGGTGACTCTGACGCTGTACACTACAGATCCTATAAATAATCATAACCATCCTTGTCGGAGATACCTATGAAAGTCCTCGGTCCTGTCCTTGCTGCTGTTATAACCTTGTTGCCTGTTCATGGCGTATTCGCTCAGGACGGGGTGATCAGTGTGGAAAGCCCGCACGATGTTGCAACCACGATCGACAAGCTTGCTGCGGCTCTGGAATCCAAGGGCATGACGGTATTTGGCCGTGTAAACCATGCTCAGAATGCGAAAAATGCTGAGCTTGATTTGCGCCCAACCGAGGTTCTTATTTTTGGCAATCCCAAAATCGGTACGCCGTTGATGAACTGTGCTCAAAGCGTTGCTCTGGATTTGCCGCAGAAAATGCTGGCGTGGCAGGATGAGTCTGGCAAAACCTATCTTGGCTGGAACGACCCCATGTACCTACAGGTACGCCACGGCATAGAAGGCTGTGATGAGGTTCTGCAGAAAGTCAGCGGCGCTTTGGCCAACTTCGCCAAGGCAGCTACCAGCGAGTAGTCTAAGCTGTTCATTTTGCAGGTAGTTTGGCAAGCCGCTGAAACCCGCCCGGAGCACACCCTTTGGCAACAAGACGCGCTGCAACGCTAGCCCTCGTTTTTGCAAGCATGCTCATGCTTGCAGCTTGTGGTTTTCATCCGCGTGGCAGTTTTTCCAGGGCCACAGAGCTTGGTAGTGTGTTTGTCGATGCCGAGCGCGGGTTGTCGTTGGCAGAAGAGGTCAGAGAGGCATTACTTGACTCGGCCTTCTCACTGGCACCCAACCGTGATGAGGCAATGATTCTGCTGAGGCTCACCGGTGAAACCGAAAGTGAGCGTGTCGTGTCAGTAACGAGCAATGGGCGCGTGAGTGAGCTGGAGTTGATGCACGCTGTCAACATGTTGATAGCCTCCTCCGAAGATGGCGAGAAGCCGCCTGTTTACCAGCCAGATCAGGCGTTTAATCGAGTCGAAGTTACTCGCGAGTACACGTACGACGAAACTGGCGTGTTAGGCAAGGAGAATGAAGCCAGAATCCTTCGCGAAGAGATGAAACGCGATCTTGTCAGACAGATCATACTCAGGTCTATCGCAAGTCTGGCACCGTCAATAACCCTGTGATCGACTGACGACCGCCGAAGGTATCTGCCCAAGATCCAGTTGCCTGATTGAATGCATGATTTGACCAAGCGACTCATCCAAAAGGCTTTGTGCAGCCTCATGTGGCGTGACGGTTATTCGCGGGTGGCTCCAGAACGGGTGGTTCTTATCTAGCGGCTCGTTATGGAAGACATCCAACATGGCGCCGGAGAGGTGTCCCTCATCCAGGGCGTTGAGCAGATCGACATCAACCAGGTGCGCACCTCGCGCACAATTGATGATGAATGCTTTTTCTGGCAATTGTCTGAACAAGTCCATGTCAAGAATGCCGCGTGTATCGGTGGTCAGCGGAAGCAGGCAGACGAGTACATTTGATTGAGCCAGAAACGCTGGCAGAGAGTCCAGCCCCGTTGTGCTATGGACGCCGTCGGCCAGCGCTTTGGGTGTTCTGCTCCAGCAGCTAACCGGGTAGCCGTTTTGGGCAAGCACTGAACCTGCCGCCGACCCGAGCACTCCAGCCCCTAGAATGCCGATATGAATGTCGGCTTTGCGCGTTACTGGCAAACCATGCAACCACTGATTTTGCTTTTGTGCAGCATCGTATTCATGAAAGTTGCGTTGCGCCCGAAGCACACCGTACAACACATATTCAGCCATTTGCTCTGCCATGCCGGCATCCTGCAGGCGCACTACAGTGACAGATTCAGGCAGACCAGGGTGATCAAGTAACTGATCAACGCCTGCGGCCAGGGCAAAAACATGGGTAAGGTTTGGAAGGTCGTCAAAGAAGTCGTCAGGTGGTAACCAGACAATGGCTGCAGTTATGGTTGAACGTTCAATGTCAGGCTGATGCGTGTGTCCATCAATCAGCTGGTGTGAGAACGGAGGCGTCTGCAACGCGCGGCGAAACCCCGTCTGCATGGCGCCATCATCCCCATCACAATAAAACAGAATATTCACAACGGCACAGGTTCGACCACAGCAAAACGCCGGTCTGTGTAAATAAGCGGCTCTCCACTGGTGGTACGGACGTCCACAACCCGCCCAAAAAAGACTCGGTGGCTACCGTGTATCTGACTGGATTCCACCTGGCAGTCGAGGGCGACAAGCGCATCGGTGAGAATAGGTGCTCCGGTGGTAAGTCGTGTCCATTCTCCTGAATCGAAACGTGAGCCTTGGAGATTCTCAACCAGGCCTGCAAAAACCATCGCAGTGTCCACGCAGTTGCTCGAGAGTATGTTCACAGCAAACCTGCCGCTTTGATCTGCCATTTCGCAAAACTCATTGTCTGAGTTGACGCAAACCAGTAACAGCGCAGGTTCGGCACACACCGAGCACATCGAACTGACAGTTAGACCGGCGTCCATATCGTCACAGATTGTTGTAACGATAGATACGCCATTGGCTGCTTGAGACAGCGCAGAAGTAAACGCCGAGGCAGTGATGCTCGGCGCTTGCTCATTCGTTCCGGATGATGACAACCAGATCTCCTAGGCGGGATAGTCGCGCTTTGGCGCACCGGTGTAGATC
>CAYGSW010000257.1:0-8103 GCA_964352535.1 uncultured Granulosicoccaceae bacterium | reverse complement strand
CACACCGGTAGGACGTCCGCTCTGGCCTTTGCCACGGGCATTGGCATCGCGTCCTACGGTGGAACTGTTTTTCTGGCCTCGCACCAGATCGGCTATGATGTTTTGCGGAAGGGTGGCAGTGGCTGCCTGCAGCAACTGTTCACCAATATCCTGCACGCTATCTTCCTGAATGTCGTCTTCCGGTTGTTCGGCCTTTTGCTGATCCTGGGGCGCATCATCCGGTTGTTGCTCATCGTCTTCAGGCGTCTCGTTTTCTGTCTGCGACTTGTCGGGTTCCTCATCCTCGCTGTTATGAGGCTGATCGAGGGTCGTTGCCCTTGGTGCAAGCACAAGCTGTGCAGCAATGGCAGCGTCATCGACCGTGACTTGCTGGCGTCCGTAGAGGGCTGCATGCCCGCGTGCAACTCGCACCGCGAAAAGAAGTGCACGCATGGAGTCGACACCCAAACGTTCGGCCAGCAGCGTGATTTCCTGAAGCAGTGAGTCAGGCAATTCAATCTCAGCAATCTTGCTGGCATGGGCCGCGTTGTCAGCGGCTCTTTCGTCAACAAGCTCTTGCAGCTGTGCCAGCGGTAAGGACGGCAGCTCGATCATCAGGGCTAACCGGTCAGCCACAGCAGAGGTTGCCAGGCCGAGTTCCTCTTCGGTACTTTCATCCATGACGACGAGGACTGTGTCAGGCGCATCGGGATTGTCCAGATGTGCGCTGAGTATGGATACCGTGGCTGTGTCCAGTCGTTCTGCGCCGTTGACCAGCAATACACCGTCGGCGGTGTCAAGCAAGCCTTGCTGGTATACCGGCTTGCCAGCAGACAGGGTCTGGCTGATGTCCAGGCCGCCGATCAGCCGTTCACTGGATACGCTGACGGGTATGTGCGTGACCGGGAACTGTTCGCTGATCTTTGCAATGTACGCCTGATGCACGGGTCCATGCGAGGTGCCAATGAGGATGCCCTTGAGTGAAGGATCGCATTTGAGCAGGCTGAGCGCCGTGGTGGCCAGTGCCCAGCGTTGTGCCCCCTCATTCATGCAGCCACAAGGCCCACCGATTCGATGGCACGTTCTACGCGCACCGTTGAGCCACTGTCATCCAGCGGATCACGACGCAGTCTGTGTCGTAGGGACATGGCTGCAACTCGATGAATGTGCGATGTGTTGACTTGCAGGTCGCCAGTCAGTGCAGCAAACGCACGACACGATCGCAGAAGCGTGAGTTCACCGCGCAGGCCATCGGTGCCCAGGGCAACGCACAGCTCGGATATCGTACGCAGCGCCTGGTCGGGAACTTCAACATCCTTCAGGCAGGCCTTGGCATCATTGATCTGTTTGCTGACTTTCAAGTCGTGTGACTGGAATTTTGCGACAAACGCATCCTTATCCTGTTCGAACTCATCCCGAAGCCGCACGATCTTCATGCGCTGATCAATATCCTGTGGTGTTGATACTTCCACAGACAGGCCAAACCGGTCCAGCAGCTGTGGTCGAAGTTCTCCCTCTTCTGGGTTGCCACTGCCTACCAGTAAAAACCTCGCTGCATGGCGAATGCTCAGTCCATCACGTTCAACAACATTGACACCGGAGACGGCGACATCAAGCAGTAGATCAACAAGATGATCCTCCAGCAGGTTGACTTCATCGATGTACAGGAAACCACGGTTGGCGGCGGCCAGCAGGCCTGGTTCAAACTCCTTGATACCCGCAGTCAACGCTTTTTCCAGATCAAGAGCTCCAACAACGCGGTCTTCGCTGGCACCTAATGGCAGATCTACCACGGGCGTTCCACGACTGACAGGTATCAGTGGGCCTTGGGCAGCGCGTGCCTGACACTCTTCGCACAGACTGCCCGGAAGGTTCGGGTTGCATGCAAACCGGCAACCTTCAACCACGGTAATGGGCGGTAGCAGCGCAGCGAGTGCACGCATGGCTGTTGTCTTGCCGGTGCCTCGATCACCCAGTACCAGCACGCCGCCAATACTGGCATCAATGGCGGCCATTTGCAGTGAAAGCTTCATGTCTTCCTGACCAACAATGGCCGAAAACGGAAATACTGTACTCATTATCGACTGGCAGTTTGGGTTGCAGTGGTTTCTACATCCCCGATTGTGACTGAGACTGGCCGGTTTGTCGAAACAATTGCCTTGTGCAATCGTCCTTGTGATTTGGCCTGCACGCGCTTGGCGGAGGGTAGATCGCTGTGATCCGATGTGTCAGAGTCAATATCATCACGTGCGAAAACCCTGTTCCACAATTCCGAGTCGGCAATCGGCAGTGCCATAAACAGATGCTCCAGTATGGCAAGCAACAACAGTACAGCAGGCAGCAGGGTGGTGAGTGCGTCGGCGGGGGGCTTTGCCAGTGAGTTTGTAATGAGTTGCATCGCGACAAGTCCTGCGATCAGCACAGATAGTGGAAAAAACAGCGTGACTGGCGCCCGGCGAATATAACTGTGGGCGTAAGCCAGTCGCTGTGGAAACCAGTCAGTGTTGAAATTGGGTACGCCGAAAAACAGGTTGAGCTTGGAGCTCCAGCGCATCAGCCATAGCACCAGAAAAGAGTAGAGGCCTGCGGGGTTTTCATGATTCATCAACACTGTCATGACGACGCCGCCAGCAAACAGAACACTGACTTCATGCCAGATGCTCGCGCCCAGCGCCAGTTTGAATCGCTTAGCGGTATCACAACCGTCAGGGCATGCGCGCTTGTGAACACCACTTACCAGGCCCGTATAGTAGCTGAGCTCGATGCAGCCCCAAAGAACAATGGCCGCGCTGAACCCGAGGTAGGACTGCCACGGCTGAGAACCTGTTGAGCTTGCATACAACGCCACCAGCGCAGCGATCGACAGTACGCCGAGGCCGACCACAAACGAGGTTCGCACCACAGCGATTCGTTGCTGCAGATACAACACGATGCCCGTGCCGAACCACCAGACGGCGATGACGATCAGAATGGGTGTCAACAATGACATGAGGGATCAGTTTTGAGTTGGCTCGTAGAGACTACGATCAGGACGCAGAGAGCGCAGATGAGGCATGTGATTCATCCCAGCCCGGCAATAGACGCGTGAATGCCTTGACGTTATCAAGACCGAAGGCTGATAACTCAACTCGGCGCGCCGTGGCAGGATCTATCATCGACACCAGTCCATCATCGAACATGGCAAGCTCGAACGGTACTTCCGGCCCAAGTCCTTGCGCCCGACGCTCGCGCACAAAGCCTCGCATGACACTTCGCATGAAGCCACCTTCACCCGTTTCGAAGCGCGCGATTTCACGACCGGTGTCGGCGTCGATGACACTGATGCCACCGTCTGCCAGATCGACAAAGCGCAGCTTCTGCATGGCAACCAGAGTGCCGGCTTCAACTTCTGCAAGCTGCGGTTGGGCAGGGGTATCCAGTGTGCGTCTATGAGTATAGGTGTAGGTCAGTGTGGTGACCAGTGCGAGTACCAGACCGGTTCTGAACCATACGGGCAGTATGGCTTTTTCACCCGGCTTCATGCGCATCACACGATCTCCTGCTTCATGAGCACAGCATCTGCCGGGGCGCCTGAAACGCCACGTGGAGCACTCTTGAAATCGACTACCTTACGGGTGCCGGCTTCACTTGTCTGTGCCGCGACTTCACCGATGATGCGCGCCACCTCTTGCACATTCGCAACACTGCGCAGCATGGGCTGGGGTTTGGAGAAATTCCAGGGACGCACATGTGGCCACAGTACAATGTAGTTGACGCGCCTGGTATCTTTAAGCGTTAAGGGGATATCGCCGATGCCGTTCTTGCCGACGCGCATATCGGCTGCGCTTATCTGCGAAAACGGCAGATTGATGGTCATTTGCAGCGCGATACCAAAACGAATGAGAATACGCTTGTTGGTTACCGTGTAGATGGTGACACGCGACGTGAGATAGGCGAGGAACCCGAGTATGGCAAGCCCTGCAACACTCAGGAACAGCGTCAGGGGCAAGCTTGCCCCTGTAGCGCTGGTGTTTCCCAGTACCGTGGAGATCAGTTGTATCCCTACAATCAGTGCAAAGTAGATCGCGATCTTGCGCAGATGAAACGCGTTCTTTGCAATCTCCCACAGATCAGGGCTGCCTTGCCAGACGACATGCTCGCCTTTTGGCAGCGGTGCCGGTATGCCGGGGCTGTCTTCAAAATCGAAATCGTCATGATCGTGCACGGTTCACTCTCCCTTGATCAAATAAATGATTCGGTTCTTTGTGGCGAGCCATAGACATGTGCACCACCGAAATAGGCCTGTATCTTGTCTTCTTCAAGCAGTGTGACCACCGAGTCATTCGCACATAGCGGAATGTTCTCGAATTGTGCGCTGGTGAGTGACACTACGCGCGCTTCTTTCTTGCGCGAATCGATCAATCGCTCTGACAGGCTACCTTCAGTGGGCGCGACAGCTGCACGTCGAAGCGTTAAATACATCATCGGTAACAGGATTTTCTTGCCGGAATTGAGCGTCACCTGATAGTAGCGCGACAGCATCTCCATACGATCCAGCATGATGTCAGTGATCTGACCAACCACCACACCATCGCAGGCACGTACGTCCATGCCACGAGGATCGCGAGACTTCCTGGCAATGAAGAATTCATCTTCTGGCAGTGTTGACAAAGGCACGATGCGCGGCTCGCCGTCGGTCGTCATGTCAGGATGATCAGCCCGCTCCGCCCACGCTGCAGCACCCAGACCGTCGATCATGGGATCGCCGTTAGGCACCAATGGTGCACCAGGCCAGGGAGCCAGAGGTTTAGCGTTGAGTTCACGGTGGTCATCATTCTTGCCGCTGGGCAGCTGCACCGTTTCTCCGTTGAGTAGCTCGTATGTTTTTGGTTCAGGCGTCTTGTATTCGGTAGAGGGTGCGCCCCGATCATTTTCGTGAAAGCGCAAAGGGAACCCTTCGCGACGGCTCTCTTTGTTCAGATACAGCACGAGTAGCACAAAAAACAGCCAGAACAGATACAGGGCCAGTTGTGCAACGTCGATGTACTGCGTGATATAACCAACTTCCATTATCCCGTCTCCTGATCAGTTGGGAAACTCGGCAAGAGCGAATTGCCGAGTACGTGAGTAAGTGTGAGTGACCACTGATGTCAGCGGTCCCAGTGCCACAAGGGCAATAAACAAAAGAGCAATTTCAAGGTGATATACAACGCTATAACCGGTTGCCGGACTACTCAGCGCGTCACCCAGCGCACCGTTGACAGCCATACTACTCGTAACATCTCTTATAAACCCGCCCAGTGCTATACCAACGCCTGCCGCCGTTGCTTGAGCAGCACCCCAGGCACCAAGTGATAATCCGGTGTGCTCTTCGTCGACCATGGTCATTGCCATGATCAGTGTGCTGATACCGAACAGGCCAGCGCCGAATCCGATCAGCAGGGTGCCTGTGCGAAACAGCATGGCGGAACCCAATGGCTCTGCAAAGATGACCATTGAAAAAGCGACAACACCCACGAGAATACCCATCGCAGCCATGCGAATTGGATTAGCGCCGTTCTTGAGACGCCACGCTGCAATCATGAAGGCTGCCAGTGAGCCACCTGCCAGAATGGCTGTAAGCATAGTTGTGGCGCTGACACTCAGGTTGAGAATCTGCGCGCCATAAGGTTCCAGTAAGATATCCTGCATGCTGAAGCCTGCCGTACCCAGCACGATTGCTACCAGAAAACGTGTACCTTTGGCGGCTTTGACATAGTTCTGCCATGCAACACGGAACGGCGGACGCTGATGTTGATTACGATCAGGTCTGCGCGATTCCTGCTTCCACAAGGCAATACAGTTGAACACCATGGTGAGTATCGCAGCACCCTGGATTACCTGAATGAGTTTGATCTGAGTGAAGTCGTTGAGCAATGCGCCAAACACCAGTGAACTGAAAAACATACCCAGCAGCAACACAACGTAGAGCAAAGCAACCACTTGTGGCCGCTTGTCTTCGGGCGCTACATCGGTAGCCAGTGCAAGCCCTGCTGTCTGACTGGTGTGCAAGCCCAGACCCACCAGCAGGAATGCAAGCGCTGCAGCCGTCATGGCCACCCACTCGGGGGCATTGCCATCACCGGACAGCAGTAGCAGTGCGAAAGGCATGATAGCCAGACCACCAAACTGTAGAAGGCTGCCCATCCACAAGTAAGGTACACGACGCCAGCCAATCGCTGACTTGTGATGATCAGAACGAAATCCGATTAATGCCCGGAACGGAGCAAACAACATGGGCAATGCAACCATCGTTGCCACCAGCCAGGCAGGCACATCAAGCTCGATGATCATCACGCGGTTCAATGTGCCGTTAAGCAATACCAGCGCCATGCCACACGAAATCTGGAACAGCGACAGGCGAACAAGGCGGCTCCACGGAAGCGACTCACTGGCTGTGTCAGCAAACGGCATAGCCCGATACATCACATCCTTGAAGTGTGCTTTTTGCAGGGCGGCCTGTTCCTTAGCAGCCGCACGCCGAGCGTCAGCCTGATCTTTCTTGCCAAGGGTGGATGATTGACTCATGGGCAGTTAAGCTCCATCGCCTGTGACTTGTAGAACATGGTGTCTACACGTTGTGACTGTATAACGTCTGAACCTGAAGGTAATCGCTCTCCGATCAGCTTGCGTAACGTTGATTCCTTGATAGGCTCGATGGCTGGAGAACGATCGGCACGTGGAAACATTTTTCCTGTGGTCTTCATCAGCATCAATGCGGGTGAGCGCGGTGCAAAGGTAAACAATACGCGTGAATTATCGCCGCGCGAATTCGCCTGCAGCTGAGAAATTGCCTGAACCATATCTTCAGGTTCATAGTGAATCACCGAGTCAATAGCCACGACGTAATCGTAGTGTCCTTGCTCGGCCCTCAGCATGTCACCTGCACGATACTCCACAGTGCCAGGCAGATCATCTGGCGCGCGATCCTGAGCCAGCTTCACAAGGTTTGGGGACAGATCAATGCCCACTACATCGGCACCACGCTGTGCGCAGGCAAGTGAGAATACGCCTGTGCCACACCCCGCATCCAACACCCTTTTACCGCTTAAGTCTTCAGGCAGCCACGACAGCAGACAATCGAACATCTCTGCCCGTCCGGCGCGCACCGTCTGACGAATGCGCGATACGGGCGCATCGGACGTCAGCTGTTCCCAGGCTTTGGCCGCTGTTCGGTCAAAGTAGGTCTTCAACTGCTGACGTCTGTCAAGATAGGTGTTTGCTTGCATGTCGCGTGATGCCTTTGTCACAGAACACCTTGTCTCAATCGAAACCCAGCAGATCGAAGATGTCTCGGTCCTGCATGGACACCGCTTCAACAGGATCACAACCGGCATACAGCATAGCTGCCAGGCGCATATACTCGTTCTGTACCGCTTCAAGTTCCGGTGAATGCTCCATTTCGAACAGCGTGGACTTCTTAAGACGGCTGCGACGTATTACATCCAGATCAGGGAAGTGGGCCACGGTTTTCATGCCGGTGACTTCGTTAAAGCGCTCAATCTGATCTGTGCCAGCACTTCGATTGGCAATAACCCCTGCCATGCGAACGTCGTAGTTCTTGGCCTTGGTGCTGATAGCCTGAACGATGCGGTTCATGGCAAAGATAGAATCAAAATCATTGGCTGCAACAATCAGCGCGCGATCAGCATGCTGCAATGGCGCTGCAAAGCCACCACAAACCACATCACCCAGTACATCGAAGATGACAACATCAGTGTCTTCGAGCAGGTGATGTTCCTTGAGTAGCTTTACGGTTTGTCCAACGACATAACCGCCACATCCGGTACCTGCCGGAGGTCCGCCAGCTTCAACGCACATGACGCCGTTATAGCCCTCATAAACGTAGTCATCGGGTGTGAGCTCTTCAGTGTGGAAGTCCACTTCGGCGAGTACGTCGATAACCGTGGGCATGAGCTTTTTGGTCAGCGTAAACGTTGAATCATGCTTGGGATCACAACCAATCTGCAAGACACGTTTTCCAAGCTTTGACATGGCTGCCGACAGATTGGAAGAGGTGGTGCTCTTGCCTATGCCACCCTTGCCATAAACGGCGAATACCTTGGCACCTTCGATTTTCATCGATTCGTCCTGATGCACCTGGAC
>CAYGSW010000256.1:0-8117 GCA_964352535.1 uncultured Granulosicoccaceae bacterium | reverse complement strand
GTCGCCTTGTTGCAACGGCTGCCAAAGCCGCTGCATCCTACTTTATGAGCTGGACTGACCACTAGCTGTATCTCCTGGGCCTGTATTCGGGAAATGCCCGTATCTGAAAGTGTCGCATGTGCGCGTTGCGCCCGATACACCAAGCACCGTGGGCACTGCTCAGTGGCACTGGGTATTTATGCAAGACCACTGATTTTAGCGCGTCTTTACGTTGAACACGAGTAGAAAAAACGCACGCCCTGAAGCGGCACGCATACAGAACCGAAAACCCAGAAGTAAAACGGTGGGACTCGCACACCTGCCTAGGAGGCTGTCCGAGAATAAGCTGATCGTACCGAAGGCGGCCCCCCGACGGCGCGATATTTTGGCGGGGCTGCCTCCAGCCAGATTTGCGCGTCAATCTCGGCGAATAGAACAACTATTCACCGGGATTGACACGAAAATCTGACTCGAACTCTCACACCCTCACGGGGCCGCCTTCGCCCTCGATCGTTATTCTCGGACAGCCTCCTAGCTGCAAACCACTGAAAACCATCACAATACCGCAAATATTTCCGGTCAGAGCAACCTTGCACGGCGTTAGCGGCAAGATGCAGTGATCGCTACCCTGCTAACACCCATTTGCAGGGTAGGCTGCAGTACGGGCAGGATGGCCAAAACATCCACAACGTGGCGTCATGTACCTCCAACGCCTGGTCTGCAGATCTGGATGGAACAGAACAAATTCAGCTCTCGGCGTCTTCCTCACCCGGAATAGCCACTTTCACCGGTCGACTTGGAACAACGGTGGAGATCGCGTGTTTGTACACCATCTGGTTAACCGTGTTCTTCAACAGCACGACGAATTGATCAAACGATTCGATCTGCCCCTGCAGTTTGATGCCGTTCACCAGGTAGATTGAGACTGGTATACGCTCTTTTCTCAGGGTGTTCAGGAACGGTTCTTGAAGAGACTGCCCTTTCGCCATTTCTTATATCCTTGCGGGATGTGCTTGATCGCCGGTGTTTTAAAATGCATAAGCACAGTAAAGCACTGGTCGTTTTTGGGAACAGAAGTTCGATTGTGGCCATATGTGACCACGCTGTCAATACAGAATGTGAACCAGATCAACTATGTCAGTACGCCCGCACTTGCAAAGACTCCTGCTTTCCAAGCGGATGCGATGGCGAAAAGCAAACGCTTCGCAACGCCAGACTACGTGTATCAGCATGAATGCACACCAATGCGACGCATCGTAGTCCCTGATATCCCGGAACCCGTCACACACTGAAGTATCTTGATACAAGAGGTTCAGTCTTTGTTCAGGCCGTTGACCTTACGCTTTGCCTACGTTATTTCACAAGGTTCAGCAAGAGACCAACATGACCACAAGACATCGACCGACGAAAAACACTCTGCACTCTATTAGCAGCTTGATCGCGCTGCTATCAACGCTGGCAATAAGCGCAACTGCAAGTGCAGCCACAGCGCCCTCATCACAAACAGACCTCAGTCCGACGCCAAAAAGCCATGTCCTGCACCTCAATAATGAAGCATGGATCAACGACATCGGCACCCTTCTATATGCCGATCCGGACGGTGATGGTTATTTTTCCGGAGTCAGTCTGAGCATTGACGCAGACACCACCTATCACTCGTTTGAAGTTTTTGCAGCCATCGACATAATCAGTTCGTCGTCGGATTTGCAAAGCACCCGTAGAGAGCGGTTACACACAACACGCACCTTTGATCTTTTCGGACGCAGTTTCAATGACGAATACCGAGTGGATATCGATCTGGTGCGCAACTACAGCCCGGACACCTACGCCTTGGAAGTTGCCCTGTTTGATGCACACACGAGCCAGCAACTTGACCGGGTGAGTGGTAACGAATTCCGTAACCTGCATAATCTTCCGCTGGAATCTGAAGAAAACCAGTCTGTTTTCGTTCCCGTGATAGAGCGTCCCGTTGAACCACAGAATGATGACATCCGCGTGGTCGAGTACGCAGGTGGCACAGGTCCTGGTCTACTCATCGTGTTCATTCTGGGTTACTTGCTTCGCTCGGCGGACCGAATAAAGTCACGCCTGGGTTTGTCCACGACCCTGAAGATAAAAGCAAAACAATGAGGCGACAGCGAATATTCAGTCTAGACCTTATACTTGCGGCTACCGAGGCTGAGAAAGAGGCCTTGCAACCTTCAAGGAGCGCGCCTACCCATGGCTTATTACCAGCAACAACATCAGGAATCGCTTGTTGATCCAAACGGCTATTGGCTTAAGGCAGCTGCAGATGTTCACTGGTTCAAAGCGCCCAGCGTTGGGGTAGACACCTCGCATTCACCCTTCAACGAGTGGTTTTCCGACGGACTGATCAATGCAAGCTATAACGCGCTCGACGTTCACGTAGACAACGGGCGTGGCGACCAGCCGGCATTGATACATGACAGTCCGGTTACTGGCACACAGACTACCTACACGTATCGCGAACTGCTTCAGCGCGTCGAATTGTTTGCAGGAGTTCTGGCGGCTCAAGGTGTGGAGAAAGGTGATCGCGTGCTTATCTACATGCCGATGATTCCGGAAGCCACCGTTGCCATGTTAGCTACTGTTCGACTTGGCGCTATACACACTGTGGTGTTCGGCGGCTTTGCCGCAAAGGAACTGGCGGTGCGCATCGACGACTGCCAGCCCAAGCTCATTGTTGCAGCATCCTGCGGAATCGAGCCCTTGCGGATCGTCGAATACAAGCCGCTGGTGGATGAAGCCATTACTCTTGCCAGCGCCAAAGTACAGGCTTGTATTGTCTTTCAGCGTGAACAACATCCCTGTGAGCTGAAGCAAGGCCGTGATCACGACTGGGAGAGCCTGATGAGCAATAGCAAGCCCCATGCTGCCGTGCCTCTCGCCAGCACGGATCCCATGTACATTCTCTACACCTCAGGGACAACCGGCTCACCCAAAGGCGTTGTCCGAGACACGGGTGGATGTGTAACAGCCCTCAAGTGGACGATGTCGGCAATTTATGACGTTAAACCCGGAGATGTTTACTGGGCAGCCTCTGACATTGGCTGGGTAGTCGGACACTCTTATATCGTTTATGGCCCCCTGTTTCACGGCTGCACCACCATCATGTATGAAGGCAAGCCTGTGGGCACTCCTGATGCAGGCGCGTTCTGGCGGGTCATTCAGGACCACAAAGTTAGTGTGTTGTTCACGGCACCCACTGCCTTTCGCGGTATCAAGCGCGAAGATCCTCAGGGTAACCTCCTGCAAGACTATGACATCTCTACACTCAAGGCACTCTACCTTGCCGGTGAACGCTGCGACCCGGACACCTTGAACTGGGCACAAGGACACCTCAAGGTGCCTGTCATAGATCACTGGTGGCAAACCGAAACCGGATACTCTATCTGCGCGAATTGCCAGGGGATCGAACCCATGCCTATCATTGCCGGTTCGCCATCTGTGGCTGTGCCCGGATACGATGTGCAGGTCGTGGGGGCGGACGGTGCGCAGTTGCCCAGCGGTGATATCGGCTCTATCGTGGTCAAGCTGCCATTGCCACCGGGTACATTCACAACCTTATGGAACGCAAGGGATCGTTATGTATCAGCCTATTTCGACGCGTTTCCCGGCTATTACGAAACCGGAGATGCCGGGTATATCAATGACGACGGCTATGTGTTCGTCATGGCACGCACCGATGATGTGATCAACGTAGCGGGCCATCGACTATCAACAGGCGCTATGGAAGAGGTGCTGGCCAATCATCCGGACGTTGCAGAGTGCGCTGTCATGGGTGCTCGTGATGAACTTAAAGGGCAACTTCCCGTAGGGCTTGTCATACTCAATGCTGGCTGCACGAAATCACACGAGCAGATCGCATCTGAACTTGTTCAGAAGGTGCGAGAGGATATCGGCCCCGTGGCCGCATTCAAATCAGTGGCTGTTGTCGACAAGCTACCAAAAACACGCTCCGGAAAAATACTGCGCGCAACCTTACGGGCCATTGCCGACGACACTGACTGGACCATGCCAGCCACTATCGAAGATCCCAGCGTACTGGACGATATCACCAAGAGCCTGCGTTCGCTGGGCTTTGCACAGGGTAAAAAATGACCACCATCCATTCCCGACTAGACGAGAAAAGAGCCGCTGCCCTTGCAGGTGGAGGTGCTAAACGCATTGATGCGCAACATGCCAAAGGCAAGCTGACAGCACGCGAACGGCTGGCCGTACTGTTTGACCCGAATACCTTCCGTGAATGGGACATGTTTGTCGAGCACGATTGTCATGATTTCGGCATGCAGAACAACAGAGTACCCGGCGACGGCGTTGTTATTGGCTATGGACGCATTGATGGTCGATTGATGTTTGCCTTCAGTCAGGACTTCACGGTTCTGGGTGGCTCGCTTTCAGCAGCACACGCACGCAAGATCTGCAAGCTGATGGACCATGCCATGAAAGTACAGGCACCGGTTATCGGCATCAATGATTCGGGCGGTGCGCGAATTCAGGAAGGGGTAGCCTCATTGGGCGGTTACGCCGATGTATTCCAGAAGAACATCCTTGCATCCGGCGTTATCCCGCAAATCTCTCTGGTCATGGGGCCCTGTGCCGGTGGCGCAGTGTATTCCCCGGCCATGACTGATTTCATTTTCATGGTTCGAGACACTTCCTACATGTTTGTTACGGGCCCGGAAGTGGTCAAGACAGTTACCCACGAAGAGGTCACGCAGGAAGAGCTCGGCGGTGCCGGCACACATACCAGCAAAAGCAGTGTGGCCGATGGCGCTTTCGACAATGACATCGACACCTTAATGCAAGTACGGCGCTTTCTGCATTTTCTGCCTTCCAACAACCGCGAAACCGCACCGCACCGCCAGACCATGGATGATGCAGCACGCCAGATTCCCGCACTGGACAGCCTGATTCCCGACAACCCTAACCTGCCCTACGACATTCGCGAACTCGTGACGCGTGTGTGCGATGAAGAGGATTTTTTCGAAATTCAGGCAGATTTTGCGGCCAACATTGTTATCGGTTTTGGCCGGATGAATGGGGACACCGTTGGCTTTGTGGCCAACCAGCCAATGGTCCTGGCAGGCTGTCTGGACATTAATGCAAGCCGTAAGGCTGCACGTTTTGTACGCTTTTGCGATGCATTTTCCATCCCCATCGTCACCTTTGTTGATGTACCGGGCTTCCTGCCGGGTACGGCACAGGAATACGGTGGCATCATCAAGCATGGGGCCAAGCTGCTCTTTGCCTACGGCGAGGCCACTGTGCCCAAAATCACCATCATCACCCGCAAGGCATATGGTGGAGCTTACGATGTCATGGCTTCAAAACATCTGCGTGGCGATATCAACTACGCCTATCCCTCGGCTGAGATAGCCGTCATGGGGCCCAAAGGTGCGGTAGAAATCATATTCCGCGCCGATCGCAATGATCCGGAACGCATCGAGGCACGCACCGAAGAGTATCGCGAGAAGTTCGCCAATCCGTTTGTAGCAGGCAGTCTGGGGTTCATTGATGATGTGATACGCCCACAGAGCACGCGAGCACACATCTGCCGTGACCTGGATATGCTGCGCAGCAAGCAGCTGGAAAATCCCTGGAAAAAGCACGACAACATTCCACTGTAGGCAACCACACAAATGATAAAGAAAATACTCATCGCCAATCGTGGTGAAATTGCCTGCCGTGTTATTCGTACCGCCAGGCGGCTGGGCATTGCAACGGTTGCTGTCTATTCGGATGCCGATGCCAGAGCGCTACATGTCAGACAGGCTGACGAGGCTGTGCATATCGGTGGCAATGCCTCGGCGGACAGCTACCTGCGTATCGATAACATTCTCGATGCCATCAAACAGACTGGTGCAGATGCCGTACATCCGGGCTTTGGCTTTTTGTCAGAAAATTCAAAGTTTGCCAGTGCTCTCAGCGACGCCAGCGTCATCTTCATCGGGCCGGGCACGCATGCGATTGAAGTCATGGGTGACAAGATAGAGTCCAAGAAACTGGCTGATAGCGCAGGGGTTAATACGGTTCCCGGCAGCCCTGAAGCAATGGCAGATGCTGACGAAGCTTATGTGGTGGCTAAGAAAATCGGTTGCCCTGTCATGTTAAAGGCATCCGCTGGCGGCGGCGGCAAAGGCATGCGTGTGGCACAGACACTCGATGATGTGCGCGATGGGTTTATCGCTGCGCAAAATGAGGCGCGTAACGCCTTCGGTGATGATCGCGTTTTTGTTGAAAAATTCATCGTGCAACCTCGGCATATCGAAATTCAATTGATCGGCGATGCACATGGCAACTGCGTCTATCTGGGTGAACGTGAGTGCTCCATACAGAGAAGACACCAGAAGGTCATTGAAGAGGCACCATCGTCTTTTATCAGTGAGGCCACCCGTAAAGCCATGGGCGAACAGGCCGTGGCACTGGCAAAAGCTGTGAATTATCAATCGGCAGGTACGGTTGAATTCATCGTTGACGCCAATGAGAACTTCTACTTTCTGGAAATGAACACCCGCCTGCAGGTGGAGCATCCTGTCACTGAGTGCATAACCGGGGTAGACCTGGTTGAGCTTATGATTGATGTTGCTAACCAGAAACCCTTACCACTGGCACAATCAGATGTGAAGATTAACGGCTGGTCGTTTGAGGCTCGTGTTTATGCTGAAGACCCGGACCGCGGTTTTCTGCCATCAACCGGACGCATCACGCACTACGCACCACCCGATACACTGGAATCTGACAACGGTGCCTATACACGCGTGGATACCGGCATTGATGCAGGTGGCGAAATCTCGATGTTCTACGATCCGATGATTGCCAAGCTTGTTACCTGGGCACCCACCCGGATGGAGGCCGTAGAACACATGCAGGCAGCGATAGATGCGTACCGAATCAAAGGTGTACAAAGTAATCTGCCGTTTCTTGCAGCGTTGTTCGCCCACCCTTCACTGCAATCAGGCGATCTGACCACGCAGTTCATTGAAGATCATTTCCCCGATGGCTTCAACAGCAGTACATTCGAAAGCGAGGCGCTGGAAGTCATGCCAATGATTGCAGCGTGGGTCGAATGGCGTTCTCGCCTGCGTGATCATCAGGTGGTCAATGCACCCGATGTGGCTATATCCTCAGTCATGGCGGCTATCGCGCTTGATAAGGCTGACGATGATCTGGGTGAACATCTTTGCGTGTTTGAGGGCGATGAACAAGTTGACGTGGCCATCAACAAACTGGCCAGTATCGAAACCAACTGGGCGCCCGGTGACTGGCTGTTCCATGCGTTCATTGACGATATCGAGGTGCGGGTGGGCACCGAGCGAATTGGTAATCAATGGCGGTTGAGTCAGGGTGGATCGGTGCGCAACTTCGTTGTTGTTGATCCACATGTTGCTGCGCTGATGCACCACATGCCGGTGAAGGAGGCGGGTGACATGTCGCGCATGCTGCTTTCACCCATGCCGGGGCTTCTCATGAAAGTACTCGTGAATGAAGGTGAAAGCGTAAAAGCAGGTCAGGATCTGGCCATTATCGAAGCCATGAAAATGGAAAACACGCTCACAGCTGCGGTTGATGGTACGGTCGCCGCTATTGTCGCCACGGTAGGCGCAAGTCTGGCGGTTGACGATGTCATCATTGAGTTTGAAGCATGATTGGTCGACTCAACCATGTCGCACTGGTTGTCGATGATCTGGACAAGGCCTGTCATAGCTGGCAACACATGCTGGGCGCTACTCTCTCAGAGCGTCAAAGCCTGCCAGAACATGGCGTCACCGTGGTGTTCATCGACCTGCCCAACACGCGTATAGAACTACTTGAACCGCTAGGCGATGGCTCACCCGTGAGTCGGTTCCTGGAAAAACACACAGGCGGCGGAATGCACCATATCTGCATGGAAGTGCCTGACGTTATTGTTGCAAGAAACGACTTACTCGCCAAAGGTGCTCGCATTCTTGGCGACGGTGAACCAAAAATCGGTGCCCATGGCAACCCTGTCATCTTCATGCATCCGGGGGATTTTCACGGCACGCTCATCGAGCTGGAAGAAGTGAAATAAGCGGAGCCGATCTGGCTAGTGGTAGATCAGGGCGGCAATACCTGGATCACAGTAACTTCCTGAC
>CAYGSW010000255.1:0-8122 GCA_964352535.1 uncultured Granulosicoccaceae bacterium | reverse complement strand
CTTACTCGCTGGCACCCGCCCGATAGCGGACCAGATCCACGGGATAAAATTCATTATCGGCAAACGAACTGTCGTCGATGTCAAAAAAGCGCACTACCAGTGCCAGTTCCCAGGCCCAGAAACCCTTGTATGCCAGTCCAAGCGCTTGCTCACTCGCATTCAGATCCTCGTTTGACTTAAGCCCCGATTCGCCTTGAATACCTAAAGACCTCAGCGCTTTCAGAGTGCCCACGGTCTTACCCCAGTTGGTCAGATACTTCTCCGCCAGCTTGATACGTTTGTCCGGTGTGGCGTCTATCATTTGGTCCAGCACACCAAAACTGCGTGCGCAGGATGGCTTCTCGGCAACCTCGCGATCAGGCTGGTAACGGTGCAAAATGGTATCCAGCAATCGGTCATCGCCTGCCGGAGCTACATAGGGTGCCAATTCACTGATAGCTGACTCATCAGCCTCGAAGCACAGCCACCATGCGAGTAACGTGTAGGCGGAATGGATAGCACTGGGTTTTTGGAGCCGATCGTAAAAATGTTCTGTATCCATCTGCCCACGAAACCGTTCGATCTCACCGACCAACTGCCGGTATCTGCCCAGCCCCGGAATGACATACGTTGCCCGGATCTCATCCAGTGAATCACCCTTGGCATAGCAGATGTTGATCACATCCATGAAATTCTCTGCATAGTTGAACAGGCCATACACCGGCTGAATGGTGTCACTGGTTTTCAAGCGTTCCTGAACATTGTCAAAGAAGGCACTATTACTGCTTTTTATTCTATGGAAGCTCCTATGCTTCTCGTCCCAGAACTCTCTTGGTCTACGGGTGTCTCTCAGTTGCTCACTCATATCGCTTGCTACTCATAGGGTTTTTCATGGATTCCAATTATTACCGAGAGTGACCTCTTTGCGACCAACCAAGTTAATTTCCTCGAATTTGATTGAACCACTACCAGACTCACCAACGTTGACATTAGTGACGTCGGCTTTCACCAATCTTATATTACCCTCATCCAACTGATCGGTCAGCGCCTCCAGGTCACTCCCACCGCTGCCATTCGGGAAAAACTTCCCTAGTCTATCTCTCAACCATTCCTCCGACATCTGCCTCTCCCCATTCGTCAACGTCGCCAAGTCGCCAGCACTGCCATTCACACTTGCCTTGGTCTCCACCACCACGTACTCGTACTGAACCGGATCACTTCCGGCAATCTTGCGCTTGAAAATACCATCAATCCCTTGCGTACCCTTATAACCATCAACCGCACTGTCAAAATCACCGCCAGCCGACTGCGTATTGCCTATCGGTTCCCACCCATTATCGATCATCTCCTGCGTCGTGCGACGCTCACCTGTCAGACCAATCTGCGAGTTTCGATCCCGGTACGGTGACTTGACGCTGTGCGCCTGATCATCGTGGAACGTCTTGTAGTTTGACGAGTTCTGGTTCTTGAATATCTCATAACCCTGATCATCATAGCGCCCCGTCGGCTCATACGTCGCTCCACCTGGTCCGAGTACGTTACCGTCGTTATCGTAGCGATAACCACCGTGCAGCTCTGTCTGTCGATTGATCTGCAATTCATCAACATCGTTGCGCGCTGTTGGCGGATGCTCATTGATGTCGTAGAACCTGCCATCATGACCCAGGTAGAGCTCATCATTCGGGTTTTTAGGGTCATGATAGATCGGCTGGTTATAGGCTGTAAGCTCGCCGGTGGACACATGCGTATCCGGCAGTGCACCAAAACACCGGTTATGCACCCAGACGGCATCAGCCTCCGGCTCGCCTGCCACAAAGTAGGTGGCATACTCATCAACGCTCAGGTTATAGGCTTGTAGAGGTTGCGCGTCGACGTCCACCGATTGCACGCGTTGCCACTGATTGTTCTGACTCAGTAACTGGTCACCGACCTGCAGATGCTGGGCATCTATCCACGCACCACCGGCAATATCGCCCTGATACACATGCCCTTCACTGGCCATGGCAGGCACACTTGATGTCGCTACCAGCGCACCGGCGGCTATGCGAGCGAAGAACGGATGAATACGGTTAGCGCTGATCGTCTGGCTATGGCCTCGTTGGTCGACAGCGGTTATGTGAACGGTCTCTGCATAACGGTTGCTGTACTGGGCCAGCACATCCTGCCAGCCCATCCGTCCGGTTTGCTCATCTCTTGCCCAGACGCGATCCTGGCCTGCTGTGATGTTCTGTATCGGCTTGTACCCGTTCTCGGTTACCACCAACGTGTCACCAGAAAACGAGCACAGACCTCCACTGGTGTCATCACGACGCAGCAGATCCCGGATCTTTCGCCACAGCGTATAGGCACTATCCTCAGCAAAATTCCTGGCCGTTCTGGCCGCCTCTGCCATCTTGCCCAAGCCACCCAGCAAGGCGCTGGAAGCCAGCTCCGTACCCAATGCCACAACCGAATTGGCTAACTGCTTGCCCTGTTCCTTGAGCTTCTTTCGATCACACAACGGGGTATCTCTCAAGTCCAGCGCAAGCTGAATCGTACTGACCATGAACTTACCGGCCTCATAGCCTGCCAGCGCCCAGCCGATGCCCGTCACCACCGCTATAGCTACCGCGCCATAACCTGCAGCGGTTGCTGCCGCCATGCCCACGACAATACCGGCCACCACTGCAGCGTTTGCAATAAGACCTTCCATGAACTGTTGCGCCACTGCTTCTCGGTAACGCAGTCCTCGCCAGTGCTCAGCGTACCTGCGCGGCCCGCACCAAACGCACTTGCACAGCACTGGACACGGCCCGCACGGGGTGTACCGTGGCGGGCCACTTTCTCCTCTGGTGGATAGCTCACGCGTCAGTGTGCCAAATCAAAGCCCCAAATGGCTACGCATTACGTGTACAAACGTTGACGGCTATTGCCAGTCAGCTGTGTACCGATTTATGCCGTTTTCTCAAACACTACAGAACGCAATAGTGCGGAATGGATCGAGGGGCGGATTACGATTTAAACCGCAATACAACACTGGGGAGGATCAGTTTTCACGTCTTGTGTAACGCTCATCATCTCAGAGAGTTGATCCACGCCCATGAGCAATATGAGCAACAATGGGCCAGTAAGATGATCGACTGCCTCTTGGAAGCGAAAGCCGAGGTGGAAGCTACGCTGGCAGCAGGTAAAGACACTCTTTCGAAAGTGCGTGTTAGCTACTATGAATAACGCTACAGCCGGATTCTTCGCAATGGCAGTACTGAGCTGCCGATTATTGCCGCACCAACATTAACAAAACGAGGGCGTGTCAAGCAACACAAAGCCAAGAACCTACACGATAGATTGGTGTTTCATAAACATGAAACGCTAGCGTTCGTATACGACCTGAGCGTGCCATTCGGTAGAGTCGGAATGTGGCGCGGTATCCCTAAGGGCTCCGTTTCCACACCCCGCTCATCAAACCGGACGTGCGCTACTAACGCATCCGGCTTTCGTTTATGGTCAATAGGCCTTCGCGCTCAGCAACTCGGCTTTCGAGCTTGGCAGACGGTGTAAACCAAGATGTTCGTACAGGTATTCATCTGAATACAATCGAACCCCGGATCGTCCCCTCTGTTTGTGCTTTTTCACCAACCAACGTCGAAGTCGGCGCTCAGTGTAGCGTTGGATTTGTTGATATGAGTCGAAGACTGGACCTTGATTAAAATAATTGGCCCATCCACGAATCACCCGGTTGATGCATTCAATACGATCTTCCGGCGTTGTCCAATACCAACTGCGTGCTGTTTCCTCGTGAATGCGCTGTGTCAGCGACTGGATCGCCATCTTTGATGGACGTGTGCCCACATACGGTTTTCCCCAACGGTTGTAATATCGACCGATGGTATAACCTAGAAAATCCAGTGATTCTTCTGGCAACTGTCGTACCGCTGTTTTCTCCTCGTTGACCTTTAGCCCCAAGCGTGTCATGAGCATTCTCATGCTCTCCAGTGCGGCGATCCCGTTTCCGGGCGCGCAACACAACACCAGATCATCAGCATAGTTCACGATTTGCGCTTGATGCCGTTGGTCAAAACCAAATTTCTCCCAAGCAAGAACGAATCGCCTGAAATACAAGTTGGCTAGTAACGGTGAGATCACATTTCCCTGTGCGATACCTCGATGACTTTTCGCCGCTTCACGGCTGTAGATGGTCGAGTGTTTTACTTGCTCAACCACTGGCACTTCCAGCCAGTGCTTAATCAAGTGCAACACTTTTCCATCACTCACCCGACGTGACACACATTTCATCAAAGGCCCGTGTGGAATGGTCGTGAAGTAGTCTTGTAAATCTGCATCAACAACTTCACGTAAACCCCGCTGACTGACATGAAAGTACACCCGGCGTACGGCCATTTTTGCATCGATTTTCGGTCGATAAGCATACTGGCTATCGCTAAAGTCCGATTCGAAAATCGGCATCAACACCAGATTGACTGCCATCTGTACCACCCGATCACGGATGCAAGAAATACCCAGAGGGCGTAATTTACCGTTGCGTTTTGGAATCCATACCCGACGAATAGGCTGCGCACGGTAGTGCCCGGTACGCAGCTCCTCTTCGAGTTCAGCCAACCAGCTCAATAGTCCATCAGACTCAATCTGTTGGAAACTCTGACCATCCACTCCAGCGCTACCTTTATTTTTACGGCAACGCAAATAGGCGGCATGCAGAATGTCCCAACGGTGGATTTTGTCCCACAAACTGTAGAACCGATACTCTGGCTGTGCTTTAGCTTTCGCATACAGCGTTCTCTGTAACTTCCGAACCGATACTGCTGGAGTTAATAGGCTTTGCGCCAATCTCTCTGGTCTTGTCACTTTGAATCACTCCCATAAACCAGGGCCCCTTTCCTCCATCGGCATTACCCGATTTCAACGGTACTACAGGCCCATCCGCCACCTGCCAAACCCAAGACTCGCCGTCACCGGTGTCCCGTTTTCCAACCACGCACTCGTGATCTTCTAGTCCGACAGGCTTCCCCTGTTGCGTACATGTTCTCTCTTGCACATGCCATCACCACTACCCCGGCGGCCCGCAGGATTTCGCATATCACTCTATCCATCCTGCGTGTCAGTATTCCTCGTTATTATGGCGAGTCTACAGCCGCATCCAACCTTTTCGAGGCCTGCTTAGTGTTCGCTGCACGCTACGGCCTGTGCAATCGCTGACGTCCCAAGGACGCCTTTTCTTTAGATACTTCAGCCCATTCGTTGCCTCCTGAACTGCTCCAAAGTGCTTCCGGGTGGAGCGATAGTTGCCCGGGTAGGATTTGAACCTACTGAACATGTACACCTTGGCAGGGCGTACACAACAATCTGGCAGAACGGGATGTGCGGATGGCAAAAGTAAAACAGAAAATATCGGGTTGCTTTCGGTCTGAGCATGGAGCGCATCGTTTTTGTCGCTTTCGCGGCTATCTATCGACTGCACGAAAACAGGGACGAAACATTCTGAATTCGCTACGCGATGCGTTCCAAGGCAACGCTTTCGATCCAGCGTGCATCTGATTGAGCTTGGTCAGCCTGAGTAGATAATTGGACTCCCCCACCTCCTCACAGAAGTGGGTTAATGTAATCGTTCTGACACAATTCACATTACGGAGTCCCGCATGAAGAATACTATTGTTGGCGTTGATTTGGCAAAAGATGTTATCCAGGTGTGTGTTTACACAGGCGATAAAGTGCAATCAAACACCGAAATGAAACATCATGAGTTTGAGGAGTGGCTGTTCACCAGCTCTGAGACGACAGTGGTTTTCGAAGCCTGCGGCACATCAAATTATTGGAAGCAAAAAGCAGTACAGGCTGGTCATGCCGCACATTTGATATCAGCAGATTTGGTGTCCAAGATCAGGCAAAACCAGAAAACAGACAAAAATGATGCATTAGCGATTGTTCAGGCATCATTGCTACCGGACATCAGTTTCATCAAAGGCAAGACTGTCGAGCAGCAACAGTTGCAATCCATCCTGCGTTTGCGAGAACTGGCGGTAAAACAGAAGACGGCCTCAGGCAATCAACTTAAAGCGCTGCTATTGGAGTTTAATATTCGTATTAGCGCTAGAAAGGGTGGTTTGGGAGGAGTGATAGAATCGGTGCTCGAGGATGCTGAGAATGAGTTTTCGCCAGCCTTCAGGGAAGCTTTGTATTCCGCCTGGCAACACCATCTGTGCATTCTCAAATCCATTTCGGTCTACGATAAATCTCTGGAGCAACTGGTCGAGCAGCATGACGATTGCAAGCGGCTACTCAAACTTGAGGGCGTGGGCGTGATCAATGCCGTGAATCTGTACATCGCACTAGGCTGCGCCGACTTGGGTTCGTTTTGCAAGGGCAAGGATGCGTCAGCATGCATTGGGTTGACACCGATACAGCATACATCAGGCGGCAAGGTTAGATTGGGCTCAATCGGCAGGTATGTGAAAAACAGTTTACTCAGGAGCCAGCTCATTACCGGCGCCATGGCCGTTGTAAGCCAAGTGATCAAACGGGTAGCCGTCACCAGGAAGGAGTTGTGGATACAACAGCTGGTCGCGCGACGAGGTAAGAAAATTGCTGCAGTAGCGTTGGCAAATAAAAACGTCAGAACGGCATTTGCCATGCTCACGTACGGCACCGAATATGAGGCGGAAACGATAACCGTCTAAACAGCGTTCCAACAATGAAGATGCACAAACGAAGATAAAAATCAGCGTGTTAACTCAGCTTGTAACAAAGAGCCTTGAGCTCGTTGAGTAGAATTGAAAACACGTCCCGCGTAAATATCACAGAGCCTGAGTTCGCTACTCAATCAAGAGCTCGTACATAAGTACGCATCTATTTCTTCATTTATGCAAATTTGTTGTTGACACAGGGGGAGTCCACATAAGTTACAACTAAACAAGGATTGATTTGAAGATACAAAACTATTGCTTTATAAATACAAACAATTCGTCATTACTCCATCCGGCCTGAGCGCTCACCTTGTATAACTCTACAATAGATTCATAAGGATCCTCATCGAATACATCTATCAAAGCAGCCCACAAGATAGCGTTACGAATGACCGTGTAGCTTGAAATCTGGTAGAAAGGCTCACATAAAAAACGGAAAGCAGCGTATCCCACATCGCCATGATTTTTCATGAATAAGTCTCCAACAATAGCATCTAGAGCAACAGTCACAGCATCCGTTGACTTAAATACCTCTAATCGATAAGCCTCATCCCCTCGATATACAGTTCTTCTCGAAACAGCTTTTTTTTCAGCATTTTCGGCAATTGCTCTCTTGTCACGTGTTTTCGAAATCACACTTTCGACTCGAATGTTTGTGTCCTCAAGATGTTTGAGTAGCACTGCATCATCTATAGGTTTAATTGCCGGAACAATACTGCGAAGCTCCTGCGCTCTCTCGAGCATTTTCAATCCCTCAGGAAAAAGAGTGAAACAGTCGCTTAGTTTTCTATCGTCTAGCGTCCAGATGTCAAAGTGCAATGCGAAGTCACAACTGACATCTTCTGGCATGTCATCAGTAGGCTCGCCAAGTGCCTCTCGCCAGTGCTTTTGCCAGCTTCTCTGAAGTTCGTTACTCGCGTTGATGAGTTCAATGTCCATAGTTATCAGTCACTTAAATTGTCAGTTTACACTCGGCAAACTAAGCAAACCGGGTTGGATATTCCATTCAATTGCGAGTTCTGTCACCCGACTGTTGAATTCTTCAAGAGTTAGACTCTCGTCAGTAATCTTTTGTAACTCATTGTGCAACCGTGTGGAGCCCGTTTGTGGCCCTGAATTTTGGTTGTGGTAGCCAGTCGTTCCTGCATTGGCACGACCCGGCGGTATCACCCATTCAAGATCAGCTGTCTTGGTGCGAAATCGTTTAATTTCATCCATCGAAACTCCCCAGCGTTTGAATTGTGGCGCTTTGCATGCCATACACCATTCATGCTCACCGCCGGGATCGCGAATCCCTTCCTTAATTCTATCTCTATACCGTTCATTTACCCAAAGCCGATCAAACTCAGCAGGAGTTAGATTATCATACCAATCATCGAATCCACTTCTTACTGTTGGAACATTACCACCGACCAACAAATCATCCAATGATTGACCTGGCGCACCATCAGGCAGTGGCGAAGGCG